>NZ_CP034035.1:2168973-2478826 GCF_005484945.1 Brenneria rubrifaciens
CGCCTGAAGTCCGCCAGTTGTTTTTTGGCTTCCTCTTCTTTATCAAAAATCGCGCCCAGTTGTTCGATACGCTGGGCAAAACTGTTCATGAACTGATGTTCATCAACATCCATGGATATGGTCGGCGCAATGGCGCTCAGTTTGTCATAGGCGTCGCGGGTACGTCCGCCGGCAATAATCAGATCCGGCTCGGCGCTGCTAAGCGCCTCATATTTCGGCTCAAATAACGTACCCGCGTCAAGATAGTCAGCGCCGCTATATTTGGAGAGAAAATCGGGTAAATGCGTACCACTCTTCGGCACCCCGGCAACATTCACTTTCAGTGCATCCAACGTGTCCAGGATCGCCGGGTCAAAAACGATGACCTTTTTAGGCGGCTGCGGCACCTGAGTCGTTCCCTGAGCATGCTCGATACTGATCGTACGTGTTTCTTCGCTCGTTGATGATGGCTGATCGCACCCGGCCAGCGCCAGCATTGACGCCACTAATGTTGCTTTCACCGCAATCGCTACGTTTACCCGCATTTTCCCCTCCTGGTCGTTTTTTCTTATGGCTGTCTAAGAGATCTTCAAGCAGTAAAGCATTTAATTATCATTCGTATTAAGAAATAAAATTGTAACCGAACGCGCGTACAGATGACCAGCGATTATGGGATCGTGGAAATTGACACACATCAGGAAAGCGCGATAGAAAACGTTATTCAATGCTATCCTTAGCACTTTGTTACCGGTTTTCGCCTGAGAATGTATATTTCGTCAAATGTAAATATGGCCAATAAAACACTCCCCACTTTTTTCATTCACGACTACGAAACGTTCGGCAAGCATCCGGCACGCGATCGTCCCGCACAGTTTGCCGGTGTCCGCACTGATATGGACTTCAATATCATTGGTGATCCGCTGATTATTTACTGCAAGCCGACCGATGACTATCTGCCTGAACCCGAAGCAGTGATGATCACCGGGATCACCCCCCAGTTGGCCATGATCAAAGGGGTGAATGAAGCCGAGTTTGCCCGCCATATTCACGATGCTTTCAGCGTGCCCGGCACCTGTATTATGGGTTACAACAATATCCGGTTCGATGATGAAGTCAGCCGTAATATTTTTTACCGCAACTTTTATGATCCCTATGCTTACAGTTGGCAGAACGGCAATTCCCGCTGGGATTTACTCGATGCGTTGCGTGCGTGTTACGCCTTGCGTCCTGAAGGCATTATCTGGCCTGAAAACGAGGAGGGGTTACCCAGCTTCAGGCTGGAGCATCTGACTAAAGCCAACAGCGTTGCGCACGAACACGCTCATGACGCGATGTCCGATGTCTATGCCACAATTGCCATGGCAAAATTGCTGAAACAGGCTCAGCCCAAGCTTTTCGATTATCTGTTCCAGCTACGTAATAAGAACAAAGTCAGCCAGTTGATTGATATTCCGCGAATGAAGCCGCTTGTGCATGTTTCCGGTATGTTCGGCGCGGCAAGAGGCAACACCAGTTGGGTAGTGCCGCTCGCCTGGCACCCGGATAACCGGAATGCCGTCATCATGTGCGATCTGACTGGTGATATGTCCCCCTTGATGACCCTGACCGTCGACGCGTTACGTGAACGCCTGTATACGCGGCGGGAACAACTGGCCGACGATCAGAGCCCGGTGCCGATCAAGCTGGTTCATATCAACAAATGTCCGGTTCTTGCGCCTGCCAGCACGCTGCGGCCGGAAGACGCCGCTCGGCTGGGGATTGAACGTCAGCGCTGTCTGGATAATCTGGCTCTGCTGCGACAGAACACGCAGGTCAGGGAAAAAGTCGTTGAACTGTTTGCCGAATCTGCGGCGTTCCCGCCCGCCAGCGATGTCGATCTCCGGCTGTACGATGGCTTTTTCGGTGATGCGGATCGTATGTCCATGAAAATTATCCAAGAAACGGCGCCACAGAATCTCCCGGCGCTGGATCTCAAATTTGTTGATAACCGTTTGGAGCCGCTGCTGTTCCGCTATCGTGCCCGTAACTTCCCCAGCACGCTCGATCATGGTGAACAACAGCGTTGGTTACGTCACCGGCAGGCGATATTTTCCGCTGAGCGGCTACAAGAATACATTGCGGAATTGGATACGCTTTATCAGCGCTACGAGGGGGATAAACAAAAAACCGAATTAATTAAAGCGCTCTTTGCCCATGCCCAGGCATTGACCCGTTGACGGCTAGTCTTCCAATCATGGCGAACGGCGGTTTGATAAGGTGGCGGGCTGGATACCCGCCATAGTAAAGCGGAAGAAAAGGTGGTAGCAAAAAATTACATATCCTGAAATTTCTTCTTTTTCTCAATCTGTAATCTTTCGAGATCAAAAATAATCTGCTGTAAATCGCGCTCCTGCGCGGCGGATAAAGCCAGAAATTTAAAGCTCAGGCGCTGGGTGAGTTTAATTTCACCTTTGTTATCGACAGCTTTCACCGCAGACTGGCCGATAAACTGTAAGTCGACACAAAAGAATCCATATTCATCAAGGTCCATCTCAACCTTTTCAATAATATCGCCTTGTTTCAACAAATCTGACGTATCACGATCAGTGCACAAACTCAGTCCCCCCAGAGAGAGATCTTTGATCGTGAATTGAAAATGACTTTCATCGGGTAATTCCCCACGGCAGATTAGCGGCGGCCATAATGGGGTATTGATGCGAAAATAGTTTCTGCGTTGAATAAAATAAAGCTGCTCGGGAATGGCTGCGGTAAACGCCGGAAATCCTTGAAAATCGACAGTACGAACTATTTCCGCCTTGAACTCGACTTTAGCGCCCGCCGGTTCAGCGACAAAAGACAGCGAACCGGCATACAACGCCCGACTGTTCTCGTGCTCCACACTACCTAGGTCAAAAACAAAGATATCATTATTGGGCATCACCTCGAGAATTTTACTGATAAACTGACCATGAGAGTGATTAATCATTACGGCCGTGTCATTTTTCTTTAATTCGCGTAGCGTCGCGCAGATAGCCAGTTTATTTCGTTTAACAAACTGTTCATTTATATTTTCATCCACTGCTTTCATCCCCGCCCTATAACCAATGGTATATATTGATGCATATCCTTAATGAACCACAAGATACAAATCGGTACAAACGGTATCGGCACAACGGGCATCCAACTTTAGGAAAATCAACCAGCCAAGCGTCCGAACAGCCGAACTGATTAATTTAGCGGCATCGTCATCGGGTCGGGGTATTGATATTCAAACCCGAGCTCATGACAAATCCGCTGGCCGTCAACCAGACGTTCTGGAACCGTGTTGTCACCCGCAGCAAATTGCGGCGGCGGCAAATTCAGTTTGCGAGCCTGAGCGGGATAATAATCCTGTCTGGCGGGATGCGCTGGCGCGCAAAGATTATAAAGATGCCCGCCATGCGGCCGTTTCAGCAACAGTTGCATCGCCGATATCACATCTTCCTGATGAACCAGATTCACACCGTGAGCCCCGTCAGGTAATCCCGTTTTCCCCGCCAGAAAACGGCCAGGATGACGTTCACCGCCAACCAGTCCCGCCAGACGCAGAATATCGACGTCGGTGTCTGGCAGATGTTGTAACCATTGCTCAAGCAATACCAGCACGTTGCCCGCGCGAGTGACCGGGTTTAACGGCGAGTTTTCTTTTACCGTTCCCACGGTGCCGCCATAGACGGACGTCGAACTGGTGAACATAATGCGCGGCACATGAAAAACGCGGGCCGTATTAACCAATTGCCGCACCGCCTGGGCATAACCTTCCCCGCCTTTCGCGGTTCGGCTGGCGGGAAGCGTGATAATCAGCACATCCACCTGCAATAACGCGTTCAGTTCATCGGCATCACATGCCAATTCGGGAGTAAGTTGAAGCAGATAGCACTCGATACCGCTCATCCGGGCGGCTTCAACGCCATCAATCGTCGTTTTACTGCCGACAACCTGGTAGCCCTGCCCGTTCAACGCTAATGCCAGCGGCATACCCAGCCAGCCCAATCCGACAATCGCCACTTTTTTCATCATTTACTCCCCCCAAATCCAACGCGGCATCCATCTCGCTACGATTCGTCTCGCTACTATAGCCTGTAACAACATTGCCTTGCCAATCGTCCTCTTAAGTAAAAAAGTGTTGCGCAAAGACCACTACATGGTTTAGGTTATCCGGCAGGCAGTAGTAGACTGGTATCACCAAGAGACAATTTATGACATGCGTTCTATTTAACCACCATCATCACCATCATCCTGACTAGTCTTTCAGGCGATTGGTGCTGGAAGACGTTCAGATCTTCCAGTGGTGTAGAGCGAAAAGAGAGCCCCCGGAAGATTGCTTCCGAGGGCTTTTTTATTGGCCCATGTTTTTTAAAAAAAGTATTTAATTTGACAGGTTAATGAGGTTTCCATGCTGGATAAAACACGTTTACGGATAGCAATGCAAAAGTCTGGTCGTCTGAGCGACGACTCACGCGAACTGTTGGCTCGTTGTGGCATTAAAATCAATTTACAGCAACAACGTCTCATCGCTTTAGCTGAGAACATGCCGATCGATATTCTGCGCGTCCGCGATGATGATATCCCGGGTTTGGTTATGGATGGTGTTGTCGATTTGGGGATTATTGGGGAAAACGTTCTGGAGGAAGAGTTGCTCAACCGCCGCGCTCAGGGCGAAGATCCGCGCTACTTTACCCTGCGCCGTCTGGATTTCGGGGGTTGCCGCCTGTCTCTGGCCGTGGCGCTTGACGATGAGTATACCGGGCCGCAGTGTCTGCAAAACAAACGCATCGCCACGTCCTATCCTCACCTGCTCAAGCAATATCTCGATCGTCAATCCATCAGCTTCAAATCCTGCCTGTTGAATGGCTCCGTTGAAGTCGCGCCGCGCGCCGGGCTGGCAGACGCGATTTGCGATCTGGTGTCAACCGGTGCAACACTGGAAGCGAACGGCCTGCGCGAAGTAGAAGTCATCTATCGTTCCAAAGCCTGCCTGATTCAGCGTGATGGTGAAATGCCCGCCGATAAACAAACGCTGATTGACAAATTACTGACGCGTATCCAGGGCGTTATTCAGGCCCGTGAATCAAAATATATTATGTTGCACGCGCCAAGCGAGCGCCTGGAAGAAGTCATTTCATTATTGCCGGGTGCCGAACGTCCAACGGTTCTGCCGTTGGCTGGCGATCAAAGCCGCGTCGCTATGCACATGGTCAGCAGCGAAACCCTGTTCTGGGAAACCATGGAAAAACTCAAATCGCTCGGCGCCAGCTCAATTCTGGTCTTGCCAATTGAAAAAATGATGGAGTGATGTCGATGCCCAACAACACGACCAATCTCAGTACTGTCAATCTCAGTACTCCCGGTAGTTTCAATACGCTCATTGACTGGCAGCGTTGCTCCGTTGAAGAGCAGCGCAACCTGCTGACGCGCCCGGCTATTACCGAGTCAGAGCGCATCACCGGTATCGTCAACGATATTCTGGCAAACGTGAAAAGCAGCGGCGATCGGGCACTTCGCGAGTACAGCGCGATGTTCGACAAAATTCAGGTCGACGCCATCCGCGTCACCGAAACGGAAATAGCCGCCGCCTCAGCCCGGCTGGGCGAAGAGGTGAAACAGGCTATGGCGGTGGCCGTACGTAATATCGAAACCTTTCACAATGCTCAGCAATTACCCATCGTCGATGTTGAGACTCAGCCTGGCGTGCGCTGCCAGCAGCTCACGCGTCCGGTGGCTACCGTCGGGTTATACATTCCGGGCGGATCGGCCCCTCTGCCCTCAACGGTGCTTATGTTGGGTACGCCAGCGCGTATCGCCGGTTGCAAACGCGTTGTCTTATGTTCTCCGCCGCCGATTGCCGATGAAATTTTGTATGCCGCTCAACTGTGCGGTATACAGGAAGTGTTCCAGCTCGGCGGCGCCCAGGCGATTGCCGCTATGGCTTTCGGCACCGAAAGCGTCCCCAAAGTGGACAAAATCTTTGGTCCCGGCAACGCCTTCGTCACGGAAGCCAAGCGTCAGGTCAGCCAACAGCTTGATGGCGCGGCGATCGATATGCCCGCCGGACCTTCCGAAGTGCTGGTGATCGCCGATAGCGGCGCGACACCGGCGTTCGTGGCGGCCGATTTACTCTCACAGGCGGAACATGGCCCGGACTCACAGGTTATCCTGCTGACACCCGATGCTGCCATCGCCAAAGCCGTTGCCGACGCGGTGGCGCAACAGCTTACCCAGCTTTCCCGCGCCGAGATTGCCCGCCAGGCGTTATCCAGCAGCCGCGTGATTGTGGCCCGCGATCTGGCGCAATGTATCGAGATCAGCAACCAGTACGGCCCGGAACATTTGATTATCCAGACGCGCAACGCGGCATCGCTGGTCGACAGCATTACCAGCGCCGGTTCGGTTTTTCTGGGAGACTGGTCGCCGGAATCCGCTGGTGATTACGCTTCCGGCACTAACCATGTGTTACCGACTTACGGTTATACCTCGACCTATTCCAGCCTGGGATTGGCCGACTTCCAGAAACGAATGACGGTGCAACAGTTAACGCCACAAGGGTTGCTGCAACTGGCGCCGACCATTGAAACGCTGGCGCAGGCCGAACAGCTCACCGCCCACAAAAACGCCGTCACTCTCCGCGTCGCCGCGCTGAAGGAGCAAGCATGAGTATTGAAGAACTGGCTCGCGCCAATGTACGCGCCCTGACACCTTATCAGTCAGCCCGCAGGCTGGGCGGCAATGGCGATGTCTGGCTTAACGCCAACGAATATCCGCAGGCCCCGGAATTTCAACTCACGTTGCAGACGCTGAACCGCTACCCGGAGTGTCAGCCCGCAGCGGTGATAAACCGTTATGCGGAATATGCGGGCGTCCAGCCTGAGCAGGTTTTGGTCAGCCGCGGCGCGGACGAAGGCATCGAACTGCTGATTCGCGCTTTCTGCGAGCCCGGCAAAGACGCCATCCTTTTCTGTCCGCCGACCTATGGCATGTATGCCGTCAGTGCGGAAACCTTTGGTGTTGAACGCCGCGCAGCGCAATCCACTGCCGACTGGCAATTGGACATGGCTTCAATCGAACGGCAACTGGACGGCGTGAAGCTGGTTTATGTTTGCAGCCCCAACAACCCGACCGGCAATCTGATAAAACAGCCAGACCTGCGCCGCCTGCTGGCGTTGACGCAAGGCAAAGCGCTGGTCGTCATTGATGAGGCCTATATCGAGTTCTGTGTGCAGGCATCGACCGTTGGCTGGCTTGAAGAATATCCGCATCTGGTCATTCTGCGTACGCTGTCAAAAGCCTTTTCTCTCGCCGGACTGCGCTGTGGCTTTACGCTGGCGAATGCTGACGTGATCCAGATGTTGCTGAAAGTCATCGCCCCTTATCCCCTCTCCCTGCCGGTTGCCGACATCGCCGCGCAGGCATTGAGCGCGCAAGGTGTGGCCAGAATGCGGCAAAACGTGGCCGAGATGGTGAAAAACCGCCGCTGGCTGGCTGAGCAACTGGCTGCGCTGACCTGTGTCGAAACCGTTTTCTCCAGTGAAAGCAATTACCTGCTGGTGCGTTTTACCACCTCCAGCCAGGTGTTCCAGACGCTCTGGGATCAAGGCATTATCCTGCGCGATCAAAATAAGCAACCCGGACTTACCGGTTGCTTGCGCATTACAATCGGCAACCGTTATGAATGTGAGCGCGTGATCAACGCGTTGCAATCACTGCCGGGCATCAACGCTTAATCGTTAAGGAGCCAATGTGGGCCAGAAATACCTTTTTATTGACCGTGACGGAACCTTGATTGCCGAACCGCCTGAGGATTTCCAGGTCGACCGGTTGGACAAGCTGGCGTTTGAGCCAGATGTCATTCCGTCACTGCTGGCGCTGCAAAAAGCAGGCTATGCGCTGGTGATGATCACCAATCAGGACGGTCTGGGCACCGCCAGTTTCCCGCGGGAAACGTTCGATCCCCCGCACAATCTCATGATGCAGATTCTGACGTCTCAGGGTATTCAGTTTAAGGAAATTCTGATTTGCCCTCACCTGCCGGCGGACAACTGCGAGTGCCGTAAACCCAAAACCGCGTTGGTGACCGAGTATCTGCACGATGGCGTGATCAATCTTGCTCACAGCTATGTCATCGGCGACCGGGAAACCGATCTGCAACTGGCGCAGAACATGGGCATCAGCGGATTGCGTTATCAACGTGAAACGCTGAACTGGCAGGATATTACCCGCCAGTTGACGAAACGCGACCGGCACGCGGAGGTTAACCGCGTGACGCGAGAAACGGCGATTGACGTTAACGTCTGGCTGGATCGGGAAGGCGGCAGCAAAATCAACACCGGCGTCGGTTTCTTCGACCACATGCTGGATCAAATCGCCACCCACGGCGGTTTCCGCATGCACATTGAAGTCAAGGGCGATCTGTACATTGACGACCACCACACCGTGGAAGATACCGGTCTGGCGCTGGGGGAAGCGTTGAACAAAGCACTGGGAGACAAGCGCGGCATCGGCCGCTTTGGTTTCGTTCTGCCGATGGACGAATGTCTGGCGCGCTGCGCGCTGGATATTTCCGGGCGTCCGCATCTGGAATATAAAGCGGAGTTCAGCTACCAGCGCGTGGGGGATCTGAGCACGGAAATGGTGGAACACTTCTTCCGTTCGCTTTCTTACGCCATGGGTTGCACCCTGCATCTGAAAACCAAAGGGCGCAACGATCACCACCGGGTGGAAAGCCTATTCAAAGTGTTTGGCCGTGCGCTGCGCCAGGCTATCCGGGTAGAGGGCGACACGTTGCCGAGTTCGAAAGGGGTGCTGTAATGAATGTCGTCATTCTGGACACTGGCTGCGCCAACCTCTCTTCGGTCAACTACGCCGTACAACGCCTGGGCTACGACCCGGTTGTCAGCCTTGAAGCCGAGATTGTGCTGCATGCCGATAAGCTGTTTCTACCCGGCGTGGGCACCGCGCAGGCGGCGATGGGTCAACTGGCTGAACGCAATCTGATCGACCTCATCAAAGCTTGTACCCAACCGGTGCTCGGCATTTGTCTGGGTATGCAGTTGCTCGGAACATCCAGCGATGAAAACGGCGGCATCCAAACGCTGGGCATCGTTGATGAACCCGTGAAACGCATGTGCGATCGCGGACTGCCGTTACCCCATATGGGCTGGAATCAGGTGTTCCCGCAGGCGGGACATCGCCTATTCCGCGATATCGATGACAATGCTTATTTCTATTTCGTGCACAGCTACGCCATGCCGGTCTGCGCCAATACCATCGCCCAGACCCGTTATGGCGACGCGTTTACCGCGGCCGTGGAAAAAGATAACTTCTTTGGCGTCCAATTCCACCCTGAGCGCTCCGGCGCCGCCGGCGCTCAGTTGCTGAGAAACTTTCTGGAGATGTAAATCGTCATGATTATTCCCGCTTTGGATCTGATTGACGGGCAGGTCGTCCGTTTACATCAGGGCGATTACGGTCAACAGCGTCAATACGGCAGCGATCCGCTGCCGCGGTTACAGGATTATCAGCGGCAGGGCGCACAGGTTTTACATCTGGTTGATTTGACCGGAGCCAAAGATCCTGCCGCCCGTCAGATCCCGCTGCTCAAAAAATTGTTGTCGGGCGTCCATGTCCCGGTTCAGGTGGGCGGAGGCATCCGTAATGAACAGGACGTTGAAGCGCTGCTGGAAGCCGGCGCCCGCCGTGTGGTGATTGGTTCCACCGCCGTCAAAGAGCCAGAGCGGGTGCAGCAATGGTTCACGCGCTATGGCGCCGAAGCGCTGGTTCTCGCCCTGGATGTGCGCATTGGCGCCGACGGTGTCAAGCAGGTGGCGATCAGCGGCTGGCAGGAGAACTCAGAGGCGACGCTTGAACAAATCGTCGAACTGTATTTGCCGTTCGGCCTGAAACATGTGCTGTGTACCGACATCTCGCGTGACGGCACGCTGAGCGGCTCAAACGTCGAACTCTATCGTGAAATCAGCCGGCGCTTTCCGCGGGTCGCTTTTCAAGCCTCTGGCGGCATCGGTAACCTGGCGGATATCGCCAATCTGCGCAATAGCGGCGTTCAGGGCGTGATTGTCGGGCGAGCGTTGCTGGAAGAAAAATTTAACGTAGCGGAGGCTATTTCATGCTGGCAAAACGGATAATTCCTTGCCTGGACGTGCGTAACGGGCAGGTTGTCAAAGGTGTGCAGTTCCGCAACCACGAAATCATCGGCGATATCGTGCCGCTGGCGCAGCGCTATGCTCAGGAAGGCGCGGACGAACTGGTCTTTTACGATATCACCGCCTCATCTGACGGCCGTGTGGTCGACAAGAGCTGGGTATCCCGCGTAGCGGAAGTCATTGATATTCCTTTCTGTGTCGCGGGCGGAATTAAAAGCGTTGAAGAAGCGGGGCAGATTCTCTCTTTCGGGGCGGACAAAATCTCCATCAATTCCCCTGCGCTGGCCGATCCAGAATTAATTACCCGGCTGGCCGATCGTTACGGCGTGCAGTGCATCGTTGTCGGGATTGATACCTGGCACGACGCGGTCACTGGCCGCTATCACGTCAATCAATACACGGGCGATGAGTCGCGTACTAAAGTCACGACCTGGGAAACCCTGGACTGGGTTGAAGAAGTGCAAAAACGCGGTGCGGGTGAGATTGTCCTGAACATGATGAATCAGGATGGCGTACGCAATGGGTATGATTTGCACCAGTTAAATCTGGTACGCGGCGTTTGCCACGTTCCGCTCATCGCTTCCGGTGGCGCGGGGACGATGGCGCACTTCCTGGATGCGTTCCAGTCGGCTCATGTTGACGGCGCACTAGCTGCGTCCGTGTTCCATAAACAGATCATTAATATCGGTGAGCTGAAACAATATCTTAAGCAACAAGGCGTGGAGATTCGGGTGTGTTAAGCAACGAGCAAAAAGACCAACTCGATTGGGGAAAAACAGGCGGAATGCTGCCGGTAGTGGTGCAACATGCGGTCTCCGGCGAAGTATTGATGCTGGGGTATATGAATCAGGACGCGCTGAACGCGACCGAAGCAAGCGGCAGAGTGACGTTCTTTTCACGTACTAAACAGCGGTTATGGACAAAAGGCGAATCTTCCGGTCATTTTCTGAACGTGGTTTCAATCACGCCGGATTGTGATAACGATACCTTGCTGATTCTGGCCAATCCTATTGGGCCGACCTGCCATCTGGGCAACAGCAGTTGTTTTTCCCCCGCCGCCAGCGACTGGACATTCCTCTATCAATTGGAGCAGTTGCTAGCCGAACGCAAACATGCGGACCCAACCAGCTCTTACACCGCGCGTTTGTATGCCAGCGGCACCAAGCGTATTGCGCAGAAAGTTGGCGAGGAAGGTCTGGAAACCGCACTGGCGGCAACGGTTCACGATCGGGAAGAGTTAACCAATGAAGCGGCCGACCTCATGTATCACCTGCTGGTTCTGTTGCAGGATCAGGATTTGGATCTGTCGACCATCATCAATCGCCTGAAAGCCCGCCACACCAGCAAGTAACGTCCCCCGCGCACATGGGATGATGTGCGCGGTTTTCCCCTCCCCTTTTCATGCGCCCTGCCGTCAGCAAGTAACGATTAGCACGAAGCACCAAAATAATGCACTGAATGAGTCATATTGAAGCTGAGCGTTTGTTTTTGGTGCAGTTACGCTTTTCCCTCAACCCCAGCCGCCGCAAAAGCTCGTCTTCCCTTTAATTTTTAACAAATTGATTTATCCATACTATTTCCATTGCGCAATACCATTTTGTGACGGCCTTCTCGTGTTGGCATACTTTCTGCTAAGTCTCATATATAAGAACCATGTTCCATTTTTTGAGACATGCAATGAGCATTTTAAATACCACCGCCGATATCCTGAAATTGATGAGCCAACTTAAGCGCGGCATTACCGCAGGCGATCTCATCACTCATTTGCAAATGCCCAAAAGCACCGCCTCACGGGTGCTGAAACAGTTGTGTGAAACCGGATTCCTGCAACGCGATCCTGCAACGGGCAGTTATCAGCCGGGATTGCTGCTGATAGAAACAGCCTATCTGGTGCATCGTGTTTCTTCCCTGACCGACGATATTGAACAAGCCTTGCGCGCCCTGTGCCAGAGTACCGGACATACGGGCTATCTCTCCGTACTGGATGGCGATGAGGTGCTGGTATTACGCGTGATCCCCGGCCGCCACGCTTTGCGCGTTATTACCCATCCCGGTACACGTTCTCCCGCCTGGGAAACCTCGACCGGCCGCGCGTTGCTTTCCCGTTTTTCCGACGAACAACTCGCCGAACACTGTTCGACGCCGCAGGCCGCGACCACCCTCGACTTCACTGCGCAACGGAAACGTATTCATACCATTCGCCAGCAGCGCTGGTCGTATGCGGTCAATGAGGCCGTACCTGGCACGGCTTCCGTAAGTTGTTCCGTTCACAACCCACAGACAAAAGAGAGCATCGCGTTCTGCCTCACCTTTCCGTCCTCCATGGCGGATCAGCAGGAAATCTTGCTGTTGGCCGAACAGCTCTATCAGGCGGCGATGCCGATTGGCAAGAAGTACGGCGACCCTTACTGGTTGAGCTGATGCGGATAATCATAACAACACCGCGCTCTCACATTTATTACGTTTACAGGAGTGGTATCACATGTCACAACCTTCACCTTTTCACCAGGATAAAACATTATCCAGGGCGCATCACCGGACATTCAATCCGTTAACCTTGCTGTTTCTGGTCATCCTCAGCCTGTTCGGGGCCGTGATTGGCATCCAACTGCTGACCACGCTCGGCGTTACCCCCAATACGTCGATCATCGGCGCGTTAATTGCCATGTTGATCGCACGCGTGCCGCTACAGCTTATGCAGCGCTTTCGCTCCATTCATGTGCAGAATTTGGCGCAAACCGCCATTTCATCGGCGACTTTCGGCGCGGCAAACAGCCTGCTGCTGCCGATTGGCATACCCTGGCTGTTCGATCGGCCAGACCTGATTCTGCCGATGTTTATTGGTGTCGCGCTGGCGATGCTGCTGGACGGCTATCTGCTTTACCGCATGTTCAACACTTCCATTTTTCCGGCGACCGGCACCTGGCCTCCCGGCGTCGCCGCGGCTGAATCCATTAAAGCCGGGGATACAGGGGGGAAACAGGCAGTGTTGCTGAGTGCGGGATTGGCGCTGGGCGTCATCGGTTCCAGTTTCAAATTACCGATGTCCGCCCTGGGCACCGCGTTTATCGGCAACATCTGGGCGCTGTCGATGTTCGGCATCGGCCTTTTACTGCGCGGTTACAGCCAGCCGTTACTGGGCATTGATATCAATCAGCACTATATTCCTCACGGAATGATGATTGGCGCGGGGATCGTAGCGCTGTTTCAGGTGATTGCGCTGATCCGGGGAAAACGCGGGTCGCAGGCGGTATTGACCGCCAAGGCTCTGCAAGCGGCCAACGATGACCGCCGCCATATCCTTTCCGCGCTGCGCATGGGCGCAATCGGTTATATCGGACTCGCCGCCCTGATTGCCTTCGGTACCGGGCTATACAATGAAATGTCGCTTACCATGTTGCTGATCTTCGTGCTCTATGCCGCGTTCGCCGCGTTTATTCATGAATTGATCGTAGGACTTGCGGCGATGCATTCCGGTTGGTTTCCGGCATTCGCCGTAGCGCTGATCACGCTGATCATCGGCATGATGATCGGCTTCCCGATGCAAGCGCTGGCGGTACTGTGCGCGTTTTCCGTCGCCACCGGTCCGGCCTTCGCCGACATGGGATACGACCTCAAAGCCGGATTTATTCTGCGGGACAACGGACGTGACGCCGCTTTTGAACTGGATGGCCGCCGCCAGCAACTGTTTGCCGCCATGGTCGCGTTTGTGGTTGCTATCCCCGTGGTCTATTTTTCCTACCAGAGTTACTTTCAGCAGGGATTGATTCCCCCTGTCGCTAAAGTGTATGTCGCCACCATCAAAGCCGGCGTATCAGGCGATATCGCCACATCGTTGCTGCTGTGGGCGGTTCCAGGCGCCATTATTCAATGGCTGGGCGGCTCACGCCGTCAGTTAGGCGTCCTGCTAGCAACCGGCCTGCTGATTGCAAACCCGCTGGCAGGCTGGGCCGTGATACTGGGGATTACACTGCGACTGGCCATCCTCAAATGGGGAAGCGCGGCAATGCGCAGCCAGATGGAGGTCTTTGCTGCCGGTCTGATTGCCGGTGACGCTATCTATAACTTCTTCCACTCTATTTTCGCCAGCAGGACAGGCAAATAAAATAAAGGGGTAAGCCATCATGATGTTGCAACGCATCTGATACATCACTTTTCAACAAGAGAATAGGTTATGAGTCTTTTACATACATTAAATGCGATTGAAGTTCTTGATTCCGCGAACGCCAGCGGTCAGACCGTGGTTGAACTGTTGTCCCACTACCCACAGGCCGAGGTTACCGTAAGCGAAATTATCGGACCGAAAGGGAAGACCGACTTCGTCAAAGTGGTCATCCCCGGTACGGTCGGCAAACGCCACGGCGGACAGGCACCGACATTAGGCATTATCGGCCGTTTAGGGGGCATCGGCGCCCGCCCTGGGCGTATCGGACTGGTTTCCGACGGCGATGGCGCCGTGGCCGCCGTCGCCGCGGCGATGAAACTGGCAAAAATGCAAACGCTGGGCGACAGTCTGCCCGGCGACGTGATTGTCTGCACCCATATCTGTCCGGATGCGCCAACCCGCCCTCATGAACCGGTGGATTTCATGGATTCTCCGGTTGAAACCGAAGACATGAATGAACAGGAAGTGTCGCCGGAAATGGACGCCGTGTTGTCTATCGATACCACCAAAGGCAACCGCGTTATTAATCACAAAGGATTTGCGCTGTCCCCGACGGTAAAAGAAGGCTATATCTTGCGCGTTGCCGAAGATCTGCTGCGCATCATGGAGATGACGACGGGCCGTCTGCCGATGACTTTCCCAATTACCACGCAGGATATTACCCCTTATGGTAATGACGTGTTCCACATAAACAGCATCCTCCAGCCATCTATCGCCACGTCTGCACCTGTCGTTGGCGTCGCCATCACCACTGAGAGCACCGTCCCCGGTTGCGGCACCGGCGCAAGTCACGAAGTCGATATCGCCGACGCCGTCCGTTTCGTCGTCGAGGTTGCCAAAGAATTTACGCGTGGCGCCTGCCATTTCTACAACGTAGACGAATATCAGCGCCTGCTGTCGTTGTATGGATCTTTGGCCCACCTGCAACAGCGCCAATAACGGAGCGTCGCCCATGTTTAATACCAGGCTGGGGACGCTTACCATCGGTCAGGCTCCCCGTCCCGATATCACACCGATACTGGAGAGCCACCTGCCCGCAACAGTGGAGTGCACTCACGTCGGTGTGCTGGACGAACTTTCAAGAGAGAAGATCGCACAGCGCTTTGCACCGCAGGCCGACGAAGCCATTCTCACCACGCGATTGCTGGACGGCAACGCCGTCATTCTCGGTAAAAACGCCGTGCGCGACGCGGTGCAACTAAAGCTGAATCAGTTGGAACAACAGGGCTGTGGCATCATTCTGCTGTTGTGTACGGGCGAGTTTCACGGTCTGCATTGTCGGCAGGCATGGCTGATTGAACCAGATACGATCGTCCCGCCGGTAGCAGCCGCCCTGCTGGGCGATCGTCAGCCCGGCATTCTGGTGCCGCTGGCGGAACAAATGCACAGTGAAGGCCATAAATGGCAAGCAATGCGAAAACTCCCGGTCTATGCCGCCGTGTCTCCTTACGACGGTAGTGATACGGAGCTGGTCGCGGCGGCCCACGCGCTCAAGAGCCAGCAGGCCGACGCGATCATCATGGACTGCATGGGCTATAGCGAAAGTCACCGCGATGTGGTGCGCCAGGCTACCGGTCTGCCGGTGCTGCTTTCCAATGCGCTGATCGCCCGGCTGATCGCCAGCCTGCTCTGACAGAAAACAGGAAATCAACATGCAATTACTACTGCTCAGCAATGGCACACTGCCGGGGAAAAGCTACCTCGAACACGCGTTGCCCCCGATTAGCCAACTGATCCAACATCGTCGCCGGGCGGTGTTTATCCCTTTCGCCGGCGTCACCGTAAGCTGGGACGACTACGCCGCTAAAGTTCAAGCCGCCCTGACGGACACCGACATTATCCTCACCTCGGCGCATGCGGTGGACGACGCCGTACAAGCCGTGCGCGAGGCGGAGATTATTATCGTCGGCGGCGGTAATACATTCAGTCTGTTGAAACACTGTAGAGAACGCGATCTGCTGACGACTATCCGCCAGCGCGTTGCGGATGGGACCCCTTATATCGGCTGGAGCGCAGGCGCAAATCTGGCCTGCCCGACCATCTGTACCACAAATGACATGCCGATTGTCGATCCGCAGGGGTTCGATGCGTTACACCTGATCGATTTTCAAATCAATCCACACTACACCAATAAGCTCCCTGAAGGACATCAGGGAGAAACCCGCGATCAGCGTATTGAGGAACTGCTGTGTATTCAATCTGATACGGTCGTGGTCGGCCTACCGGAAGGCGATTGGATCCGTATCGATGAGGTAGCGGCCTATCTTGCCGGTCCTTATGATGCGGTACTGTTCCGGGCCCAGCAGCCACCGGTGACGATGGCCGTCAACCATCCATTCGCGCTGTAACATGTCAGGCGGGCAAGCAAATGGCCGCCGTCCTCAATCCGAGAAGGAGTTCTTCATGACGCTGGGTATTATTCGTGTCCTCACCACACAGGACACCTTGCTGTTGGAAGAGCATGGCCGCCTGTTGGCCGAAGAATACGGCTTGCAGACAGTCAGCCGCTGCATCCCCGATCAGCCTCACGGCATCTTCGATGCAAGCAGTGAGGCACAAGCCCTTCCCAAAATCATCGCTCTTGGACAAGCCTACGAACGGGAAGGTTGTCAGGCTATTTTCCTGAGCTGTGCCGCCGATCCGGGACTGGACGAATTACGTCGGGCGATTTCTCTTCCAGTAATCAGCGCAGGCAGCGCCTGCGCACGTCTAGCCGCCAACCTAAAGCTGCCTGTCGCCGTTATAGGCATCGGCGACCAGGCACCGGCACCGTTTCGCCGCCTGCTGGGAGAAGATGTACTCTACGCTCGGCCTGAAGGCGTGACCCAAACCACCCATCTGCTGACACCAGAGGGTCGCGCCAGCGCACTAGCTTGTGCTAAAACGCTGTATGAGCAAGGCGCCGTAGTCATTGCTTTTTCTTGTACCGGATTGTCCACCATCGGTCTGGCAGAGCAAATTCGCAAAACTATCGGTTGTGTTGCCATAGACGCGGTTAGTACTTCGGGCATGTTCATAGTGGAGTGGTTGGGAAAACGCACAGTGGCATAGCTTCTATCAAAGATAAGCAAAATTATAGCGTTAAAGGAAAGCCATTTAAACTAAGTCCTCCCGGCGTAGTCGGGGGTTTTCATATGCACCTGTAAGGCTCTCTCACCAGCCGCGCCCTAACAGACGCATCGCAATCTGACATTTGCATTCTTAGGGTCACCTACCGCCCCTAATCGGGCTTCGTGGATACGGACTCGATAGCTGTTCCCCTAATTTATCCTGCGCCAGTTGGTGCTTTATCTATTCCTGTCTCTTTGTTGTACTTTTACCCACTGTTTCAACGTAATACCCCCCGACACAAAATTCATGGTTTCTATATTTGACTTCAGCTTTCCAAATGCTTCATAGAGCATCAGGCTACTTTTCCCCGTCCGATAGCCCATAAAACTCGATACACCCATCTCTGGCGGGATCTCCAGAAGCATGTGTATATGGTCTGCAAACATTCTGCCTCCAGAATGTTCACGATAAAAAAAACGGCACCTTAACAGGCGCCGTTTCAAAACTCTTATTTAAAAATTAGTTGCAAGTAATACCATAAGACGTTGCGCTCTATTACGGTAGCGATTTATCCGTAGATATTTGCGCGATCACGTAGTTCTTTGCCTGGTTTGAAGTGAGGGACGTATTTACCTTCCAACTCAACTTTTTCCCCCGTCTTAGGATTGCGGCCAACACGCGGTGCACGGTAGTGAAGTGAAAAACTGCCGAACCCACGGATCTCGATACGATCACCTTCGGCCAGTGTCGTAGCCATCTGTTCGAGCATCTCTTTCACTGCATCCTCAACCAATTTGGCCGGGATATGAGATTGCTGTCCAGCAAGTCTTTCAATAAGTTCAGACTTGGTCATAGTTCCTCCAAGTGCGCGGTTATAGATAACCACAATAACTTACTACCGTTTCAAGAATGAGCAACCTCAGTCGCTCATTCAACCGTTATTACTCGCCTTTTGCTGCTTTGAACGCTTCAGCCATAGCGCTGGAGAAATTGCCTTCTTCCTGCTTGCTGTTGTTCACAGTGGCAATGGCATCTTTCTCGTCAGCTTCGTCTTTAGCACGAACAGACAGACTGACAACGCGGTTTTTACGATCGACGCCGGTGTATTTCGCTTCAACGCTGTCACCAACGTTCAACACCAGTGTAGCGTCTTCAACGCGGTCGCGTGAAGCTTCGGAAGCTCGCAGATAGCCTTCGACCCCATCAGCTAATTCAACTGTAGCACCTTTGGCATCAACTGCTGTAACTTTACCAGTAACAATAGCACCTTTCTTGTTTACGGACAGGTAGTTATTGAACGGGTCTTCAGCCAGTTGCTTCACGCCCAGGGAGATACGTTCGCGCTCTGCGTCAACCTGCAATACAACAGCGGCGATTTCGTCACCTTTCTTGTATTCGCGAACGGCTTCTTCGCCAGCCACGTTCCAGGAAATGTCGGACAGGTGAACCAGACCGTCGATGCCGCCATCCAGACCGATGAAGATACCGAAATCAGTGATGGACTTGATCTTACCTTCAACGCGGTCGCCTTTGTTGTGGGTTTCAGCAAATTGCTGCCATGGGTTGGCTTTGCATTGTTTCAGACCCAGGGAGATGCGGCGACGCTCTTCGTCGATATCCAGAACCATGACTTCCACTACATCGCCAACGTTAACAACTTTGGACGGATGGATGTTTTTGTTGGTCCAATCCATTTCGGATACGTGTACCAGACCCTCAACGCCTTCTTCGATTTCAACGAAGCAGCCGTAATCAGTCAGGTTGGTCACGCGGCCAGTCAGACGAGTGCTTTCAGGATAACGCTTGGCGATAGCGACCCACGGATCTTCGCCCAACTGTTTCAGGCCCAGGGACACACGAGTACGTTCGCGGTCGAATTTCAGCACTTTAACCGTGATTTCATCGCCCACATTGACGATTTCGCTCGGATGTTTAACACGTTTCCAAGCCATATCCGTGATATGCAGCAGGCCGTCAACGCCACCCAGATCAACGAATGCACCGTAGTCAGTGAGGTTCTTGACGATACCTTTAACTTCCATGCCTTCTTGCAGGTTTTCCAGCAATTGATCGCGTTCAGCGCTGTTTTCAGATTCAATAACCGCACGGCGGGAAACAACAACGTTGTTGCGTTTCTGATCCAGCTTGATAACTTTGAACTCAAGCTCTTTGCCTTCAAGATGCAGCGTGTCACGTACCGGACGAACATCTACCAGAGAACCCGGCAGGAACGCGCGAATTCCGTTCAGCTCAACAGTGAAACCACCCTTAACTTTACCGTTGATAACACCGGTAACCGTTGCAGCTTCTTCGTAAGCTTTTTCCAGCATCAGCCATGCTTCATGACGCTTAGCTTTCTCACGAGACAACAGCGTTTCACCGAAGCCGTCTTCAACAGCATCCAGCGCGACGTCGACTTCATCGCCAACCTGAATTTCCAGTTCGCCTTGTGCATTTTTGAATTGCTCTACCGGAATGGCAGATTCAGACTTCAGACCGGCATCAACCAGTACCACATCTTTATCAATGGCAACCACAACACCGCGCACGATGGAACCAGGACGGGTTTCGATTTCTTTCAGGGATTCTTCAAAGAGTTGAGCAAAAGATTCAGTCATGTTGATAATCTTAGGAGTTTTCAATTTAACGTCCATCTGGCATCCTGCTCGATGGGGTTGTTTAAATGCCCCGCTGTTCATCCTTACAGAGAGGTAAAAATTCAGTTATTTGCAATAGTTACGCTAAAACCTCACGGGCATAAGCCAGCGCGCGCTTAATCACTTCATCAATCGCCATTCCCGTTGAATCCAACACCAATGCATCAGCGGCGGGCACCAAAGGCGCGACAGATCGATTACGGTCACGGTCATCCCGTTCCCTTATCTCGGATAAAAGACGTTCAAAGTTAACACTAAAGCCCTTCTCCTGCAACTGTAGCATGCGTCGCTGAGCACGTTCTTCCGCGCTGGCATCCAGGAAAATCTTCACTGGCGCATCGGGAAACACAATGGTTCCCATGTCACGTCCATCCGCAATCAGTCCCGGCGCTTCGCGAAAAGCGCGTTGGCGGCGCAACAATGCTTCACGAACCCGAGGGAACGCAGCAGCTTGAGAGGCTGTGTTGCCTACCGTTTCAGTGCGGATTTCATTGCTGACGTCCTCACCTTCCAAAATCACTTTCAGCAGCCCGTCTGCTGAAATAAAACGTACATCCAGATGAGAAGCTAATGGAACCAGCGCATCTTCCGAACCAATATCCACCTGATGGTGTAAAGCCGCCAATGCCAGAACACGATAAATCGCGCCCGAATCCAGCAAATTCCACTGTAAAGCTTCCGCCATCGCTTTGCACAACGTGCCTTTGCCTGCGCCACTCGGTCCGTCAACCGTAATCACCGGTGCAGTCACCGCCATCTTCCTCTCCTTAACACTGGGAAATCCCGTTGATGTCGTTTTAGACATTACGGTGTTCCATTATACGCATCAATGACGAGAAAGGTTATATCGACAGGGGAAAATAAGACTGCGCCTGATTATCACACCTGGCGCAGAGAAGAATCAGACCCGGTTCACCGGGACTGTTGCGCAATGGTTACGCCTGTTTGCTCAAACGCGCCAATTGTTCAAAATAGTCCGGGAACGTCTTGGCCGTGCATTTGGGATCAAGAATGGTGACCGGCGTATCGGACAACGCGACCAGAGAAAAGCACATGGCCATCCGATGATCGTTATACGTACCAATTTCTGCAAACTTCAGCACGTCGGGCGGCGTAATACCAATATAATCTTCACCTTCTACAACCTCGGCGCCGACTTTACGCAGTTCAATCGCCATGGCAGCCAGACGATCGGTTTCTTTTACCCGCCAATTGTAAATATTGCGGAGCATCGTGGTGCCGCCCTGGGCAAATAACGCAGTTGTCGCGATAGTCATGGCGGCATCGGGGATGTGGTTCATATCCATGTCGATGGCGCGAAGCTCGCCGCGCTGACATTCGATATAGTCATCGCCCCAGCGGATCTGTGCCCCCATTTTTTCCAGCACATCGGCAAAACGGATATCACCTTGCACGCTATTGCGGCCTACGCCGGTAACGCGCACCGTGCCTCCTTTGATTGCCGCGGCAGCCAGAAAATAAGATGCGGAAGACGCATCACCTTCCACCAGATACTCTCCCGGAGAGCGGTATTGCTGGCGCCCTGTCACATAAAATCGCTGGTAGTTTTCATTGCGAACCTCAATGCCAAACATTTTCATCATGTGCAATGTGATATCAATGTATGGCTTGGAAACCAGTTCGCCCAAAATGCCAATCTGCGTGTCTTGCGCCGCCAGTGGCGCCGTCATCAGAAGCGCGGTGAGAAATTGGCTGGAAACGCTGCCATCGACGCTGATTTCGCCCCCCTGAAAGCCGCCGCGCAAACGCAGAGGCGGAAAATTTTCCTGCTCCAGATAATCAATCTTCGCGCCGCCTTGACGTAACGCATCAACCAGATGCCCAATCGGACGTTCTTTCATCCGAGGTTCGCCCGTCAACACAATATCGCCTTCGCTTAGGCACAACGCCGCCGCCAGCGGACGCATCGCGGTGCCGGCGTTCCCCAGAAACAGTTCGATAGGTTGGGACGCCTTCAATGCCCCGCCCAGTCCCGTAATTTCACACTGCGTACGCTCGGCGGAAAGCTGGTAGTTCACGCCCAATACTTTTAAGGCATTCAGCATGTGGCGGACATCGTCACTATCCAGCAGGTTGGTCAGCCGGGTTGTCCCTTCAGACAAGGCCGCCAGTAAAAGTGCGCGATTCGATACGCTTTTCGAACCCGGAAGATTAAGCGTACCGTCAATCAGTTTAATCGGCTGTAGCGTCAGGGATTCCTGCATGCGAAATATATTCTCCAATCGTGAACACAAAAACCCCGGTTACCCGGGGTTTTCAATCTCTAAAAAGCAAGCGTAAAACGCCATTAGACCATTAACCGTGGCGACGCTCAAAGTCAGCCATAAATTCGGTCAACGCCTTGACGCCTTCAATGGGCATCGCGTTGTAGATGGAAGCACGCATACCGCCAACCACGCGGTGTCCTTTCAGTGCATGCAGTCCAGCGCTCTGGGCTTCTTCAAGAAACACTTTATCCAGCGCGGCATCGGCCAGCAGGAACGGCACGTTCATGCGAGAACGGTTAGCGACAGCGACATCATTACGGTAGAAATCGCTGTTGTCGATCGCGCCATAAAGCAGATTCGCCTTATCTTTATTGCATTTTTCCATTTCGACTAGGCCGCCCCGCTCTTTCAACCATTTAAAGACCATGCCGGAGAGATACCAGGCAAATGTCGGCGGGGTGTTATACATAGAACCATTATCGGCAAGAATCTGATAGTTAAGGATGGAAGGCAGCTCGCGGCGAGCGCTGCCCAATAAATCCTCACGTACGATAACCAGCGTCAGGCCCGCCGGACCAACGTTTTTCTGTGCGCCCGCATAGATGACTCCATAACGGCTGACATCAATGGGACCTGACAGAATGCTGGATGAATAGTCCGCCACGACAATCTTGTCGCCGAAATCAGGCTCTTCCTCAATCGCCACGCCATCGATCGTTTCATTCGGGCAATAATGCACGAACGCGGCATCGTCAGACAATTGCCATTCACGCATTGGCTTGACGGCGCGCAAGTTGTCACCCACGCGGTTTTTTACATCAATGACATTGGGAATACAGTATTTTTCTGCTTCGCTGACCGCACTGTGGGCCCAGTAACCGCCGTCAACATAGTCTGCGTGAGATTTATCCCCCAGCAGATTGAGCGGAACCGCGGCGAACTGCGCCCGGGCGCCGCCATGACAAAAAAGGACTTTATAGTTGGAGGGAATTTTCAACAGATCGCGCAGATCTTGTTCGGACTCAGCCGCCACCTGCATAAACTCGTTACTGCGATGGCTGATTTCCATTACCGATGTACCCAGGCCATGCCAGTTACACAATTCCTGTTCAGCCCGACGCAATACTTCAACCGGCAGCATAGCTGGACCGGCGCTAAAATTAAAAACCTGAGTCATTTCCCCTCACCACATCTGAAAAATAGCGACCGTTTTATCACAAGTGTTGAATACACGTCGGTTATAAACTCAACGCGCCAAACGCACTGTTTTACCTACTATCGGTTTTATCACTCGCCACTCGCGGCTGCAACGCTTATCGTTCTCTATAGTACAAAACACGTTGGCCAACAAAACACCGCATTAGTCGGACCCACAGACTCTGTTATCAATCTGTTTAGAATATTAGAGTCTGGGTTAAAAACCCCGTATTATGCACATCCTGTTACTACATACATACCTAAGTGAAAAACATGACCCAAACATTTATCCCAGGCAAAGACGCCGCCCTGGAAGTTTCCATCGCCCGTTTTCAACGGCAGCTCCAAGACCTGGGGTTCAACATCGAAGAGGCCTCATGGCTGAATCCTGTGCCAAATGTCTGGTCAGTCCATATTCGCGATCGCGAATGTCCGCTCTGTTTTACCAATGGTAAAGGCGCCAGCAAGAAAGCCGCACTAGCCTCGGCACTAGGTGAGTACTTCGAGCGCCTGTCGACCAACTATTTTTTTGCCGATTTCTATCTTGGCAAAACTGTTGCCAACAGCGAGTTCGTTCATTATCCGAATGAAAAATGGTTTCCTGTTCCTGCGGATGACTCACTGCCTGAAGGCATTCTGGATGCTCGCCTGCGCAAATTCTACGATCCGGAGCAAGAACTGAGCGCCAGCGATCTGATCGACCTGCAATCCGGTAACCAGAAGCGCGGCATCTGCGCTCTACCGTTCACTCGTCAGTCCGATCAGCAAACCGTTTATATTCCGATGAACATTATCGGCAATCTTTATGTTTCCAATGGTATGTCAGCCGGTAACACCGCCAATGAAGCCCGCGTTCAGGGGTTGTCAGAAGTGTTCGAGCGCAGTATCAAAAACCGCATTATTGCCGAATCCATCAGTCTGCCGGAAATTCCGCAAGACGTGTTGAACCGCTATCCGGGCGTCGTTGAAGCCATTGCCACGCTGGAAAAAGAAGGCTTCCCCATTTTCGCTTACGATGCGTCACTGGGCGGGAAATACCCAGTTATTTGCGTTGTGTTGTTTAACCCCGCCAACGGCACCTGTTTCGCCTCGTTCGGTGCGCACCCGGATTTTGGCGTGGCGCTTGAGCGTACCGTAACCGAGTTGTTGCAGGGACGCGGCCTGAAAGATCTGGATGTTTTCACTCCGCCGACATTCGATGATGAAGAAGTTGCTGAACACGCGAATTTGGAAACCCACTTTATCGACTCAAGCGGTATGATCTCCTGGGACATGTTCAAAAAGCAAGCCGACTACGCGTTTGCCGACTGGAGCTTCAGCGGCACCACGGAAGAAGAATTCGCCACATTAATGGCGATATTCCAGCAGGAAGATAAAGAAGTTTATATTGCTGACTATGAACATCTGTCCGTTTACGCTTGCCGTATACTGGTTCCGGGCATGTCAGACATTTATCCCGCGGAAGACCTGCTGCTGGCGAATAACAGCATGGGCGCGCATCTGCGTGAAACGCTGCTTGCCCTGCCTGACAGCCATTGGGAAAAAGAAGACTATCTGGCGTTGATCCAACAGTTGGACGACGAAGGCCTTGATGACTTCACCCGCGTTCGCGAATTACTTGGTATCGCAACCGGTAAGGATAACGGTTGGTTCACGCTGCGTGTCGGTGAGTTGAAATCCATGTTGGCGCTGGCGGGAGGCGATCTGGAGCTGGCATTGAGCTGGACCGAGTGGACACAGGACTTTAATGATTCCGTGTTTACAGCACAACGCAGCAACTATTATCGTTGCCTGCAAACCCTCTTGCTGCTGGCGCTGGAGCCGGAGCGCGACCCCTCCGAATACTATGATGCGTTTGTCAAAATGTACGGACGTGAAACGGTCGATGCCGCCAGCGCCGCGATTTATGGTGAACAGTGCTTCCACGGACTTTTCGCGGTGGATGCTGACTTCAGCGCCCTGCCTGCGCATCAGTCTCTGCTGGCGGCTTACGAAAAGCTGCAACAGGCTAAACGCCGGCACTGGCAGAAAAACTGATACCGCTTTTGACGGCAGAAAATAACGAGGACGGTGTACATAAGCATTCCGTAGACCTCTTTTTAACCCGCCGATTTTTCTCAATAAAATTTTTGTAATAGCCCTTATTTATGTAAGGGCTATTTTATCGCAGAGAAATATTTCTCTGCGGATGGAGCATTATTAAATACGTGTTGTTACTGAATGGTGAATATTCAATTAAATTACTTCATGCAAGCGGTACTTAAATTACACAAAGCATGATATTAATTAACGCCAGATTTATGTGTCATCGACCTTAAATTCAAATCTTATTGCAAAGATTAAACTATTTTTTCTCATTAAAAATCATGATATTACACGCAAAAAACCTTCATTTTGCTTTGCTTTAACACTGGCTAGTTTCGCGCAATATGATCCACGTCAAATTCTGCCGTATATTGCTTTGTTAATATCACTATGCTAATAATTTTCAAGAGAGAGTTAGTGTGAAAGCTGACAACCCCTTTACGCTATTACTACCGGCCGCGATGGCAAAAGTTGCCGAAGATGCCGGCGTTTATAAAGCAACAAAACAACCGTGGACAACCTTTTATTTGGCAATTACCGCTGGCGTTTTCATTTCAATTGCCTTTGTTTTTTATATTACCTCTACCACCGGCACTTCGACGATACCATTTGGTATAGCCAAATTGATCGGTGGTATATGTTTCTCGTTGGGGTTAATGCTGGTTGTCGTTTGTGGCGCGGATTTATTCACCTCTACCGTATTGATTGTCATTGCCAAAGCAAGTGGACGTATTACCTGGAAGCAACTGGCCTACAATTGGGCCAATGTTTACATCGGAAACTTGGTGGGCGCCTTGTTTTTTGTCGCCCTTATTTGGTTCTCTGGCGAGCACATGGTCGCTAACGGCGCATGGGGGCTCAACGTCCTGCAAACTGCTGAACACAAGCTTGAGCACTCGTTCGTCGAAGCGCTGAGCCTGGGGATTTTGGCAAACCTAATGGTCTGTCTGGCCGTGTGGATGAGCTATTCGGGCCGTACTCTCACTGACAAAATGTTTGCGATGATTTTACCCGTCGCTATGTTCGTCGCCAGCGGTTTTGAGCACAGCATCGCGAATATGTTCATGATTCCCATGGGGATCGTCATCAAAAATTTCGCGGCGCCGGAATTCTGGAACGCCATCGGTATGGTGCCGTCTCAGTTTGAGCATTTAACCGTCAGCCACTTCATTACCGATAACCTGATCCCTGTTACGATCGGGAACATCATCGGTGGTGGTTTATTGGTAGGCTTAACATACTGGGTAATTTATTTGCGCGGTGGAGTCAAGCACTAAGGTGCTATCAGCCGCAACGTCGGGTTCTAAAAAATCCATACAAAAGGTAGGTGTAAAATGACCGATCTGAATGAAAAACTGGCTAATGCGTGGGAAGGTTTCAGCAAAGGTGAATGGCAGGATGAAGTCAACGTTCGTGACTTCATTCAGAAAAACTACACACCGTATGAAGGTGACGAATCCTTTCTGGCCGGCGCAACCAAAGCAACCACAGCGCTGTGGGACAGCGTGATGGAAGGCATCAAACAGGAAAACCGCACACATGCGCCTGTTGATTTTGACACCCACGTCGCTTCCACCATCGTTTCTCACGATGCAGGCTACATCAACAAAGGCCTGGAAAAAATCGTTGGTTTACAAACTGAAGCTCCTCTGAAACGCGCACTGATTCCATTCGGTGGCATCAAAATGGTTGAAGGCTCCTGTAAGGTTTATGGCCGTGAGCTGGACCCTCAGTTGAAAAAAGTCTTCACTGAATACCGTAAAACACACAACCAGGGCGTGTTTGATGTTTACACCCCTGACATCCTGCGTTGCCGTAAATCAGGAATTCTGACTGGTCTGCCAGATGCATATGGCCGCGGTCGCATCATCGGTGACTACCGTCGTGTAGCACTGTACGGTATCGACTATCTGATGAAAGACAAGTTCGCCCAGTTCACCTCTCTGCAATCCAAACTGGAAAACGGTGAAGATCTTGAAGCCACTATCCGTCTGCGTGAAGAAATCGCCGATCAGCATCATGCGCTAAGCCAGATCAAAGAAATGGCAGCCAAATACGGTTGTGACATTTCCGGCCCGGCCACCACTGCGCAAGAAGCGGTACAGTGGACTTACTTCGGCTACCTGGCCGCGGTTAAATCGCAGAACGGCGCCGCTATGTCCTTCGGTCGTGTCTCCACTTTCCTGGACATCTATTTCGAACGCGATCTCAAAGCCGGTAAAATCACTGAAGAAGACGCTCAGGAACTGATTGACCATCTGGTTATGAAACTGCGTATGGTTCGTTTCCTGCGCACACCTGAATATGATGAACTGTTCTCCGGCGACCCGATATGGGCAACCGAATCTCTTGCCGGTATGGGTCTGGACGGTCGTACGCTGGTAACTAAAAACAGCTTCCGTTTCCTGAACACCCTGTACACCATGGGGCCGTCTCCAGAGCCGAACATGACCATTCTGTGGTCAGAAAAACTGCCGCTGAGCTTTAAAAAATACGCGGCGAAAGTGTCCATCGATACCTCTTCTCTGCAATATGAGAATGATGATTTGATGCGTCCTGATTTCAGCAACGATGACTATGCCATTGCCTGTTGCGTCAGCCCAATGATTGTCGGTAAGCAGATGCAGTTCTTCGGCGCCCGTGCAAACCTGGCGAAAACCATGCTGTATGCCATCAATGGCGGCGTGGACGAAAAACTGAAAATGCAGGTTGGCCCGAAATCCAATCCGATCAAAAGCGATGTTCTGGAATTTAATGAAGTGATGGAACGTATGGATCACTTTATGGATTGGCTGGCAAAACAGTACGTCACCGCGCTGAACATCATTCACTACATGCATGATAAGTACAGCTACGAAGCATCATTGATGGCGCTGCATGACCGTGACGTCTACCGTACCATGGCGTGTGGTATCGCCGGTCTGTCTGTTGCCGCCGACTCTCTGTCCGCGATTAAATACGCCAAAGTCAAACCCATTCGTGACGAAGACGGCCTGGCTGTAGACTTTGATATCGAAGGCGAATACCCGCAGTTCGGTAACAACGACGCACGCGTCGACGAACTGGCTTGCGATCTGGTTGAACGTTTCATGAAGAAAATTCAGAAACTGACGACTTACCGTGGAGCGACGCCGACTCAGTCTGTTCTGACCATCACCTCTAACGTGGTATATGGTAAGAAAACAGGTAACACACCAGACGGACGTCGCGCTGGTGCGCCATTCGGTCCCGGTGCCAACCCGATGCACGGTCGTGACCAGAAAGGCGCCGTAGCTTCTCTGACCTCCGTTGCCAAACTGCCGTTCGCCTATGCGAAAGATGGTATTTCCTACACCTTCTCTATCGTGCCGAACGCACTGGGTAAAGATGACGACGTTCGTAAAGCTAACCTGGCTGGCCTGATGGATGGTTACTTCCACCACGAAACCAGCATTGAAGGCGGTCAGCACCTGAACGTTAACGTGATGAATCGTGAAATGCTGCTTGATGCCATGGAAAACCCGGAGAAATATCCGCAGTTGACCATCCGCGTATCGGGTTATGCAGTGCGTTTCAACTCACTGACCAAAGAACAACAGCAAGACGTAATTACTCGTACCTTTACTCAGTCAATGTAATTTCCATGGCTGTCTGAAAGGGCGTAAAATAAAGGCTCCACGACTGTGGGGCCTTTTTCTCACCTCATGGGTTATGCCTTTACGTATTAAACCGGTAGCAACCCTGTTTATTGTAGCGATAACCGCAGTATGCAGACAGCCTCGTTAACCTTACAATATTAACCTGTTTTGCCAGCCCGCTATGCGCCCTATCGCAGCGGCCGCGTGGATGGCTTGCAAAACTGATTCGACGCAGCATCTGGTCAACGGGCGTGCCGCGGTCAGGCATTTCTGACAGGTCGTTCGTCCGGCTTATTATGACTGTGCTCATAAAGACCGCTCTTGATCGGTCAAACTTGGAGAAAACCTTGCAATGTCAATAATCGGTCGCATCCACTCCTTTGAATCCTGCGGTACTGTTGATGGTCCGGGTATTCGCTTCATCGTCTTCTTTCAAGGCTGCCTGATGCGTTGTCTGTATTGTCATAATCGGGATACCTGGGATACGCACAGCGGCAAAGAGATTACCGTTGAAGAATTGATGAAAGAAGTCGTGACCTATCGGCATTTTATGAATGCGTCAGGCGGTGGCGTGACGGCTTCGGGTGGAGAAGCGATCCTACAAGCGGAATTCGTACGCGACTGGTTCCGCGCCTGCCGGAAAGAAGGGATTAATACCTGTCTGGATACGAATGGCTTTGTACGTCGTTATGATCCGGTCATTGATGAATTGCTGGACGTCAGCGATATTGTCATGCTTGATCTGAAACAGATGAACGACGACATTCACCAAAATCTGGTGGGCGTATCAAACCATCGGACACTGGATTTCGCCCGTTATCTGGCAAAGCGTAATCAAAGAACCTGGATTCGCTATGTCGTTGTACCTGGCTGGTCAGATGATGACAAATCCGCGCATATGCTGGGTGAGTTTACACAAGATATGCCGAATATCGAGAAAATCGAGTTACTGCCCTATCACGAACTCGGCAAACACAAATGGATAGCGATGGGCGAGGAATACATGCTGGATGGTGTTAAACCACCCAAGTCCGAAACCATGGATCGCATCAAGTCAATTCTGGAAGGGTATGGGCATAAGGTCATGTATTGATGCACCAACGGGGTCACCGCCCATCGTCCCCGCCGGGCTGATGGGCAATGCGTTGTGCCAACTGCCCGGCTGCTTTTATCTTCACCTGCACCGCGTTCCCCGGCAAATAAGCCAGAGGAATCTCCTGATAATCGATAATCGCCACGCTACCTGGCACCGCACCGCTTTCTTCTGCCAGCGCAATGGCCTGTTGATATAACGCATCCCTGATGCCATCCCGCTCACCATCGGGCATTCTGATCACTTTATCGATCTGAGTGCCAACCTGTCCGAGCGCCACCCCGATCGCATTCGCCACATCAAAATGCTGTGGCCGAACCACCTGGCTGGTGCCGCATAGCGTATCCGGCAACAGAATACTGCCACCCCCGACTAAGATCGCAGGCACCGGAGCACCCGATGATTTCATACGATCGATCGCATTCTCAACCTGCTCAATCATTTTCGCATACGCTTTCCGGCAGAGTTCCTTATCTAGTTCGGGAAGCGCCTCGGTCAGTTCGGGTATCCACCGGCTGGCATCCAATTGCAATATGACGTCGCTCAGCGTCAATGTCTCGCCACCGAAACTGATACTTTCCTGTAGCAATCGATAACCCACGCTGTCCGGGCCTAGTTCGATATCACCCTCGTTACTTTGACGTACACAGGTTCCTCCGCCAATACCGATGGACACAATATCCGGCATACGGAAATGAGTGCGCACATCACCCACGTCGACCGCAATGGCCGACTCACGCGGAAAACCATTGACCAACACGCCGATATCCGTTGTCGTACCGCCGACATCAATGACTAGTGCATTATCCAGCCCGGACAAATGGCAGGCGCCTCGAACTGAGTTGGTCGGCCCACAGGTCAAGGTCAGAATGGGATATTGTTTCACCGTCTCTTCGGACATCAAGGTGCCATCATTTTGTCCAAAAAATGGCGTGGCTTGAATTCCATGATATGAGAGCGCCTGTGTAAAACCTTGCACAAAGCGGCGGGCCGTACTCTGTAACGAGGCGTTGAGGATCGTCGCATTCTCTCTTTCCAGCAGGCCGATACTTCCAATGCGGTGAGACAACGACAGCGAAACATCAGGTAAAGCCGCCTTGACCCAGCTTGCAACCTGCTGTTCTTGAGCATTGTTCACGGGAGAAAATACGCCACATATGGCGATACACGCCACCTGCCCGCGCATTTTGTCACAGGCGGCCATCACTTCTTCATACTGGACGCCATGAATCTCTCTGCCATCAAATTCGTAACCGCCGTGAAGCTGATAGAAGTGCGAACCAAACGTCTGGCGCCATTCATCACTCCAGCCAAACAGCGGTGGAATGCTGTCACTGCTTGGTAGACTCAATCTCAACAGCCCGACGCGATCCAACCCTTTTCGCTCGACGATCGCATTGGTACATTGGGTTGTCCCCAACATCGCATAGTGAATTTGTTCTGGATGGATGCCTGACTGCATCAGGACATGTTCGATAACCTGCTCAATACCACTATAGATATCATCGCTGGTAGGAAACTTTGCCGTCGCTACACACTGAAGATTCGAGTCCAGAATCGCCGCATCGGTGTTAGTGCCCCCCACATCAATACCGAGGCGATAATCGATTTTTCTTAACATTCTTTCTTTCCTCGGAAGGGGGATAACCTCAGCGACTCGCAAGCTGTTCAATCGGCACAAAATCTACCGGATAGCCGAAATAGCCAGGCCCGGCAACGTCCAGCCCTTTAGGGGTACGCCACTTCTCATTGCACGGATAGGCAATGACGTTGACCCGCTGACCGTAGCGTAGCTGTTCGGTGATAATCGGTCGCCCCGATTCACTATCCAGTATAGAGATCAAATCGGGTACCACTGCCAGCAGATTATCCTGCGTCGGCGCGTGGTTTTCAGAAGATCGATAAGCCAGCAACAGTTCGTTCTGGAAAAGAACAGTAAACAACTCGCCTTTGAAACTTCCCATTCCCTCCAGCAAGACTTTTCCTCGCGCAAAGCCGCCGGTCGTGCGACGTTCCATATCCACAACTTTACCGGCAGCAATAACATGTGCATTGAGGACGGACTGTAAGGCTTGAATAGGATTGCTGCCTGACTGACATGCCAGGCGAAGGATTCGGCCAATATTCTGGGCCAGCGAAAGCGTTCCCTTAATTGCACTTTGCTTCAGTTGATGGCCACGTAAAGGGTAGTCGCACATGGCGCAGGCGGCGCCCATCTGTTCCGTAATGGCTCTGGACAAGCGTTCCGACCAGATGCCGTCAATAGGATTCAGGATAACCGAATTGCCTTTTTCATCGGCCAGCGTATTAGGCGCCGACGTGAGGCCATCCAGAAAAAAAGTCACCATCTGCGCCTCAGGAAACGCTCTGCCCATGGCATCGCAATCCACTACGGGCAACCCTTTTTGCGCCGCGACGATAAAAGGAATCAATGAATTGATACCGCCGACTTCAATGGGGAATGTTGCGAAAATAGACTGCCCAAGCACGCTCTCCATTGCGTCAAATGCTGATACAAACTGCCCTGCCGACATGATCTTCTCGACAACAACGGTTGTCGCCCCAATCATACTGCATGGGATCAACAAGTTATCATCTTCAATATCATCCAGATTGAGGATAGGAATGGGGCTTGTCTGTTGTAAAACCTGTTTTACCATCAAAGAACCGATATAGGGATCTCCCCCACCGCCAGTACCTAATACCGCAGCGCCTAGGGCAATATCATCAATCGTACTGGCATCAATATAACGGACCATAATTTATCCAGGGCCACGTCCGCCCACTAATGGGCAAGAGACGCGATCAATCTGCCAATTGCGGGAAAGTTTTATGCACGGCGATATAAACCACCATACTGCTCATTGCCCCGTCCAGGGCAGAAATTGAACTTATCCTAAACAGGTTAAAAAAATCGGGTGACGTTAATAAACTCACAACACTACCGCAAAACCATGCCGCCGCCGCCGCCAAATTCAAAGCCGGAGATGGGGATATATCCTGTTTTAAGCGCGCTGAATCAAAAATGTAATATTCAACGAGGTAAACACCTGCTATTGGAGAAATAAGTACGCCTAACAGTGATAGAAACCGGGTGAAATTATTAATCATGCCGTTGTAAGCTAATAACAAACCAACCAATGCGATTAATACAACCAGCACTGGCCGCGATAAAATGCTTATCACGACAGATAACCCCAAAGATGCAGATACGAGATTGAAACTATTGGTGGTCCATTGAGCAAATATCAGTACCAATATAGCTGACAGCCCCAAGCCTATACTGAAAAATACCTCAACCAGATCTTCACTCCCTACCAGATGAGTCAAAATCAAAGCAACCAATATGGTGGAGCTATTACCCAGGAAAAAACCCAAGCCAGCACCCAATAAAGCATCATTACGGGTTTTCGCATAACGGGAAATATCAGGTGACAACACAGCAGAAACAATCCAGATGGATACCACATAGGAAATAGCCGTTCCCATGTCGATAGGCTCTTTGATAAGGATGACAGGCGATATAGGAGTACTTGTCGCAGCAAGCACAATGCCCGAGATTATCAGAATCAGCATCAACGGCACGCTGAATATACTTAACTTGCCCAATGCTCTGACGCCCCAGACAGCCGTAAGCGCCATTAATACCATACCAAATAACAATATGTGTAAACGCCCAAAATCCAGTTGATAATGCACCAGTGCTCTTTGCAGCATTACGCTAAAAAAATCGAGCTGAAAAGCAAACCATCCGAGTAAAGAAACCGCAGATAAAATACCAACTAATTTCCCACCCAAACGGCCAAATACAGAAATACTCAATAACGTCGTGGACAACCCACAGCCATAACCGACATTAGCGCACAATGCTGCCAATATACCTAACAACGCCGACCCTATCAGCGTCGCGCTTACCGCCTGAACAAACGGCAATCCCCCGCTCAAAAACGAACCAAGAAACAAACCGGAGATATCGATGCCGATGGCCAGCCAGATCAAGGCAATAACGTACCAGCGTTTACGCGCTTCGGCGGGCACTGTTTCATACTCATAATCATATAATTGCCGATTTACCTGAGATTTTCCTGACGCAGCGCCGCGGTGAGACATACCACCCCCATATAATTAAGAAAAATGCTTATTTTACATTGATGATATTTTATAGTGGTCGTGGTATGCCTCATAGAATAATGGCGCTGCTGAATATTAGCAGCGCCATTATTTATGAGAGAGAAGCCCTGATGTGACGCACAAACCACGCTTTTTGTGGTAGCCACATACCATGTAGCATGGCAGCAATATAAACAGGAATCATATTTGGTTAATACAGATATATTTTGATGTTAACATTCAAAGATATATTGTAAGTAAGGGAATATTATGCGTTTGGATAAGTTGGAGATCCGCTGGTTAAAGCTCTTTTGCAAAATAGTTGAAAAACAAGGAATTACAAATGCACAAGCCGCAACCGGGTTAAGCCAGCCGGTACTGAGCCACTATTTGTCCCGACTTGAGGACACGCTCGGGTTAGTGCTCTGTGAACGTGGACGCGGTGGTTTCTCTTTAACGACTGAAGGGGAACTTGTCTATCAAGAAGCCCTATCGGTAATCGCTACATTGGATGACTTTGCTAACCGACTGGCAGGAATTAAGAATCAATTAATCGGTGAAGCACGATTAGGCTGTCTGGATAATACCGTCACGCACCCGGCTAAAGTTGTCTCAAATGCCATTGGAAAACTCTATAATCAAAGCCCGGATGTCGCCGTTGAACTTGAGATAGGTGATTATACACCGCTGTCGGAGCGTTTAAAAAACGGCCATATCGACATCATGCTTAGCGTATTACCCGATGATGTTCCACCCGATATAATCTTTCAGCCCGCTTTTGTTGAACAAAGTTATTTTTACTCTATTGCAGAAAACGCATCTCGTATCGAAAAAGAATGGCGAGACGGTACATTAAATCCGAAAAGATTATTGATCGGTGCTCATGCACTTCATGAAATTAGCAAACAACTGGGTCCGGTAGCGAAAAAAGGATTACAGTGCACAGCATGGAATCTTGAAAGCAGTCTATTACTCCTGCTGGCAGGGACACACATTGGCTTCCTGCCCGATCACTACGCATCACCGTGGGTTGAAAAAGGGAAACTCATTGCTATCGCTCCCGATCATCTTAAACTGACCAGTATTTTCTATTTGATAAAAAATACCAAACAGCGCCTAAGTCCGGTAGCAGAAGCGTTATGGAATAATATCATTGAAGCTGGCCAGAGTTGGCTGGCCAGCTTGAAATAAAAAGACTCAGGCTGCGGCCAGGGGCGTCGGATGGTGGTCGGCTTTTTTAAGCAGCATGATCAGATAACCCAGCGAAACCACGGCAATCAGCACAAACAGCAACCGATCGGAATAAGTTTGCATTAGTACGGCTGCGAGGCTTGGGCCACACAGACTGCCAAGGGTATAACTCAGCAATAATGCCTGATTCATTGCCACGAGCTCTTCCGAGCGTACCTTTTCACACGCCCATGACATCGCCACAGGATAAAGAGTAAAACCAGCACATCCAAGCATGAACAGTGCAGGCGCCATAGCATAGTGGCTGATACTCAACATCGCGAGGCAGCCAATAATCACCACAAAAACCAATACCCGCAATACCAGCAAGCGGCCATATCGATCGGCCATTCGCCCGACGGGCCATTGCCCTGCAATACCTGCGCTAATTAATAGTGCCATCCAATAGCCAACCTGCGCATCACTCATGCCTTGATGTGAAAGATAAAGTGGCATTAAACCGTACAGCGAACCTAAAATCACCCCGGAAATCACACAGCCGCGCACGCCCAGCCTGGCACTTCGATATTTGAGCATCTGCCATACATTCACTTGACTCGTCTGAACAGCGGGCCTGGGAATCCGAGTAAACATCAATGGCAATATCGCCAGAATAATTAACGCAGTAACCCAGGTCAAAACGCTTAATAACTGCGTTGGCAAAGCGCCGAGCAGCAATTGGCCAATCACGCTGCCAAGATAGTAGGCCATCATATAGGCGGCTAACAACTGTCCGCGCTGGGAGGGCGCACCGCTGCAAAGCACTGCGCTCTCTACTACGACCCATATCAGCGCACATCCAACCCCGGCCATAAAACGCCAAATTAGCCAACTCCAGAAATCAACCGAGATACCCAACCCGATAGTGGCGATACCAAACAACAAGACGGCAAAATAATAACTGTGATTAAATCCGTAACGCCTGATTAACTTACCCGCCAATAACGTCCCTAGCAGATTGCCACTGAAATAAGATGAGCCAACCATACCCACCTGCCAGATAGGAAGTTGCTGATCATTGAGCCAAAGCGGTACCAGTGTATTCAATACAGCAATACAGACCGTCAGCAACAGCAGACCGCAGAGCAAACAGCGCACTGGGGAAAAATAAGCAGACATAATGAAATGGATAACCAGACGACCAGGAGATGAGTGAGCGCATCATGCCACTGCGTATTTGAAAGTCAATCAGGGCGGAATGAGAGAAACAGGTTGCACAAACACATTGATTTGAATAATTAATCAATGAAACGTCGACACCTATCGCCCGCAAATGAAAGCCATTTATATGATGATGATTTTAAATATATTTGGCAGATAAAACAGAGTTCAAAACAGCCGGATGAAGCTGAAAAATAAATTTCTCGATTAAAAAATATTGCCGAGCCATACGTAAAAAAAGCGCCAACAGGCGCTTTTAATGAGAAAATATTCAGCCAATGAATTCCAGACCGCCCATATAAGTGCGCAATACATGAGGAATTTCAATTCGCCCATCAGCCTGCTGATAATTCTCCAGCACGGCAACCAGCGTACGCCCTACCGCCAAACCTGAACCATTGAGCGTATGCACCAATCGGGGTTTCTTGTCGCTCTTGCTGCGGCAGCGCGCCTGCATGCGGCGAGCCTGAAAGTCCCACATATTTGAGCAGGAAGAGATCTCACGATAGGTATCCTGCGCGGGCAGCCATACTTCCAGGTCATAGGTTTTGCTTGAGCCAAATCCCATATCCCCGGTGCACAGCAACACCTTGCGATAAGGCAGTTTCAGTAACTGCAAGACCGTTTCCGCGTGCGTGGTCAGCTCTTCCAGAGCCTGCATCGAATCTTCAGGTTTCACGATTTGTACCAGTTCAACTTTGTCAAACTGATGCATGCGGATCAAACCGCGCGTATCACGACCATAAGATCCCGCTTCTGAACGAAAGCAGGGAGTATGAGCCGTCATTTTCAGCGGTAGCGAATCCTCATCAAGAATCTCATCGCGCACCAGGTTGGTCAGCGGTACTTCTGCGGTCGGAATCAAAGCGTATGCACTGTCTTCCGCTTCTTCGCTCAGTGGGTTAGTATGGAACAAATCTTCACCAAACTTGGGCAATTGCCCTGTCCCAAACAGCGAAGCATGGTTGACCAAATAAGGCACATAGGCTTCCTGATAACCATGCTGTTGAGTATGCAGATCCAGCATAAACTGAGAGAGCGCACGGTGCAGACGGGCTATCTGTCCTTTCATCACCACAAAACGGGCGCCGGTCAATTTCACGGCGGCGGCAAAATCCAGACCTGCCGCCATCTCGCCCAGTTCAACATGATCGCGCACCGGGAAATCATACTTGCGAGGTTCCCCCCAACGGCTGATTTCTTTGTTATCTTTCTCATCTTTCCCCAGAGGCACCGAGTCATCCGGCAAATTGGGGATTGTCAACGTCACATCTCGGATTTCGTTTTGCAGTTGATCCAGCTCTGTTTTCGCCGCATCCAGCTTCTCACCCAACTCGTTAACTTCACGGCGGAGTGGCTCAATATCTTCGCCACGTGCTTTTGCCACACCAATCTCTTTCGAACGAGAATTACGCTGAGCCTGCAAATTTTCAGTTTCTACCTGTAGAACTTTACGTCGTTCTTCCTGCTTACGCAGGGTATCAACATTCAGTTTAAAGCCTCTGCGAGCCAGTAGCTTTTCGGCGACCGCGTCTAGCTCATTACGCAGTAAATTGGGATCGAGCATGCTAATCCTGTGCTTATGATTATCAAATGAAATGTTATTGAATCCGGTAAATCACACTTCACCGGGTTGCTGAAAATGTCGCGTTAACCTTACCGCAACGCTTAGTTCAGCGGTAGCGTTTTGTCGGGCTATTTTGATCCTGGGCCGAGAGCCAGGCGAGCTTTTCACCAATTTTACCTTCAAGCCCACGCGATGACGGGGTGTAGTAACGAGTTTGCGCCATTTCCGGCGGAAAATAGTTCTCTCCGGCAGCATAAGCGTTGGGTTCATCATGCGCATAGCGGTACTCTGCCCCAAGCCCCATTTCCTTCATCAGGCGAGTGGGCGCATTGCGCAAATGTTCGGGAACATCGTGATCCGGTTTTTCGCGTGCATCATGCATCGCAGCCTTAAAAGCGGTATAGACCGCGTTACTTTTTGGTGCACACGCCAGATAAACAATAGCCTGCGCAATGGCTCTTTCCCCTTCTGCCGGCCCTACGCGGGTAAAACAATCCCACGCGGCGATAGCAACCTGCATTCCCCTGGGATCGGCATTTCCGACATCCTCGGAGGCAATCGCCAATAGGCGACGGGCCACATAAAGCGGATCGCCACCTGCCGTGATAATGCGCGCATACCAATAGAGGGCGGCATCCGGCGCCGATCCCCTGACCGATTTATGCAAAGCTGAAATCAGGTCGTAATAACGATCGCCTTTATTATCGAAGCGAGCGCTCCGTTCACCAGACACTTCTTTAAGCAGCGATGGCGTCAATGTACGGTTACCTTGCTCATCTACCTCCGCCATATCCGCCATCATTTCCAAGCTGTTCAGCGCCCTTCTGGCATCGCCATTGACCAGTTCGGCCAGCAAACGGCGGGTTTCATCCGGTAGAACAATATTCTGTCCGCCATAGCCTCGCTCACGGTCTTCCATCGCTTGCCGCAGTACCTGTTCAATATCTTCTGCCGTAAGCGCTTTCAGTAAATACACTCGGGCGCGGGATAACAGTGCGGAATTGAGCTCAAAAGACGGATTTTCCGTTGTCGCGCCAATGAACGTGATCGTGCCATCTTCAATATGCGGTAAAAAAGCATCCTGTTGACTTTTATTGAATCGATGAACTTCGTCAACAAACAAAATCGTCCGACGACCTGCATTACAGTTCTGCCGCGCTCGTTCGATCGCTTCACGAATTTCTTTGATACCGGATGTCACCGCCGAGATCCGCTCAACATCAGCCTGTCCATAACGACCGATTAATTCTGCCAGCGTCGTTTTCCCCGTACCTGGCGGCCCCCATAGAATCATCGAATGGAGTTGGCCGGCTTGAATCGCACGTGGCAGAGGTTTACCCGTTCCAAGCAAATGCTGTTGGCCTATATACTGGTCCAGTGTCGCTGGCCGCATACGTGCGGCCAGGGGCTGGAATGCACTGTGGGAAAAATCCAGTGACAGATTGCTCACTCAGACCTCACTGACGCTGATCATCCAGCGTCACCCCTTTCGGTGGAGTAAAGGTAAATTTCGCTGAATCAACCGCGCTATTTTGCTGATTTTTCAGCACGTAGGTACTGCGCTGCCCGTCTTGCTCCGTTGCGGTGAATGTCTTGATCGTTCCGCTCGACGTCACGCTAATCGCAAACTGTTTCAGATTCCCGTTGGCAGACCTCGGCGTCAACTCAAAATCGTCACCACTCTGCCGCACCGCGTATTTGTCCCAATCGCCGGCATCATTACGGGTAATTAGCATAAACGGCGTATTGCCTGTCGCATCTTTTAACCAGGTCGCCGTTACTTGCTCAACAAACGGATTGTAAAACCACAGCGTTTTACCATCAGAAACCAATACGCTTTCATCTGGAGAAGTCGTTTTCCAGTTAAACAGATTAGGACGTTTCAACCACAGTTCACCTTCACCCTCCTGCACGGTGGCGCCATCCGCACTGGTCACCGTCTGGCTAAAACTAGCATGAAAACTGTTTACCTTATTGAGACGGTTTTGCAAATCCCCGGCTGCATCGGCATAGACTGCGGTTGATGCCACTCCCGACATCAGACAACAAGCGACTAACCATTTCTTCATCATACAAAATCCTTCGAATTTTCTGATATCACGCACCATCATGGTGAAGCCATCAGACCGTTTGCGTGGTCGATACGTTATAGCCAAAGCGACTCGGACAGTGATAGGGAAAATCGTCTGTTAATGGCGGTTTTTACGCTTCTTTGCATAAGAACGGCAAACGCAGTCCTTATCTATTTTTACTCTATTGGCGGCGGAGCCAACACTTCCCGGTTACCGTTGTGGCCCGGTGAACTGACAATCCCTTGCGCTTCCATCTGTTCAACGATTCGCGCGGCGCGATTATAGCCAATACGGAACTGTCGCTGCACCCCGGAGATAGACGCCCGGCGTTTATCGACAACAAATGCAACCGCTTGATCAAACAAGGGATCGAGTTCCTCATCACCATCCAGGCCCAAGCTGCCGCCTTCCCCTTCATCACTGCCGCTGACGATATTATCGATATATTGGGGTCTTCCGCGGGCTTTCCAATCCTGAACCACCGCATGCACTTCCTGATCGCGGACAAAAGCGCCATGAACGCGTACAGGTATGGATGAGTTGGGCGCCATGTAGAGCATATCCCCCATCCCCAGCAAGGATTCCGCGCCGCCCTGATCGAGAATGGTACGCGAGTCTATCTTGCTCGATACGGTAAACGCGATACGAGTCGGGATGTTCGCTTTGATAAGACCGGTAATAACATCCACCGAAGGGCGCTGTGTCGCCAACACCAGATGGATACCGGCAGCGCGGGCTTTCTGCGCCAGTCTGGCGATCAGCTCTTCAACCTTCTTGCCGACCGCCATCATTAGATCGGCAAATTCGTCGACCATCACCACGATATACGGTAGTTTTTCCAATACCGGTGGCGTCATATCCATGCTATCGCCTGGCTTCCAGAAAGGATCGGGGATCGGACGTCCCATCGCCTCCGCTTCCCTGACCCGATCGTTATACCCGGACAGATTACGAACCCCCAGCGCCGACATCAGTTTATAGCGACGTTCCATTTCACCCACACACCAACGCAATGCATTAGCGGCGTCTTTCATATCCGTCACCACTTCCGTCAGCAGATGAGGGATACCCTCATAAACGGAAAGCTCCAGCATTTTCGGGTCGATCATGATGAAACGCACATCTTCCGGCGTCGCTTTATACAGCATGCTGAGAATCATCGCGTTGACGCCGACCGACTTACCGGAACCTGTCGTACCGGCAACCAGCAAATGCGGCATTTTCGCAAGATCAGCAACCACCGGTTCCCCGGCAATGTCTTTACCCAACACGATAGTCAGCGGCGATGCGCTTTCACGGAAACGCGCGCAATCCAACACCTCCCGCAGATAAACCGTTTGCCGATGCTGGTTCGGCAATTCCAAACCTACAAAGGTTTTTCCCGGGATCACTTCGACAATACGCACTGCAACCACGGACAAGGAGCGCGCCAAATCACGTGACAAATTGGAGATACGCGCCGCTTTCACGCCAGGCGCAAGATCCAGTTCATAGCGGGTAATCACCGGGCCGGGATAGTGATCGACAACATCGGCTTTTACCCGGAAATCCGCTAGCCGGGCTTCAATCAAACGGGCGGTTTGCTCAAGCGCAAAATTGTCTATCGGCGCTTCGCTGGCTGGCGGGGCCGTTAATAAATCCAATGTCGGCAGCGGCGTCGTCGGTTTTTGCAAAGGCTGATCGTTGCGCATCAGGAAAGGATGAATCAGGCTATCCATAATGGGCGCGCGTGCGGGGGATTGTTCTTCCTGCGGCGCGGGCATTGACGGCTCTGCGCTGGATTCGGCCGCATCCTCATCTTCTTCCTGTGCCGGTTCCGCATGGTCTTCCTGCTGCGGTTGATCTTCGCCATAGCGCTGGCGTTGCTGTGCGATGTATTGCTGCTGCAATGCCGCCTCCTGCAACGCGATATCATCCTGATCGTCCGAGTCATTGTTCTCACCCGGCTCATTTGGGGATTGGGACAGCTTTGCCTGCTGTTCCGCCAACCGCTGTGAGGGCAATTTGATTCCGTAGGAGGCCAGTTCACGACGCGTCGGAATACGCACCGGATTCGGACGAGGCAGTTCCGGGCCGGCACCTTGTTTCATCTTCGGATTCTCATCCTCCGTCGCGCCGACGGCAGGCATGAAGGTATTGTTTACCTTGTATGAAGCCGCGCTTACCGCCGCCGCATCCGTCAGACCTGACCTAAGTTCATCAGGCGGCGATGCGACTGGCTGGATGACTGGCGGCATATCGTCGCTACCGTACGGCGTATACGCATCGGCACGGTCGTGATGATTATCCGAAGTGGAAGGCAGTTCAAACGAATATAACGGCGGATTCATTGAGGAGCCCCGATCGATCTTCTGCTGTGCCGCGAGCAGTTGCTCTGCTGAGGGAGACGTGGGTTGCCCCAGCGTCATTGGCGCAATTTCAGCAGATATCTGAGACGTCGAATCTCCCGCGGTTATATTTTCAGGCTTGGTATTAGCCGCCGTCAGGATTTGCGCCACTGATGGGGCAGAAAAAAGCGCGTCATCATCGGCATTTGCCGCTAGCGCCGGAGAACCCGGCGGTTCAGGCATTTCCACTTCAGTCGAAGATTCAAGGACATCACGATCGTCTTCATCACGACGCGAGCGATTAGACATAAAGGTCAAACAACCTAAAACGCCAGCGCCTATTTTTTCCGCAATCGTCAACCACGACCAACCGGTGAACAGCGTCAATCCCGCCGCCCAGACACACAAAAGAATCAAGGTGGCGCCCATGCTGTTAAAACGGGGAATCATGGAACTGCTCAGTAAGCTTCCCAATACACCGCCGGAAGCAAAATAGTAGAGATCGTCAACATTCAACGCGGCCAGACCGCAAGAGGTGAGAATCAGCGCCAGTGCACCAATCAGGCGCAATGAAAGGGTGAAATAGTCAATGACATTCTGATTATCGCGCTGACAGAACGCCGCCCAGCACAGGGATAACATGATGGGGGGAATGGCATAAGCCAGCACGCCAAAAATGAACAACAGGGTATCGGCAAGCCAAGCGCCAGCCACACCGCCAAAATTATGAATAGGCTCATGCCAGGCAGTTTGTGACCAACTGGGATCGGAAGGGCTGAAGCTGAGCAACGCGACACCGAGATAGAGGGCAAAAAGCGCCACGACGATCAATATCGCTTCAAGCAAACGACGAGTACCGCTGAGTTTTTTCAGGGTAATATCTTTATCTTCTGTATATTCCTGGCTCAAGTGTCTCTCCAGGGCCTGTAAAGGTTTATGACAAAGCGCCGAGAAAAACCCGGCGCTGGAACTGTATAAATTCACAGGAGTGTAGCTGAATTTATCGGGTTTTGCATCCATGCTTTTATCGTGTCTTAATGACCAGCCGATTGCTTTGCTTAACTTCTTCCATCACCACATAGGTACGCGTATCGTTAACGCCTGGGAGACGCAGCAACGTCTCGCCCAACAGCTTACGGTAAGCGGACATATCCGGCACACGCGTTTTCAGCAGATAGTCAAAGTCACCGGAAACCAGATGACACTCCTGAATTTCCTCCAGCTTTTGCACCGCCGCATTGAATTGCTCAAAGACATCCGGCGCACCGCGGTTTAGCGTGATTTCAACGAACACCAGCAGCGAGGCATCCAGATAATGTGGATTGAGCAGCGCAGTATAGCCGTTGATGAAACCTTGTCTCTCCAGACGGCGCACGCGCTCCAGACAAGGCGTCGGCGACAGTCCTACCCGTTTGGAAAGCTCGACGTTGGAAATCCGTCCATCTTTTTGCAATTCGTTCAGAATATTACGATCGATACGATCAAGATCTTTTCCTGGTCGTTTTTTAGTGTCTACCATTATTATTGTCTCTCTTCACTTTTCCCTGCCTTGCTACACTCCGACAGACTTAAATGCATCAGAGCCGCCCCAAAGAAGATCCGTTGTCTATTTTGTATATCAAAAGTCATTATCCTTCAGTACTTATCCGTCACCACCCTGTCTCTTTGGTCAACATCAGACCAGACAAAAGCGATGTTTCCATGGCGCAAAGACCTACCGGATAGCACATGAATGAAAAGCCGAGCTTTTAACTATTCACATACAAAAAATTTCCTCTTACCCAGATGTTTTCGCAAAAGCCCAGCCGATTGTCAAAGCAAAACAATGAAAATCAGAAGAAAATACCAGATTAGATAAGATAAAGCGCCCACCAGTCCCCATCTCAATCATTTTTTCTATGAATGTGGCTGATCTACCAGCAAATTGTGTCTCCCAATAGCTATCAGCGATTAAACAAATAGCTAACAATTTTTTCTCACACTTTTTTTACACTGGTAATTTACTTACAATCATCGCCATTGTCCGTCATCGTGAAATGAGGAACTCATGAGTACCGTTAAACACCACAAGCTATTGATTCTGGGTTCAGGCCCGGCGGGGTACACCGCCGCGGTTTATGCTGCACGGGCTAACCTCAATCCGGTATTGATCACCGGTATGGAAAAAGGCGGTCAGTTGACTACCACCACCGAGGTGGAAAACTGGCCGGGCGACGCGGACGATCTAACCGGTCCGCTGCTAATGGAGCGTATGCACGCTCACGCTGAGAAATTCAAAACTGAGATTGTGTTCGATCACATTCAGCGCGTTGACTTGCAAACCCGTCCATTCCGTTTATTCGGCGACAGTGCCGAATACACCTGCGATGCGCTGATCATCGCAACGGGTGCATCAGCGCGCTATCTGGGTCTCCCTTCTGAAGAGGCGTTCAAAGGTAAAGGCGTTTCCGCCTGCGCGACCTGCGATGGTTTCTTCTACCGCAATCAGAAAGTCGCCGTTGTCGGCGGCGGCAACACGGCCGTTGAGGAAGCGCTCTATTTATCCAACATTGCAGCAGAAGTGCATTTGATCCACCGCCGTGACAGTTTCCGTTCAGAAAAAATCTTGATCGACCGGCTGATGGATAAAGTGAAAAACGGCAATATCGTGCTTCATGTCAACCGCACGCTGGATGAAGTTCTGGGTGACAACATGGGCGTTACCGGAGTGCGCCTGCGTGATACCAGTAGCGGCACAATGGAAGAGCTGGCGCTGGCAGGTGTCTTTATTGCGATCGGTCACAGCCCCAACACTGCCGTGTTCGGCGGTCAGCTCGAACTTGAAAACGGCTACATCAAGGTACAGTCGGGCATTCATGGCAATGCGACCCAAACCAGTATTCCCGGCGTCTTCGCCGCAGGCGATGTGATGGATCATATCTATCGTCAGGCGATTACCTCCGCGGGGACAGGTTGCATGGCGGCCCTGGATGCCGAGCGTTATCTGGATGGTTTGACCGCGGTCAAATAACCCCCACTTCCTGCATCCGGGCGGCGTTTCTCTTTCCCGGATGCATTTTCCTTTTTACGATTGCCAACACGCAAAAATTGATCGCGCTCCCTATTTCACGCTTCCTTTTGATTTGCAGCCCGTTGCTGTCGAGGTAACATGGCGGCATTCTGAGTGTCAGCGGACCAGCTTGTTAAGTAACAGTTATATAAGCGTCATTTCCATTAACACTCTTCATGCAATACGACGACCTGGTGCCTGATGAATAAAACCAGACAGCAAGAATTGACCCATTGGCTTCGGCAACAAGGCAAGCTGGCGCAGCGTTGGTTACGCTTTTCACTTTTACTTGGTTTTGTGAGTGGCGCACTAATCGTGGTGCAAGCATGGTTGCTGGCAGCGCTGCTCAATGGATTGATTATTGAGCACGCGTCCCGCGAATCATTAATTACGTCTTTTTTACTGCTCGTTGCAACTTTTGTACTACGCGCGCTCAATAGCCTGTTGCGTGAACGCGTCGGTTTTATGTGCGGACAAACCGTGCGGCAGCAAATCCGCAAGCTGGTCTTGGATAGATTGCAACAACTGGGGCCGGCCTGGGTGCAGGGAAAACCCGCCGGAAGCTGGGCCACCATGATCCTGGAACAGGTCGAAGATATGCAGGATTACTATTCCCGCTATCTTCCGCAAATGTATCTGGCCGCCTTGATTCCGGTGCTGATTCTGGTAGCGATTTTCCCCATCAACTGGGCTGCCGGCCTGATCCTGCTGGTCACCGCCCCGCTGATCCCGCTGTTCATGGCGCTGGTGGGCATGGGGGCAGCCGATGCCAACCGACGCAACTTTCAAGCGCTGGCCCGATTGAGCGGTCATTTCCTTGATCGTCTGCGCGGGTTGGAAACACTGCGTTTATTTAATCGCGGCCGCGCGGAAACAGCGCACATCAGCGACGCCTCTGAAGAGTTCCGCAGCCGGACAATGGAAGTCCTGCGTATGGCCTTTCTCTCCTCAGCCGTACTGGAGTTTTTTGCCTCGATTTCTATTGCGGTGGTAGCCGTTTATTTTGGCTTTTCCTACCTGGGCGAACTGAATTTCGGTCACTACGGGGCGGGCGTAACGCTCTTCGCTGGTTTTCTGGTTCTGATTCTGGCGCCGGAGTTTTTCCAGCCATTACGCGATCTGGGTACGTTCTATCACGCAAAAGCACAAGCGGTGGGCGCGGCAGAATCTCTGGTCACTTTTCTGGCGGCGGAAGGCGAAACAGTCGGATTTGGGGTACAGGAATTCGAACATCATGGTCCGATTGAAATTTGCGCAACCGATCTGGTGGTGCTGGCGCCGACCGGCACGCCATTGACCCAGCCGCTGACCTTCAGGGTAGATGCCGGAAAACGTATCGCGCTGGTCGGTATCAGCGGCGCGGGTAAAAGCTCTCTTTTGAATGTGTTGCTGGGCTTTCTACCCTATCGCGGCTCGCTTACCGTTAACGGTGTCGAGATGAATACGCTGTCGCCGGATTCATGGCGTAAACAGTTAAGCTGGGTCGGCCAAAACCCTCATCTGCCGGAACAGACGCTACGGGCGAATATTCTACTGGGCCAGCCGCAGGCAACCGATGAGGAGCTACGGTTGGCCATTGAACGCGCCTATGTGCATGAGTTCCTCCCACAACTGCCGCAAGGCTTGGAAACCGCTATTGGCGATGGCGCGGCCCGGCTTTCGGTGGGTCAGGCTCAACGGGTCGCGGTTGCTCGCGCGTTGATCAAACCCTGCGCCCTGCTGCTGCTTGATGAACCCAGCGCCAGTCTCGATGCCCACAGCGAGCAGCGAGTGATGGGTGCCTTAAGCGAGGCTTCACACCATCAGACAACGCTGTTAGTAACGCATCAGTTGAATGATATTATCGACTATGATGCTATCTGGGTCATGGACAATGGCCGTCTGATTCAGCAAGGAAATTATCCGTCTCTCAGTAGGCAATCAGGCGTCTTTGCCGACCTGCTGGCACAACGACAGGGAGAGCTATAATATGTCCCGTCTCACCCTATCCCGAACAACAATGCAGATTTTAAAACCCTTTCTGGCACTCTATCGCCGACACCTCTGGCGCTTAAGCCTCGGCGTTGTTTTGGCCATTGCCACCCTGCTGGCGAGTATCGGGCTGCTCGCCCTCTCCGGTTGGTTTCTGGCAGGCGCGGCACTGGCGGGCATCGCCGGACTTTATACCTTCAATTATATGCTGCCCGCGGCGGGCGTCAGGGGAGCGGCGATTGCCCGTACCGCAGGACGCTACGCCGAAAGGCTGGTGAGCCACGATGCGACGTTTCGCGTATTGCAGCACCTGCGCGTCTTCACCTTTTCCCGCATCCTGCCGCTGTCTCCGGGAGGCATCGCCCGATTCCGTCAGGCTGAGTTATTGAATCGACTGGTTGCCGATGTCGATACGCTTGATCACTTATATCTACGCGTCATTTCTCCGCTGATCAGCGCGCTGCTGGTTATCCTCATCGTTTCCTATGGCCTCAGTTGGCTGGACGTCTCGCTGGCGCTGACGCTATGCGCCATCACGCTGGCGCTGTTGCTGATTTTGCCTGTGGTGTTTTACCGGGCAGGCAAATCCATCGGACAAGATTTAACGGCACTGCGCGCCCAATACCGTATTCAATTAACGACCTGGCTACAAGGGCAGGCAGAACTGACGGTATTTGGCGCCTTGTCCGCGTTCCGCCAGCAACTAGCGCTGCTGGAAAGCCGATGGCTGCGCCGTCAGCAGCAGCAAACCACGTTAACGGGGTTGTCGCAGGCGCTGATGATCTTGTGCAGCGGATTGACAGTTACACTTATTCTCTGGCTTGCCGCCGGAGGCGTGGGCGGTGATACACGGCCCGGTGCCCTGATCGCACTGTTTGTTTTTGCTGCGCTGGCGGTCTTTGAAACACTGGCCCCGGTTGCAGCCGCGTTACAGCATATGGGACAGGTGATCGCCTCCGCCACCCGCATCGATCAGATCATCCGCCAGGTACCAATGGTGACCTTCCCGCAGCAGGGGCCGCCCGCAGTCGCCGACGCGCCCCTTGTATTAGAGGAGGTTGGTTTTACCTATCCTGAGCAGCCCCTGCCGGCTTTACAGGGAATCTCCCTGAATATTCGCGCAGGCGAACACATTGCCCTGCTTGGCCGCACCGGGTGCGGTAAATCAACCCTGTTGCAACTGCTTACCCGCGCGTGGGATTGTGAACGAGGCGAGATAATATTAAGCGGCCAGCCTCTTTCCACCTGGACGGAAGATGAACTGCGCGCCATGATGAGCGTCGTCCCTCAGCGCGTACATATTTTCAGCGCCACGCTGCGTGATAATCTCTTGCTTGCCGCGCCAGTCGCCAATGACGAGCGGCTTGCCACCACGCTACGACAGGTCGGTCTGGATAAACTGTTGGAAAACGAAGGACTGAATAGCTGGTATGGCGAAGGCGGGCGTCAGCTTTCAGGGGGGGAACAGCGCCGTATCGGGCTGGCGCGGGCGTTGTTGCATGACGCGCCGCTGGTGCTGCTGGATGAGCCGACAGAAGGTCTGGACGCCGAAACTGAACAGCGTATTTTACGGTTACTGCGTCAGCATTGTGCAGGGAAAACGCTCATTGTGATTACCCATCGTCTCTATGAGCTTGAATTCATGGATCGCATCTGCGTGATGGATGGCGGGCAGATTATTGAGGAAGGTAATCATCAGACGTTAATGGCGCGGCAAGGGCGTTACTGGCAATTTCGTCAACATATCGGCGCCCGCTAAATTTCAAAATAGATGACTTTCTTTTTATTACTGGAACATTATGCGACTGTATCGGCTTTCTTCAGACTCGCTTGACTTTCCTGATCCGGCCAACGCTTTGGATGAGCCCAACGGACTGTTGGCTTTTGGCGGCGATCTTTCCCCTGCCCGGCTGAAAATGGCCTATCGGCAAGGCATTTTTCCCTGGTACTCATCGGGTGAACCTATTTTATGGTGGTCGCCAAACCCGCGCGCCGTATTATTTCCCGATGGATTCCATATCAGCCGCAGTATGAAGAAATTTTTGCGTAAACATGATCTTAAGGTCACCATTAATCATGCGTTCAATGAAGTTATTGTCGCCTGCGCCGACGAACATGCGGGAGGAACCTGGATTACGCCGGAAATTATCTCGGCTTATGGTGAACTTCATCAGTCAGGACAAGCACATTCCGTGGAAGTGTGGCAGAATAGCGCACTTGTTGGCGGGCTATATGGTATCGCGCAAGGCGGCTTGTTTTGCGGCGAGTCGATGTTTAGCCGTACGGATAACGCCTCTAAGTATGCTTTGCTGAGATTTCAGCAACATTTTATTTATCATGGTGGCGTCCTGATTGATTGTCAGGTACTTAACTCACATACCGCCTCGCTTGGCGTCTGTGAAATCCCCCGCGAACACTTTTTGCAATTTCTTTTTCACCTACAGGATATCCCTGTTGATGAGCGTTGCTGGTTGCCGCAAACGCTGGCTGAACCAGCACAACAGCGTTGATGCGTCATTTTTAAATCGGACTCGGTTTATGAACGCTTCTTTACATAATGTGGGTTTTTCGGCATTATCTTGCCGGTTAAAAACAAAGGTAGTTAGACCTAGAGGATTCGATGGCCAAAGAAGACAATATTGAAATGCAAGGCACCGTGCTAGATACGCTGCCCAATACCATGTTCCGCGTTGAATTGGAAAACGGGCACGTGGTTACCGCTCATATCTCCGGTAAAATGCGTAAAAACTATATCCGCATCCTGACGGGTGACAAAGTCACTGTAGAGCTGACCCCGTACGACCTGAGCAAAGGCCGCATTGTCTTCCGCAGCCGTTAACCGGTTCGCCCATCGCTGACGAAGTACGGCGATTTCCGAGGATGTTCCATCTCCGCAGCCCTTTCCGTTATCGGCAAGGGTTGTTGTGTTTGTGGGCAAGGCATCACGCCAATAAAAAAGGGCAATGCGTTAGCATCACCCTTCCAACATGACCCCTTCAGTTCACCACATCACGAATTAATGAACAGCCCCTTCATCCGCTTTACGCTTCTGCGCGCTCTGGAAACCATAAGTCAGTTGCTGAGTCGCTTTATCCAGTTCCACCTTGACAGATCCACCGTCGACTAATGAACCAAACAGCAGCTCGTTGGCCAGCGGTTTCTTCAGGTTTTCCTGCATGACGCGCGCCATCGGGCGTGCTCCCATAGCTTTGTCGTAACCTTTCTCCGCCAGCCAATCACGGGCTTCATCGCTGACTTCCAGCGAGACGCCTTTGGCATCCAGTTGTGCCTGTAATTCGACAATAAATTTATCCACCACCTGCTGAATCACTTCTGGAGATAAGTGGTTAAACCAGATAATGCCATCAAGACGGTTACGGAACTCAGGCGTAAACACTTTCTTGATCTCTTCCATCGCATCGCTGCTGTTGTCCTGATGGATAATCCCAATGGATTTACGCTGCGTTTCCCGGACCCCGGCGTTGGTGGTCATCACCACGATAACGTTGCGGAAGTCGGCCTTGCGTCCGTTGTTGTCCGTCAATGTGCCGTTATCCATCACTTGCAATAGCAGGTTAAACACATCTGGATGCGCTTTTTCGATTTCGTCAAGCAACAGTACGGAATGCGGATGTTTGATCACCGCATCCGTCAACAGTCCGCCTTGATCATAGCCAACGTATCCCGGAGGCGCGCCAATCAGACGGCTGACGGTGTGACGCTCCATGTACTCAGACATATCGAAGCGTAACAGTTCGATATCGAGCGCTTTAGCCAACTGCAACGTCACTTCCGTTTTACCCACCCCAGTCGGACCGGCAAACAGGAAAGAGCCAACCGGTTTACGCTCATGGCCCAACCCTGCCCGGCTCATCTTGATGGATTCAGACAAAGCTTCGATCGCTTTATCCTGACCGAATACCAGCATTTTCAAACGGTCACTCAGATTTTTCAGTACGTCGCGATCGCTGGCGGACACCGTTTTCTCAGGAATACGAGCAATCCGCGCGACGACAGATTCAATATCCGCCACGTTGACCGTCTTCTTACGCTTGCTGATCGGCACCAGGCGACTGCGAGCCCCGGCTTCATCGATCACGTCAATCGCCTTGTCGGGCAAATGACGATCATTGATGTATTTCACCGCCAGTTCCACCGCCGCACGCACCGCTTTCGCCGTATAACGAACGTCATGGTGAGCTTCATATTTCGGTTTCAGGCCGTTAATAATCTGCACCGTTTCATCCACGCTCGGTTCCGTAATGTCAATTTTCTGGAAACGCCGCGCCAGCGCCCTGTCCTTTTCGAAGATATTGCTGAACTCCTGATAAGTGGTGGAGCCGATAACACGAATCTTGCCGCTGGAAAGCAGCGGCTTAATCAGGTTTGCCGCATCAACCTGACCACCGGACGCCGCCCCCGCGCCAATGATGGTATGAATTTCGTCAATGAACAGAATACTGTTTTGATCCTGCTCCAACTGCTTCAGCAGCGATTTAAAACGTTTTTCAAAGTCGCCGCGATACTTGGTGCCGGCCAGCAGAGAACCGATGTCGAGCGAGTAAAGCGTGGCATCCGCCATTACTTCAGGCACATCACCCTGCACAATCCGCCATGCCAGACCTTCGGCAATCGCTGTTTTGCCCACGCCGGACTCCCCCACCAACAGCGGGTTGTTCTTACGGCGACGACACAGCACCTGAATGGTTCTTTCCAGTTCCCGTTCCCGGCCAATAAGGGGATCAATACCGCCAACGCGCGCAAGTTGGTTCAGATTGGTGGTGAAGTTTTCCATACGATCTTCCCCTCCGGCCTGTTCTTCATTGACAGGGTTTTCCGGGCTTGGCGCCTGCCCGGATTCTTCTTTGCGGGTTCCGTGTGAAATAAAATTCACCACGTCGAGACGGCTGACATCATGTTTGCGCAGCAGGTAAGCTGCCTGTGACTCTTGCTCGCTGAAAATGGCAACCAGCACATTGGCCCCGGACACTTCACTCCGCCCCGATGACTGAACGTGGAAGACCGCGCGCTGCAACACCCGTTGAAAGCTGAGCGTCGGTTGCGTTTCACGCTCCTCGTCGCTCTGCGGTAGCGTTGGCGTGGTTTGTTCGATAAAAGCCTCAAGCTCCTGGCGCAATACGGTCAAATCTACGGTACAGGCTTCCAGTGCTTCACGCGCAGCCGGATTACTGAGCAGTGCCAATAGCAAATGCTCCACGGTCATAAACTCATGTCGGTGCTCACGCGCTCTGGCGAAAGCCATATTGAGACTGAGTTCCAGTTCTTGATTGAGCATAGGCACCTCCCCCAATAAATTGCCTGACTTCAGGCTTTTTCCAGCGTACAGAGCAACGGGTGCTCATTTTCTCTGGCATAACGATTTACTTGTACAACTTTAGTCTCGGCCACTTCAGCACTAAACACGCCACAAATCGCCTTTCCCTGATAATGAACGGTCAACATCAATTGTGTCGCACGTTCGATATCATAAGAAAAGAACTTTTGCAGAACGTCAATAACAAATTCCATCGGTGTATAGTCATCATTGTTCAACAACACTTTATACATTGATGGAGGCTGTAGTTTTTCTTTGTGTTGATCGACCGTCAGATTCTCTGACTGTGAACCCGTGCTGTTTTTTCCCATTCTGTGTCCAACATCATCTGAATAGCATCATTTGTCACTGTGTTTACAGTAGCACGTCTGGTTTTTATTTTACCATCCGGGCAATGAAATGATGACCGGAAAACAAAAAATCAATCGCTGTCAACTCGCGAATTCACTGCGCCTCTCTTGAACCGTCATCCTCAATAGCGTTATCTGTATCAAACTTTGAAAAAGTCCCCCTGCACCTGTAATGCGGATTACTTGACGCCGGAAGCAATTTCACTAGAGTGTACTGTTGAATTGATGATGTTTTAATCGATTCGCATTTACTTTAACCAAATAACCTCTCCTTTAATTAAAAAAACGCGCTTGCGAAGGATGTCGATTCATGGAGACAGGTACTGTTAAATGGTTCAATAATGCCAAAGGTTTTGGTTTTATCTGTCCTGAAGGCGGCGGCGAAGATATTTTCGCCCACTACTCAACTATTCAAATGGACGGATACCGAACCCTAAAAGCCGGGCAGGTTGTCAGGTTTGATGTTCATCAAGGTCCGAAAGGCAATCATGCCAGTCTGATCGTGCCATTGGTGAGCGAAGCGGTTACCTGACGCCTACCGCCGGCCCGCAAAAATTTCTGACGTGTGCTCGGATAAGACAAAAATGCTGGTCACCTGGTGGTCAGCATTTTTTTTGCGGGCTGACGCGTTGCCCGTCATGACGAGTTAATCGGCGCGTCCGCGAGCCAGCCATAATACGCGGGAAAACGTGCTGCGAATCAACGGCGGAACCGCATCACTTCCCATTCTCGCCGCTTCCATTGCCACTTCAATCGCCAAATCGGGTTTTGACGAGCGATGGATCGCTTTAACGATAATCTTATGCATCGAGAGCGGGACTTTTTCCGGCAGTTGCGCAATGCGGTGGTAGACATGACTAAAGCCTTCACGGTACATGTAGTGCTCCATATCCGACGCAGGCAGCACCGTCAGATGATCCCGCTCGCTGTCCCCCTGCGTAACAGACAGCATGCTTTTCGCAAGAGCCGCATACTTTTTCCCGGCGTCGTCACCGTCCACCAGCACATGCCATTCTATACCCATCCGCTGGGCAAATTTCACTAACGGACGCAGCCCCGACTGGGCAAACTCGATCACCTTAATGCCTTCCGCTTCAAAATGATGCCCGCACTGGCGCGCCAGTTCATTAAGCATCCAGACTTCCGTCTCCCCTTCCACCAGCAACCAGCACCGGGCGAACAGTGACGCTGGACGGTTAAAGCGGATATGGAAGGCGATTCGTCGACTGTCTTCCGCGCTCATCCCTTGCGGGCCGATGCGAAATGTCGCCACGCGTGAAGATTCACGCACCAGACGGCACACCTGCTCCATCGGCACCAGCGACAACAGTTCGCCGGAGTTCGTCGTGGTGATTTTCTGTAGCGGCAACTGCATCAGCAATCTCCATGCCACCGACAACATGATTGGATGCAGACGCGTTTCAGGATCTTCGATCAGCAGAAGAGGACGGGCGTGCGGGTCCAGTACCACCGATCCTTTCGCCTGTAGCAGCGTGGAAAAGAGCTCCAGCAAAATAATCCGGCGACTGCGGCTATTAGGGTCGGCAATCAGCCGGTTGATGTTATCCAGCGAACGCCAGGATTTACCGCTATGCACCCGTTCATGCCGCTGATGACGCTCACAGGAAACCGCACTCAGTTCAGAAAAATAGTGCTCCAGCAATTGCCTTATCGCAACCAACCCCTGCCGCAGTTCTTTATCCGAGAGTTTCTGCGGATTTTTGGCAAGTTCACGCATCAGTTGTTCAAACTGTTGCGCCAGCTTTTCACTGCCGTTATCTAGGGTGACCGCCAGCGAACCTGCGCGTAAGCGCCGCATAAAACGGGCGTCCCGCAGACGCAGTACGGGATGGAGACGAATGATTTCCCGCGCCAGAGCATTAATGTCGTTCAGTGAAATCGGATGCCCCTGTGCATCAAGAAAACTGCGCCAGGTACACACGGCCTGGCTTTCGTCGACTTCACCTTCCAACCGATAGAAAATCCGGTGCAGCGATGCATCGCCGCCTTTGACCCAGACATGTTTGAGCGAACGATAGCGCGGTGTCAAATGGTGGCCTGCCGCGGTTTCGCAAAAGGTGAAAATGACCTGTAAATGACGTTCGCGGCTGTTTTCATCCCCCGGCTTAAAATAGAAGTCCTGCAAACCGAAATGATAAAGGGGCATTGCGGGAGCCAGCAGTAACGACAGCGCATCAAGCAGGCTGGATTTCCCCCAGGCGTTCTCACCAATCAGCACCGTATTATCAGCCAGCATCAATGAGAGACGATTAATCCCCCGGAATCCCAGTATCTCTATATTTTCCAGATACATCCGCGTCTCCCGTTTCCGTTTCGCTGATAGGGGCAAGATAACACAACAACCTCTTACAGGGGTTATGCTGCCATACGATGCTTTACTCAAAATAATTAATTGTTTAATTTTAAGAGATTATGCCTTTTTACCCCTTCGGCTGCCCGCGCTTCTTTTTAAGGACGTCAATTCTGTGATGTATTCGGGATTATTAATCATTTTGTTGCCGCTTATCGTTGGCTATCTGGTGCCGTTACGCGCGAAAAAAGCATTACGGTCAATTAACCGATTGCAGTGCTGGATGGTGTACGTGATTCTGTTTTTAATGGGGATTAGCCTGGCTTTTCTGGAAAATCTCGGCAGCAATCTGTTGCTGATCTTTCGTTACGTCGCGGTTTTCTTTGCGTGCATCATCGCGGCTAATGCCGTTGCTTTATGGCTCTGGGGAAAACATGATGTCTGGGTGGGGAAATTGAGGCAGGAAGCGCCCCCTTCACGCCTGCATATGCTTCTGGATTCCTTAACGCTGTGCCTGGTGGTGTTTGGCGGCTTTGTGCTGGGATTATCCCAGTGGCCGGGACTCGCCTACGCCAGTCAGGGCAGCGAATACGCGCTGATTCTGTTACTGTTTTTCGTGGGGGTACAGTTGCGCAACAGCGGAATGACCCTACGTCAGATTGTCCTGAACCGTCGGGGGGCGGCGGTTGCGCTGGTTATCGGCAGCAGCGCGCTGGTCGGCGGACTGATCGCGGCCTGGGTTCTCGGTCTGCCGCTGACGACCGGGCTGGCGATGGCGTCCGGTTATGGCTGGTATTCACTATCCGGTATTCTGCTGACCGATGCTTTTGGCCCGGTGATCGGCAGCGCCGCCTTTTTTAACGATCTGGCGCGTGAACTGTTGGCCATTACGCTGATCCCCACTCTGGCACAACGTAACCTCGCCTATGCGCTGGGGCTTTGCGGCGCCACGTCAATGGATTTCACGCTGCCGGTGTTGCAACGCAGCGCTGGCGTGGAGATGGTTCCGGCAGCCATTGTGCACGGTTTTCTGTTAAGCCTTGCAACCCCGATACTGATGGCGGTATTTTTGTCGTAATCTGCCGCTAAAGCACGCTGCCTGGGTGAAAAGACAACGAGCGGTTTTTTGTCAATCACGTTACTGCCCGGCGCCATATCTTTCCAGCAGGGCATCCACAATGGCTTCGGTTTGCGCATCCGCGTATCCCTGATGGTTTTCCGGACGGAAATGCAGTTGAAACGCCGCAATCACCTGCCGTTTCTGACGCTCTGTCATGTCAGCGGACAACATGTAGCCGTAGCGCGCCAGCTTATCCACCAAGCGACCGGAGTCCACCGGCTGGGTGAAAGGTCTGCCATTGAGATAAAACGACACCCTCGCCTCGTCCGGCCAGGCGCCGATACCCGCCTGCGCCAGCGCTTTCCACGGGAAAAGCGGGCCGGGGTCCTGTTTACGTAGCGGTGCGATATCACTGTGGGCCACCACGTTTTGCGGCGCAATCTGATATCGTGCGACAATTGAACGGGCGATTGCCGTCAGCAACGCAATCTGCGCTGAAGCGAATGGCGTCCAGTGCGGACCGATCAGCGTTTGCCGGTAGCCCGGATTTTCCAGTTCAATGCCAATCGACGCGTTGTTCAGGTGGGTAAATCCACGCCAGCCGCCAGCGCCGGCATGCCAGGCCGCCTGTGATTCCGGCACCAGATGCCAGGCGACGGGTTTGCCCTTCTCCAGGTGCGGACTGGCTGGGATCAGATAATGCGAGCTGACTTGATGATTCGTCAGAATATCAAGCGACGTCGGCAAATTCTCCGCCGTATAGTGAATCACCAGAAAACGAATGCGCGGTTCCTGAGCACGACTCGCCTGTGTCGTGACCAACTGATACTCGCTTTGATCAAGCGGAGGCGGAACTGACTGGCACCCAGCCAGTACAAGCAGCATCAGCATAGCCATGTATCTGATCATTGGCGTTTCTGCCGCAACGTATTTTCCTTTAATAAGCGATTAACCCATGACTAACGACGCACTTTCACCGCCGTCCCGCTCACGGTCACCATGAGCATACTGCCGTCCTTGCCGACGGTTTCGTAATCAATATCAATGCCCACAACGGCATTTGCCCCCACATCCTCAGCCTGCATCTGCAACTCTTTAAACGCTATCTGCCGTGCTTTGCGCAGCTCTTTTTCATAGGCACCGGAACGTCCGCCCACCACATCGCGGATACTGGCGAAGAAATCACGAAAAACATTGGCCCCGAGTATGGCTTCTCCCGTCACCACGCCACAGTATTCCGTAATGGTAAAGCCTTCCAGACTCGGTGTTGTAGATAATTGCATCGTCGACTCCCCTGACCGCCAGCGGCTATGTTGTGCTATTATTTAAGCATTAAATCGCTTGCTGGCAAATTTTACCCGGTGGCGATTGCATAACGCTAGTGCCGACGTTAACATTCGCCGCTTCAATGTCTATTCAATTCTTACGCATGAGTATTCAACTAAACAGCATTAACTGTTTCTATGGCGCGCATCAAGCGCTGTTTAATATCACACTCGACTGTCCGGCAGGTGAAACGCTGGTTTTGCTTGGTCCAAGCGGCGCCGGCAAAAGCTCTCTGCTGCGCGTGCTTAACCTGCTGGAAATGCCGCGTTCAGGCCATTTGTCCATCGCCGGTAATCAGTTTGATTTCAATCATGCGCCCCCCGATAGCGCTATCCGTGAATTACGGCAGAATGTCGGCATGGTTTTCCAGCAATACAATTTGTGGCCGCATCTGAGCGTCGCGCAAAACCTGATCGAAGCACCCTGCCGCGTGCTTGGGTTAAGCAAGAGTGAGGCACAGGCGCGCGCGAACAAGTTGCTCACCCGGTTGCGTCTGAATGATTTTGCCGATCGTTATCCTCTTCATCTTTCGGGCGGTCAGCAGCAGCGCGTTGCGATTGCCCGCGCCCTGATGATGGAACCGCAAGTTCTGTTATTTGATGAGCCAACCGCCGCGCTGGACCCTGAAATCACCGCGCAGGTGGTGAACATCATCCATGAGCTGACGCAAACCGGCATCACGCAGGTTATCGTGACGCACGAAGTAGAATTCGCGCGCAAAACCGCCAGCCGGGTGGTCTATATGGAAAATGGGCACATCGTAGAACAAGGGGACGCCGCTCATTTCACCCAGCCGCAGACCCCCGAATTCACCAGCTACTTATCACATTGATTAAAATCAGGAAAATCATAATGAAAAAAGTCTTCGTTGCCGTACTCCTGGCAGGTCTGAGCGCTTCCGTCAGCGCCGCCGACACTATTCGCTTCGCAACCGAAGCCTCTTATCCTCCATTTGAATTCGTTGATGCCAGCAACAACATTCAGGGCTTTGATATCGACCTTGCCAACGCGCTGTGCAAAGAGATACAGGCCACCTGTACATTCCATAATCAGGCATTCGATAGCCTGATCCCCGGTCTGAAATTTCGTCGATTTGAAGCGGTTATCGCCGGGATGGATATCACGGCGGAGCGTCAGCGGCAGGTCGCTTTTACCCAGCCTTACTATGACAACTCCGCACTGTTTATCGCGCAAAAAGGGAAAGCGGCTGATGTCGCCGCGCTGAAAGGCAAACGCGTTGGCGTGCAGAATGGCAGCACACATCAGAAATACCTGATGGATAAGCACGGCGAAATCGTCACCGTGCCTTACGACAGCTATCAGAATGCGGTACTCGATCTGAAAAATGGCCGCCTTGACGCCGTGTTTGGCGATACCGCCGTGGTAAACGAGTGGCTGAAACAGAACGATAATCTGTCCGCCGTCGGCCAGAGCGTCACCGACAAAGATTACTTCGGTATCGGTCTGGGCATCGCGGTGCGTCAGAACAACGATGAGTTGTTGAAAAAGTTCAACGATGCGCTGAATAAAATCAAGCAGGATGGTACCTATCAGACCCTCTATCAAAAATGGTTTCAGCAGTCATCCGACGCACAATGATTGAATTTCACCCTCTTGCAAGCGCCGCCGGGATGACCGTCGGCCTTGCCCTTTGCGCACTGGCGCTCGGTCTTATTCTTGCTATGCTGTTTGCCGTCTGGGAAACCGCCCGGTGGAAAATCGTAAGCTGGAGTGGAACCGCACTGGTGACGCTATTGCGCGGCTTGCCGGAAATTCTGGTGGTGCTGTTTATCTATTTCGGCTCTTCCCAATTACTGCTGATGCTGGCGGACGGTTTTACCCTGAATCTCTATCTGGTGCAGGTTGCGGTAAAACTGAATATTGAGACGTTCGAAGTGAGTCCGTTTTTTTGCGGTGTGATCGCCCTGGCGCTGCTGTACGGCGCTTACGCGTCGCAAACGCTACGTGGCGCGCTGAAAGCCATTCCGCAGGGACAATGGGAATCCGGTCAGGCGCTGGGACTGAGAAAATCAGCGATTTTCATTCGCCTGATTATGCCGCAAATGTGGCGGCATGCCCTGCCGGGACTGGGTAACCAGTGGCTGGTGCTACTCAAAGACACCGCACTGGTTTCGCTGATCAGCGTCAACGATCTGATGCTGCAAACAAAAAGCATCGCCACGCGAACGCAGGAACCCTTTACCTGGTATGTGATTGCCTCGGCTATTTACTTAGCGATCACCCTATTAAGCCAGTACGTTCTGAAACGCATTGAGCAACGCACCACGCGTTTTGAACGGAGGCCTTCCTGATGCTTGCTTATTTACCTGAGCTGTTGAGCGGCCTGCAAACCAGCCTAACGTTAACGGCGGCGGCAATCGCGGCGGCGCTGGCGCTGTCACTGCTGCTTACCGTCGTTCTGACTTTGAAAACGCCCGTGATTAAACATCTGGCGAAAGGCTATATCACGCTGTTCACCGGGACGCCGCTGCTGGTTCAGATGTTCCTGATTTACTACGGTCCCGGTCAGTTCACCTTTATCCAGCAAATTTCCTGGCTATGGAACCTGCTTTCACAGCCGTGGCTCTGTGCGATGGTGGCGCTAGCGCTAAACAGTGCGGCCTATACCACTCAGTTGTTTTACGGGGCGGTCAAAGCGATCCCTGCCGGGCAATGGCAATCCTGCGCCGCGCTGGGCATGTCGCAACGGCAAACGCTGCGAATTTTGCTGCCTTTCGCATTTAAACGCGCACTCTCATCATATTCTAATGAAGTCGTACTGGTATTTAAGAGCACTTCGCTGGCTTATACCATTACGCTGATGGAGGTGATGGGCTACAGCCAGTTGATGTACGGGCGAACTTATGACGTGATGGTTTTCGGAGCCGCCGGTATTATCTATCTGTCCGTCAATGGGTTACTTACTCTGTTAATGCGTTTTCTCGAGCGCCGCGCGCTGGTGTTTGAACGACGAAATTGATCGTATATCATCCGCCACCTCTCCAGCAGGCTGACGACAGCCTGCTTTTTTATCATTACAGCAGGAATAAAGAATGTAGTCCGGTGCCATCCGGCTAGGTAGGGCCACAGTTCACCGCACGCTTATTTCTGACGCAGGAAAAACCGTTTGCTGCGACGGGGTAAAAACAGCAAGACGATAACCAAAAAGTCCGGTATTTTCTGGAGCATCAACTGGTGCAGGACAGCGGTGTTATCATCCCCGGAAATGTGGAATATCGCCGGCAGAAACTCGCTCAATGAAGCCAGCAACAGATATAGGGTTACCAGGCACTGGCAGACCACATACCCCCAACGCCCCCAACCGATCCCGGACAGCACCGCAAATCCGCAGCGGATTTCGATACAGACAATAACGAGCGACAGCAGCAACACCAGCGTTGAATCCCAGGATTCGGCATTGGTGCCGATCCAACCGCCCAGTTCGCTTGGCCCCAGTTCCCATATCAACAGTAAAATCCCCAGAAAACGGGTCGCAATAATTGCGATCCCCGCCACCATCACCGGAACCGGGGCGTAGATATTTCGCTGAGTCATGTCCAACCTGGCGTACGAAATTGCAATGTTCTCCCCTCGCGCAAAACCCTGTTATCTGACATTCGTCTAGCGGTCATCTTCATAAACCAGCAAATTTGCGCCTTCACAGCCCAGCAACACCCCGGCAAAAGGGCGTTACTGTGCCTGACTCACGGTTTAGATCCACTTTCATTGGTTCGCCGCATCAGCCGCGTCTCGCTTTTTGCATATCGCGTTGACGCAGTTTTTCGGTTCTCGCCATAAACCACCAGGCAATAAAACCAATGATCCCCACCACTAGCAATATCAAAGAGGCCAGCGCGTTAATCTGCGGATTCACCCCCATTCTGACACTGGAGAACACCAGCATCGGCAGCGTGGTTGAACCGGGACCAGCCACAAAGCTGGCGATGACCAGATCGTCGAGCGACAGGGTAAATGCCAGTAACCAGCCGGAAATCAGGGCGGGCGCAATCATCGGCACCGTGATGATAAAGAATACCTTCAGCGGCGTCGCGCCGAGATCCATTGCGGCCTCCTCAATGGAGCGATCCAGCTCGCGCAACCGCGCACTGACCACCACCGAAACATAGGCCGTGCAGAAAGTCACATGCGCCAGCCATATGGTCAACATGCCGCGTTCAGCGGGCCATCCTATGGCGTGTCCCAGCGCCACGAACAGCAGCAGCAGCGACAAACCGGTGATCACGTCCGGCATCACCAGCGGCGCCGTCAGCATAAAGGCAAACCCGTTCGATCCCCGGAAACTGCCTAGACGCACCATCACCACCGCCGCCAGCGTCCCCAAAATCACCGCCATCGTCGCTGAGGCGGCGGCGATCGTCAGGCTGAGCCCAACCGCGCTGATCATCGCCGAATTGTGGAACAGTTCGGTATACCAGCGCGTCGACCACCCCGCCCAGACGGTAACCAGTTTTGAGCTGTTGAAAGAATAAATCACCAGCATCAGCATGGGAGCATAGAGGAACGTGAAACAGAAAACCAAAATCACAATACGCCACGGTGAGCGTACGACCGGCAGATTGTTCATACCTCATCCCCCGTTGCTTTGCTCTGATGTTTATGAAACCAGATAATCGGCATAATCAACAACAACAGCATGATAATCGCAACCGACGAGGCCACCGGCCAATCCCGGTTATTGAAGAATTCCTGCCAGAGAATACGGCCAATCATTATGCTGTCCGGCCCGCCGAGCAGTTCCGGGATCACGTATTCCCCCACCGCCGGAATAAAGACCAGCATGGAGCCCGCGATAATTCCGCCTTTAGTCAGCGGCACAATCACGCTGAAAAAGGTTTTTAGCGGACGCGCGCCTAAATCCAGAGACGCTTCGACCAGCGAGTAATCCAGCCGGGTTAGCGCGGTGTAAATCGGCAAGACCATAAACGGTAGATAGGAATAGACCACGCCGATATAAACGGCCAGATTAGTATGCAGGATCACCAGCGGCTCATCGATAACGCCCAGCCACAGCAAGAAGTTATTCAGAATACCGTTGTTTTTCAGAATCCCCATCCAGGCATAGACGCGAATAAGGAACGATGTCCAGGACGGCAGGATCACCAGCAGCAGCAGAATATTGCGGGTAGCTGGCTTACTGTGCGCCACTGCCCAGGCCAATGGATAGCCGATAAACAGACAACACAGCGTGGAGACGGCCGCAACCTGCAACGATTGCAGATAGGCATCGAAATACAGCGGGTCGTCCAACAGATGCAGATAGTTCCCCAGATTCAGGGAGATATCTAATTTATCGTCCATCCAGGAAACCAGATCCGTATAAGGCGGGATCGCCCGCGCCATTTCAGCCAGACTGATTTTGAAAACAATCAGGAACGGCAGCATAAACAGCAACAGCAGCCACAAGTACGGCAACGCAATCACCAGTTTGCGCCCGTGCGCCTGACGCCAGCGGGCCATCAGCAGGTGTAGACGTCCCCTGGTTTTTCCTGGCGGTTGTGCGGCGTGATGTTCAGGAAACCCGGTGTTTTGTTCAGGAAACATTGTCATGGCGTTATTCCTCACTACACCGTCAGCACCACACAGCTATCGGCATCCCAGCACAGACGCACTTCGTCGCCCCAGGTGGGCGCGCCTTTGCGGTAACGGTAAGCGTTCTGTAGCTGCGCACTGATGATTTGTCCGCTGGCGAGCCGGACATGATAGATAGACAGATCGCCCAGGTAGGCGATATGCACCACCTCACCGACGGCGAAGTTACAGCCGTCAGCCGGCGTCGTCTCACTCAGCATGATTTTTTCAGGGCGCAGCGCAATGTACACCGGTACGCCGTCCACCACGGAAACATCCGAATCCACTCTCAGCGGATGCACCAGTCCCGGGCTTTGGATAATCAGCGCATCATCGCGGCGCTCGGTCAGCATACCCTCAAACATGTTCACCGAACCGATAAACTCAGCGCTGAAACGGGTGTTCGGATGCTCGTAGATTTCCTCAGGCTCACCAATTTGTACAAACTTACCGCGGTTCATGATGGCGATACGCCCCGCCATGGTCATGGCTTCTTCCTGATCGTGCGTCACCATAACGCAGGTCACGCCAACGCGCTCCAGAATATCGACCACTTCAAGCTGCATACGGTCACGCAGCTTTTTGTCCAGCGCGCCCATAGGTTCATCGAGCAGCAGCAGTTTCGGGCGTTTTGCCAGACTGCGCGCCAGCGCAACGCGCTGACGCTGACCGCCGGAAAGCTGATGCGGTTTGCGGCTGGCAAATTCCTGCATATGCACTAACGTCAGCATCTCTTCGACACGATCCTTGATCTCAGCGCGAGACAGCCTGTCCTGCTTCAGACCAAAGGCAATATTTTTTTCCACCGACATATGGGGAAATAGCGCATATGACTGGAACATCATATTAATAGGCCGCTGATAAGGCGGCACGAGCGACAAATCCTGACCATCAAGCACGATTTGTCCCTGAGTGGGGTGTTCAAACCCAGCCAACATGCGAAGCAGCGTGGATTTCCCACAGCCGGAAGCCCCCAGCAAGGCAAATATCTCACCTCTGTAAATCGTCAGACTTACGTCATCAACAGCAAGCTGACCCGCAAAAGATTTGGTCAGGTTACGCACTTCCAGCAACGGGGTAGCCGCTTTTTGAGGCTTGGCCTGGGGACGGGGAATAGCGTCATTCACTTAGCATTGCTCTCCAGCAAAAGCGAAACAAATCACAACGTTTGATGCAAAACCGATTACTTCCTGCATCCGCACGTTGTGACACATAGACAGCGCGAACAGGCGGATATCAACCGCCTGTTATTTCATATAGCGTCAGAACGAAAAACGTTTATTTACCGCTTTTCACCCTCGTCCAGGCGCGTGTCCGAGTGCGGTCAATCTGCGGTGACTGAACTTTCAGCGTAAACAGTTTGGCGCGAACATTCTCTGGTGGATAAATCCCCGGATTATTGCGGACTTCTTCATTTACCAACGATACTGATTCCTTATTGGCGCTCGCGTAATACACATGGTTGCTGATGTTGGCTATCACATCCGGCTTCAGCAGATAGTTCAGGAATTGATAGGCTTCATCGACATTCTTAGCATCGGCCGGCATAGTGAAGACGTCAAAAAAAGCCAATGCCCCTTCTTTGGGGATACTGTAATGAACGTTGACCCCATTTTTAGCTTCCTGCGCGCGGCTGGCCGCCTGCATGATATCGCCCGCCCAGCCGATGGCCACACAGATATCGCCGTTCGCCAGATCGTTGATATATTGTGACGAGTGGAAGTAGCGAATACTCGGGCGCAGTTTAAGCAGCAAATCGGTGGCCGACTTGGTGTAGTCATCCGCTTTGGTACTGTTAGGATCTTTACCCTGATAGTTCAGCACGGTCGCGAAAATTTCTTCCGGCGCATCCAGGAAAGAGACGCCACAACTTTTCAGTTTTTCCAGGTTTTCCGGCTTCAACACCAGATCCCAACTGTCGACTGGCGCATCCGCGCCCAGCGCTGCCTTGACTTTCTCCACATTGTAGCCAATCCCGGTGGTGGCCCACAGGTAAGGCAGCGCATACTTGTTATCCGGATCGTGCTGAGCAATCAGTTTCAGCAGTTCCGGGTCCAGGTTTTTATAATTCGGCAGTTTACTCTTATCTAATGGCTGGAATACTCCGGCGGCGAGTTGACGCTCCAGGAAACTGGCGGAGGGAACGACCAGATCAAACCCCGTGCTGCCCGCCATCAGTTTGCCTTCCAAGACCTCATTGGAGTCAAACACGTCATAAACCACTTTTATGCCTGTTTCTTTTTGGAAATTCTGTAGCGTGTCCGGCGCGATATAGTCAGACCAGTTATAGACATGCAGTGTTTTATCTTCCGCAGACGCGGTGACGGACGCGGCCATCAGCAAGCCGGCAACAACACCCGATAGCCATTTTTTACGTTGGGTGAACATCCGTTCCTTCCTCCATACAAGGGTGTGATTCATGGGAGTAAACTTGTATCGTTTCGATACAGAACTTTTCCTGCGCATGAACAGCCACGATATGCATCAGTGAATGGCTATGCACTAATTTCATCATAGTAGACACAGACATAAAAACGAGCGTCTCGCCAGACTGTTACAGAAATCAAGCATAACCGTAGCGCCTCGCGCATACCATAGTCGGAAGTAAAAAATGGTTTTTATCGATTTTTTATTCACAGTTTATTTATGTGATACGGCTATAAGCCGCAAATACCGGTAAATATCCGGCAACAAAAATAAAAGGCAGAATAAACAGCGGGCAACAAAAATAAGTAAAACTGATTGCTACCCTTGAAAGCAATGGAATTAATGCAGATTGGAGTAGTGGACTCTTCCAGCAGAGACCTCTTCATCATCGCTGATAAACAGGAGATTATTGGCGCCCGCTTCCAGAATAATCATCGAAATCTGTTCTTCCGACTGCATCATGAAATGCCGGAACTGTTCTAGCGATATCCCCGCAGCGACGCTGAACGACTGGCAGACGATGAGTTTGGGCAGATTATCATCCTGAACATCAATAAACGCCTTAACGGTGAGGGAACTGGCATTGATTTGGCTTAAATCACCCACCAGCGGAATCAACGCGCTGGGCTTCACTTCCGCCAGTGCGGAAAACAGGATAACGCCGTCCACCAGATCGACTTTCGCATCAAACACGCCGTCAAAATTTTGCATATGGGGTAGATGAAGCGCCTGACAGGAATCACATTCAAAAAACAGAATGTTTAATTGATCCAGCCACCGCCGTAGCATATTCAGATCCGGGACGATGAGTGAATCCATGATTATTGGCCCTATACTGAAGTATTCTTAAAAATAGGCTCATAGCTTACGTAATATTTTAGTCTGATGCCATGATAAAAGCGCCCTAAATCATGTTGATTAAATATCCAGCAATACGCTTATGCCGGATATTCAATAAGCTAGTTTTTATTTATCGCCTCCGATGATACCGATAACGAGCGCACGTGTTGTTCGACAAATTCAATCATCATGCCTGCAATATCCACTCCGGTGATGGATTCAATCCCTTCCAGACCCGGAGACGCATTTACCTCCATCACCAGCGGCCCCCGATCGGCGCGCAGAATATCCACCCCGGCTACGCACAGACCCAACGTTTTTACGGCTTTAACCGCCATTGCACGTTCCTGAGCCGTAATCTTGATCTTACTGGCTGAACCGCCGCGATGCAGATTGGAACGAAATTCCCCCGGCTTTGCTTGCCGTTCAATCGCCGCCACGACCCGGTTGCCGATCACCAGACAGCGAATATCCCTGCCCTGGGCTTCCCTGATATACTCCTGCACCAATATGTGAGCATTCAGCCCCCGGAATGCATCAATCACGCTCTCCGCCGCCTGACGGGTTTCCGCCAACACCACACCGATGCCCTGCGTGCCTTCCACCAGTTTCACCACCAGCGGCGCGCCGCCCACCATTTCGATCAGGTCGCCGGTATCATCCGGGGAGTGCGCGAAACCCGTGACGGGCAAATCGATGCCCTCGCGAGCCAGCAATTGCAGCGAATGCAGTTTGTCACGGGCACAAATCACCGCCACGGCGTTATTCAACGGATAGCTTCCCAGCATTTCAAACTGGCGTAGCACAGCCGTGCCGTAAAACGTGATGTATGAACCAATACGCGGAATTACCGCATCATATTGGTTCAATCGTCGGCCGCGATAATGAATAGAGGGCGCGGCCGAATTGATATTCATATAACAGGAGAGCGGATCAATAATATCAATGCTGTGCCTGCGCTCCTCGGCCGCTTCCCGCAGGCGCTTACAGGAGTACAACGAACTGTCGCGAGACAGAATGGCTATCTTCATATATGTCCTAAAGATACTAACGTATCACCCATCCTTGTTGATGTAAGTAGTCCAGCATAAACGGACGCAGTTCTTTTTTCAGCGTGCGCTGAACATGTTCGCTCCAGCTCTCTTGCCGATTGCTGGCGCGCTGAAGATAATACTCCACTATTCGCCGATCATATTCCGCTAGTTTGTCGTGGTCGAGCGGTTGATAAACATTTTCATGCACCAGCATCTCCACTGGCATACGCGGTTTTAGCAACGGTTCGGCATCCGGGTATCCCAGACACAGTCCAAACAACGGTAAAACGTGACGCGGTAATTTCAGTAATGTGGTCACATCGGCAATGTTATTACGGATACCGCCGATAAATACGCCGCCAAGCCCCAGAGACTCCGCGGCGACCAGCGCATTCTGCCCCATGATGGCGGTATCCACGCAACCAATCAGCAACTGTTCCGCCAGCCCGGTTTCCGCCTGCGGGAAAATGGCCAGATGCCGGTGAAAATCTGCGCAGAAGACCCAGAACTCCGCCGCCTGAGCGACGTACGCCTGCTCACCGCTATAGTGAACCAGCGTTTGACGTTTGTCCGGGTCGGTAATACGAATGATTGAAGAACACTGTAAAAAGCTGGAGCTGGATGCGCTCCGGGCGGCGGCGATAATCGCACTGCGCTGTTCATCCGTCAGCGGCTGTGAAGTAAAAGAACGAATGGAACGATGGCGTTGTAGTAAGTCAATAGTCGGCGTCACTTTGCATATCCTTCGGGCATTAAGTCATGCACCGTTGATAAATGGGACTCTCTTTAGTCATCCGCATCGACCGGCGCGGGGACACATCTAATAACCACATAATACGGTTGATGATTATAGGTCAGGCTGTCGACCGGGCCAACGCCCTCCGATGCTTCACCGCCAATCATAGATAAAACAAATTAATGCAACAGGTAATTACTGCTTTTGTTCATCAATCAATGCGAGCATAGTAAATTTTATTCTGAGACAAGCATTATGCTAATGGTTTTTTGAAAAAATCTCTAACTTTACTAAGGAGTTAACATGTTCGCTGTTATTTTCGGGCGGCCTGGCTGTCCTTATTGCGTGCGCGCTAAAGAATTAGCAGAAAGGCTGAAAGAACAACGTAATGACTTCAGTTTCCGTTATGTGGATATCTATGAGGAAGACATAACGAAAGACGATCTGTCCAAAACCATCGGTAAGCCAGTTGAAACCGTACCGCAGATTTTCCTCAATGAAAAACACATTGGCGGCTACACTGATTTCGAAGCTTACGTCAAAGCAAATCCCGACCTGCTCCAACAGCCGTAACCAATCTAATAACAAAAGGCGCGATATGCGCCTTTTGTCTTATGGATTCACCCGGCATTGGCCATCATCTTTTTTCCCGAGGATGGCCGTGAAAATAACGTCGATACACCCCATTCAGAAATAAGAGTCCTAACGCCCCCAGCACGCTCCAGAAAATCGCGCTTAAGAAATAGGCCAGTTCTTGCCAGAAAGCGCCCTGCTGCATACGCCAAAAGTGCAAAATAATCAGACAGAATGGCGTCGCCAACAGCGCACCGAACAGCGGATATAGCAGGCGCCCTCGCGCGCACAGACAGCCGGCGATCGCACCGGGCAATAAAAAAAGCAGCATACCGGGACCGCCATGCAAACTTTCCCCCACCGCCGCGTCGGACACATCCATTTTTTGGCTCATAAAAACCGCGATAAACAATAAAAAACAGCAGGCAACACCTACCCAACCTTTGTCGTTTACCATACTTCTCCTCCCTTTAACATGCTCACACTTCCACGCCATATTTGTTTGCCGCACCAGGCCGTTAACTTCCGTCAGCTCATCGGGATTGGTTTACCCGCGGTTTTCCTCCATATTGAAAACGATTGGGTATAAATCGGCACAAAAATATGGATGTCTAAATATCCCCAATATGACTAAAGCGAGGTTTTGCTCTGTTTAATAATGATCAGGGTTTTATTAAATCCCTGATCATTATTTGCCTTATGCTGGTTCTATAACTTACAAGTTGCTACAATAGCAACGCCACATAATCATTTCGGAAACAATAATTGACTGAACAATTTTGCTGAATAATTTATACTCGTGCGACGGATTCCTTTCAGCTAACGAATTTAACGGCGTTAAAGGAACCGCTATTTCCAATGACTAAATCTAGTTCACATAGTCATTTATATCAAGAACTTACTGGTAAACAACAAGTTACATCCCATGAATATAAACGTCGCTGATTTGTTAAACGGGAATTACATTCTGCTTCTATTCGTGGTTCTTTCATTAGGACTCTGTTTGGGGAAATTACGCCTGGGCTCAGTACAACTCGGTAATTCTATTGGTGTTTTAGTCGTCTCATTATTACTGGGACAACAGCACTTTTCGATTAATACCGAAGCGCTCAGCCTGGGTTTTATGTTGTTTATTTTTTGCGTCGGGATTGAAGCCGGACCTAATTTCTTTTCTATTTTTTTCCGCGACGGTAAAAATTATTTCATGCTGGCTCTGGTAATGGTGGGCAGCGCGATGCTTATAGCGCTGGGGCTGGGTAAACTTTTCGGCTGGGACATCGGTTTAACGGCCGGGATGCTCGCCGGTTCGATGACCTCGACGCCGGTTTTGGTCGGCGCGGGCGATACGCTGCGCAATACCATCGGCATGGGTTCGCAGTTGGGAATTGAGCAGGATCACCTCAGCCTCGGCTACGCCCTGACCTATCTGGTGGGTCTGGTAAGTCTTATCTTCGGCGCGCGCTATCTGCCTAAACTGCAACATCAGGATCTGCCGACCAGCGCCCAGCAAATTGCCCGAGAACGCGGACTGGATACCGATAGCCAAAGAAAGGTCTATCTGCCTGTGATACGCGCCTATCGCGTCGGGCCGGAACTGGTTGCCTGGGCCGATGGCAAGAATTTGCGCGAGCTGGGAATTTATCGTCAGACCGGCTGCTACATTGAACGAATTCGCCGGAACGGTATTCTGGCGAGTCCGGATGGTGATGCCGTGCTGCAAATAGGTGACGAAATCGCGCTGGTCGGTTACCCGGACGCTCACGCCCGGCTGAACCCGAACTTCCGCGACGGAAAAGAAGTATTCGATCGCGACCTGCTGGATATGCGCATTGTCACCGAAGAGATCGTGGTGAAAAACCATAACGCGGTGGGTAAACGCCTCAGCCAGCTCAAACTGACCGATCACGGCTGTTTTCTCAACCGCATTATCCGCAGCCAGATCGAGATGCCTATTGATGATGCCGTTGTGCTGAATAAAGGCGATGTGTTACAGGTGAGTGGCGACGCCCGCCGGGTAAAAAGCATCGCCGACCGCATCGGTTTTATTTCGATTCACAGTCAAGTGACTGACCTGCTGGCTTTTTGCGCTTTCTTCATCATCGGCATGATGGTCGGCCTGATCACTATCCAGTTCAGTAACTTCACCTTCGGCATAGGCAACGCCGCCGGTCTGCTGTTTGCCGGGATCATGCTGGGTTTTCTGCGGGCCAACCACCCAACGTTTGGTTATATTCCGCAGGGCGCGCTGAATATGGTGAAAGAATTCGGCCTGATGGTTTTTATGGCGGGCGTCGGCTTGAGCGCAGGCAGTACGATTGGCGTCAGCTTGGGTGATATCGGCGTGCAGATGCTGATTTCCGGTTTGGTGGTCAGTCTGGCGCCGGTAGTGATCTGTTTTCTGTTCGGGGCATATGTGCTGCGGATGAACCGGGCGTTATTATTCGGTGCGATAATGGGCGCCCGCACCTGCGCCCCCGCAATGGAAATTATCAGCGATACCGCCCGCAGTAATATTCCGGCGTTGGGGTACGCCGGTACCTATGCTATCGCCAATGTTTTGTTGACGCTGGCCGGTTCGCTGATTGTTGTTATCTGGCCGCAATTGCCGGGTTAGTGATTAATCATCAATTTTTCTCAAAGCGGCAGAACTTTTCCTTAGGGGCGCAGTCTGAATAGGTGCCACTGCTTTTCTTTGATATCCCCATATTGAGGAGCCCGTCGTTCACGCCATTGAGGTTCAAGAACGATGGGCCTTTTCTTTTTCTGAATCCGGGTAAATCTTCCGAACGCCACGCCAGTTCCAACATGACTGCACCCTGCCAGCCCGTCTATCAAGGTTTGTTCTGTTATCGGTTTCCCTTTGGGTTCGCGAGGTTTACGCCGCTAGGCCGTAGAAGGTAATATTAGAAATCGGCCTGCTTGACGATAAGCAGAATCTCACGCCAACCGGGGTTATTATCAGGAAACCACATGGAAACGCGACGATCGGAACGGATCAAGAAACTGGCTCTGGCCCTGAAAAAAGCCGACAAGCTTCACCTTAAAGACGCGGCGCAATTGCTGGGCGTATCCGAAATGACCGTTCGCCGCGATCTTAATGTAAAATCCTCGGCGGTGGTACTGCTTGGCGGCTATGTTGTCGGCGATCTGAAAAGCAACAATGTCACCAACTATTTCGTTTCCGAACAACAGAGCAAGCATGTGGAAGAGAAGCAGGCGGCGGGTGAACTGGCCGCCCGCCTGATTGACCACGGCGATACGGTATTTTTCGATTGCGGCACCACCACGCCGTTTATCATCGACGCCATTCCTGACAATCTGTCGTTCACCGCCATTTGCTATTCACTCAACACCTTTCGGGCATTGCAGGGAAAATCCGCCAGCAAAGTGATTTTATGCGGCGGTCAGTTTCACCCGGATAACGCCATCTTCACCCCGCTCAGCCAGTGCAATGAGTTGGATAATATCTGCCCGAACAAAGCATTTATCTCCGCGGCGGGCATTGATCTGAACGCTGGCGCCACCTGCTTCAATTTCGCCGAACTGAGCATGAAGCAGCGCGCGCTGGCCATGTCACAGCGCGCCATTCTGGTCTTAGACAGCAGCAAATTCGGCAAGATTAAATCCGCCTGCATTGGGCCTCTTACCCTGTTTGATACTCTGATCAGCGACCGAGCGCCACCTGCGGAATATATCCGCTATTTCAACAATAACGGGATTCTGTTCTTGCACGCCGACGGCTAGCCAAACCAGCCACTAAACCATTGTTGTAGTTTCATCATCACGCTATCCCATAATTTGCTGATGAAACCGGCCTCTGAAATGTCATCCAGCGCCACCAGTTGACGCTGCTCGACGCTTTTGCCATTAAGTTGGAAATCAATGGTGCCGACCACCTGATTTTTTGCCAACGGTGCGGACAGTTGCGGCTGGATCAGCGTAAAACTGGCTTTCAGGTTTTTCATCTGGCCTTTGGGGATGGTGAGCGCCGCATCATTGGCCACGCCTAGACGCGCTTCCTTGCGCGTGCCAAACCAGACGCGCTGCGTGGTGAAGGGAACGCCGGCCTTGACCGGCGTGACGGTTTCAAAGAAGCGAAAGCCCCAGGTCAGCAATTTTTCACTTTCACGAAAGCGGATGCCATCCGTCGCGGCGCCGAGCACCACTGAAATCAAACGCATGCCGTCTTGCGTCGCGGATGCAACCAGATTGTGCCCCGCCCCGCTGGTATGCCCGGTTTTAATACCGTCGACGTTCAGGTTGCTACTCCACAGCAGCCGGTTGCGGTTAAGCTGATGAATATTATTGAAGGTAAATTCTTTTTCCTTATGCAGCGCATACTCTTCCGGTACATCACGGATCAACGCCTGCCCCAGCAGCGCCATATCACGCGCGGTGCTGTACTGCCCTGGCGCATCCAGACCGTGCACGGTAAGGAAATGGGTATTGGTGAGTTTCAGTGCTTTGGCATAGCTGTTCATCAAACTGACAAATGAGTCCTGGCTGCCCGCGACATAATCTGCCAAGGCGATGCTGGCGTCATTGCCTGACTGTATGACAATGCCTTTATTTAATTCAGACACCGGGATACGGTCACCGGGTTTGAGGAACATCAGCGATGAACCACTCAGCGCCGGGTTGCCCGTCGCCCAGGCATCCTTACCTACCGTGACTTCGTCCGTCGGGCGAATTTTTCCAGCTTTGATCGCCTGTCCGATCACGTAACTCGCCATGATTTTTGTCAGACTGGCCGGGTCAAGACGTTCATCCGCATTGGATTCCGCCAGCACGTTACCGCTGTGATAATCCATCAGAATAAATGCCTTAGACTCGATCTGAGGCGCTGCGGGCAATTGCTCCGCGCGCGGTGCCGTTGACAGCCCTGCGAGTAATACCGTGCCCACCGTAATGGATTTTAGCCTGGTGAGGAAAATAGTTGTCTTCATGAGATCGCCGCGATATCCATAAGTTGTTAAAAGCAATTGTTTTTCAACATGTTTTGAAAACTCTGGCAACATATAAGGTAACGTGTCATCTCCTTTATGGAAACCATTCAATCTGTAAAGATAGTCAAAAAAATGAAAAGGTCTAAAAATCAAAGATAAACAAGGGCGTAACCCTGTTAAAGAGTGAGGAAATAGCCAGGTTTAACGCAGGTTGAGGCACTGCCAGAATAAAGACCTCAACCCATTTTCTAAATCATGCGCCAACTGTAAATCTAACGGCGTTCACGTTTGTCTGCGCGTTTTGACAGCCAGTCGCCCAGCGTTTGCACCATTTGCACCAACACCACCAACGCAATAACCGTGATAATCATCACCTCGGTTTCATAGCGATAATAGCCAAAACGGATCGCCAAATCACCGACCCCGCCGCCGCCCACAATGCCCGCCATCGCCGAATATCCAATCAGGCTCACCAGCGTAATTGTCAAGCCGCGCAACAATCCGGCTTTGGCTTCCGGCAACAGGACGGTGCAGATAATACGCAGCGGGCTGGCGCCAAAGGCTTCCGCCGCTTCGACAATGCCCGGATCGACTTCACGCAGCGCGCTATCCACCAGACGGGCATAAAACGCGATAGCCGCCACGGACATCGGCACTGACGCCGCAATCGGGCCAATCGTGTTACCCAGCAAAATCTGCGTCAGCGGTAACAGCAGCACCAGCAAAATCACAAATGGAATAGAGCGAATGATATTGACCAGCACGGTGCTAAGCAGATAAACCGCGCGGCTCTCCCAGAACAGATGACGATCAGTGACATAGATAAGAAAACCCAGCGGTAAACCACCAATAATCGCCAGCAACGTAGAGATGCCCACCATCTGGAATGTCTCACCAAAAGCCGCAATCAGATCGACCCATAAATCAGCCATGCAGCACCTCCACGTGAGCCGTTCTTTCCTGAATATGTTTCACCGCCGCCTTTACTTTGGCAGGCTCGGTTTGATGGGTTAACAGCGCCACCAGAATACCCAACGCCCGCGGGCCAATGTATTCAATTTTCCCGTGCAGGATGTTAACGGAGACGCCATAACGGATCGCGACGTCAGACAGCACCGGCTGTTCGGCCGATTCGCCAACGAACAGAATCTTCAGCAACGTGCCTTGCAGATCCTCCAACAGTCGGGAAGGCAGTTCGAGGTTCAACGTATGTGACACCAGTTGGCGAGTAAACGAATGCTGCGGCGCGGCGAAAATATCAAATACCTCGCCCTCTTCCACCACCCTGCCTGCCGTCATCACCGCCACCCGGTCACAGACGGACTTGATGACGCTCATTTCATGGGATATCAATATGATGGTAATGCCCAGTTTCTGATTAATCTCTTTGAGCAGCACCAAAATGGCGGCCGAGGTTTCCAAATCCAGCGCGGACGTCGGCTCATCACACAGTAAAACCTCCGGGTGATTGGCGATCGCTCTGGCAATGCCGACGCGCTGCTTCTGCCCGCCGCTCAGTTGCGACGGAAACGCCGCAGCCTTATCGGACAGCCCAACCAGATTCAAGATCTCAGGCACACGCCGCGCAATCTCGTCCGCGGATTTACCCGCGGCTTTCAGACTGAACGCCACGTTTTCCGCCACGCTTCGCGTCTGCATTAAATTGAAATGCTGGAAGATCATGCCGATCTTCTGACGTTGCTCCCGCAGGCTTTTACCCTTCAGGTCGCTGACTTTGACCCCATTGACCCGCACCGTCCCCGCCGTGGGGCGCTGCAATAAATTGATGGTGCGTAACAGCGTGCTTTTTCCTGCCCCGCTGGTGCCGACAATACCGTAAACCTCGCCCTGACGAATGTGCAACGTCACATTATCAACCGCGCGGTTTCCCTGTTGTTTTCCCTGAGGAAAATCAACACATACTCCGTCTAACTGAATCATTATCCGCAAACTCCTGGCCTACGCGGAAAAGAAGAAGGCCGGTCACAGACCAGCCCGATGTCTTTCGTCACCAACCCCGCCAAAGTGTGCTACAAAACTACCTGGCGGCGGCCTGCGTGTTCGCTTTCATCCACTCCGGTTTCTGGAACTGGCTGAACATCGAACCTGGCTGATCGATCACCGCGGCATACGCCGGTGATTCAACGGCCGCTTTGGTATCCCGCACAAATGGCTTGTCCAGATCGTCGGTACGTACCGCGATAACGTTTTTCAGATTTTCGTCCAGCGTTTCCAGCTTCATCGCGGAAGAGAGCTTCAATCCGGCGGCAAACGCGAAATTACCGTTAACCAGCGATGCGGTGACACTATCCAGCGTACGCGGCAACTGTGCGGCTTCCAGCGGTTTGAACACCAGTCCACGCGGGTTTGCAACAATGTCTTTTTCTGACGCTTTGGTCGCATCGATATCGGCTTTAATCGTGATCAGCCCCAGCGACTGGAGAAAACGCAGGCCGCGAGCCAGATTGGTCGCGTCGTTGGACAAGGTAATAACGTCACCTTTTTTCAGTTCATCCAGCGATTTAATCTTGTTGGAATACAGTCCCATACTGGCCGTCGGCACGGTGATCAGAGGGGAGATTTTCAGACCTTTATCGGCGGCGAATTTCTCCAGATACAGCGTATGCTGAAACAGATTGGCGTCGATACTGCCATTAGCCAACGCCAGATTGGGCTGCACATAGTCACTGAATTCGCGCACCACCACTTTATAACCTTTCTTTGTCAGTTCAGGTTTAATCGCCTGATTGACCATATCGCCGTACGGCCCCGGCGCGACGCCAAAGACGATGGTTTTCGGATCGCTGCTGGCGCAAGCCAGTTGAATCCCGGCCGCCAACAGCGCGATACCCAGAACCGCTCTAACTGAATGTGTGAGTTTCATTGTGTCACTTTCCCATCTAGAGGCAATTTGCCTCATTATCAAGAATGACAAATTAAATCATAAAGATTAAAAAGGCATATCATTATTTCGCCCTCACCGGTCACGCGCTGACCGAGAGATAGGGTCAGTGGCAGAATACATCTTCTTCCCGCCTGAAGTGAGGTTAACTATGATAACGATTCGGGGCCGTGAAATTCGAGCAAGGTTAAGCGAGTTCTCTGGTGCGTAGCGGATGCCATTCTGAAGACCATCGAGTGTAGCTGTACAGTTTAGTCACAGGTATAATCCCCCACTATTTTTATCGTCATAAGACTGGACTGTTCAAAAATGCCAAAGATTGGATTCGTATCACTCGGTTGTCCGAAGAACCTGGTGGATTCCGAGAGAATCCTGACCGAATTGCGTACTGAAGGTTATCAGGTGGTTCCACGTTACAATGATGCCGAACTGGTGATCGTCAATACGTGTGGTTTTATTGATAGTGCGGTGCAGGAATCATTGGAAGCCATCGGTGAAGCGTTGAATGAAAACGGCAAGGTGATCGTCACTGGCTGTCTGGGCGCCAAAGAGAATCAAATCCGCGAAGTTCACCCGAAAGTGCTGGAGATTACCGGCCCCCACAGTTACGAACAGGTGCTGTCGCACGTACATCAATACGTGCCCAAACCCGAACATAACCCGTTTACCAGCCTGATCCCCGCACAGGGCGTGAAGCTGACGCCGCGTCATTACGCGTATCTGAAGATTTCCGAAGGCTGCAACCATCGCTGCACCTTCTGTATTATCCCGTCCATGCGTGGCGATCTGGATAGCCGTCCGATCGGTTCCGTGCTGGATGAAGCGAAACGTCTGGTGGATGCCGGCGTGAAAGAGCTGTTGGTCATCTCACAGGATACCTCCGCCTACGGCGCGGATGTGAAGCAACGTACCGGTTTCTGGAACGGGCAACCGGTGAAAACCACTATGGTGAGCCTGTGCGAGCAACTGTCATCGCTGGGTGTGTGGATCCGTCTGCACTATGTTTACCCTTACCCGCACGTAGATGACGTGATTCCGCTAATGGCCGCGGGCAAAATCCTGCCGTATCTGGATATTCCGCTGCAACACGCCAGCCCGCGCATTCTGAAACTGATGAAACGCCCTGGCGCAGTGGAAAGAACGCTGGAGCGCATCAAGCACTGGCGGGAGATTTGCCCGGAGCTGACGCTGCGCTCCACCTTCATTGTCGGTTTCCCCGGCGAAACGGAAGAAGACTTCCAGACGTTGTTGGATTTCCTGCAAGAAGCCAAACTGGATCGCGTTGGCTGCTTCAAGTACAGCCCGGTGGAAGGCGCGGCGGCGAATCAGTTACCGGATCAGGTGCCGGAAGCGATCAAAGAGGCGCGTTACCACCGCTTTATGCAGTTGCAACAGCGCATTTCCGCTCAGCGTCTGCAAGACAAAATTGGCCGCGAGCTGCTGGTGCTGATCGACGAAATTGATGAAGAAGGCGCCATCGGACGCAGCATGGCCGACGCCCCGGAAATCGATGGCGCGGTCTACCTGAATGGCGAAACCAGCGTCAATGTGGGCGACATCGTGAAAGTCAAAATCGAACACGCCGACGAATACGATTTGTGGGGCAGCCGGATTTAACCGATGTCGCCACGCTTAGCCGGTTGCTTGCCCGTGCAAACGACCGGCATATTTCATCCGTCATTTTTATGCGCTACCGCTGAAAAATCAGTCAATAACCCCCACCGATACCGCCTGCGCCTTGCGTCCCCCTTTCAGGTAAAGTAGCCTTGAAAGCATAACCACCCCTATAGCCTTCCTGAGACATAAGCATGTGGAAACGCCTGATCATCGGCCTGTTACTCACCATTGGCGTGCTGGTGCTGTCGGCTGTGGCTCTTGATCGCTGGATCAGTTGGAAAACCGCGCCTTTTGTTTATGATGAGCTGCAAGCGCTGCCAATCCGACAGGTCGGCGTGGTATTGGGAACCGCGAAGTATTACCGGACCGGCGTCATAAATCAGTATTACCTTTTCCGTATTCAGGGTGCATTGAATGCCTATAACAGCGGCAAGATCAGCTATCTGTTGCTGAGCGGCGATAATGCGCTGCAAAGTTATAATGAACCCATGACCATGCGCCGCGATTTGATCTCCGCAGGCGTTCCTCCTGAGGATATCGTGCTGGACTATGCCGGGTTCAGGACGCTGGATTCCATCGTCAGAACGCGGAAAGTCTTTAATACCAATGAGTTCACGATTATTACCCAGCGTTTTCACTGTGAGCGGGCATTATTTATCGCGTTGCATCTGGGGATTCAGGCGCAGTGCTATGCCGTACCTTCGCCCAAAAATATGATGACGGTGCGTCTGCGGGAATTTGGCGCCAGACTCGGCGCGTTGACCGATCTGTATATTCTGAAACGGGAGCCCCGTTTTCTGGGGCCGCACATTCCAATTCCCGCCGAACATAAAGTCCCGGTTGACACGCCGGATTACCCCGCTGTTCCCGCTGAACAAGTGATAAATCCGCCGTCAGTGCAAACCGGTATCGGTAAGACGCCTGAAAAACCGCTTGCGGCAGCAGAGAATAAGGCGCCTTAATCAGATGTTCGGGCAACGCCTGCCGTCAGTGTACGCCACAGCCACTCAAACGGCCCCTGCCGAAAATAGCGTAACCAGTAGTGGGAAAAAATCAGGTTCACCGCCCAAATGCCCGGCACGATAGCCAGCAGTTGCAAACGGTCGAAACGCATGAAGAAGCCTAAATGGTTAAACAGCAGGATGCACAGTAAGGTTTGCAGCAAATAATTGGTCAGCGCCATGCGGCCGATATCGCTGATCCAATACACGATACGCCACTGGCAGAGCGTCGGCCAAAAGCCATAACACAATGCAAGATAGCCGACCGCCTGTAACGGCGCACTCAGTTCACGCGGGATCTGCAACAGCAACCCACTCCACTGATATTCCCACTGCACCAGCCACTGTGCAATGACGCCAAGACTGTTTATCGCTATCCCCAGCGGGATAAAGCACAGGGCAACTTTGCGGTAGTGGCTGTGGCTGAATTCCCCTCGCAGCCAACCGCTGCGCATCAGGCCGGCCCCCAGCAACATTGCGCCGGCTAACAGCCAGCCGTATTGTACGCCTAATGACAAGAGGCTCTGCGTCAGCAAATCGACCCGATTACGCCAGGCTTCCGGCCCGCCCGAGGTTTGCCAGGCAATTTCATACGCAATATCCGCCTCGCCGGGCAGCCAGAAACGTCCCGGTTGCGGACTAAGCAACTGACTTAGCACAAACAGGACGCCGATGCCGACCAGATACATGACAGCGCCGGTGCGCAGTAAAGCGCGGCTGTCATCGGCATGGCGAATCATGCCGTAACACACCAGTCCGATCAGGCCGTAATCGAGCAGAATATCGCCGTCCCATAAAAAAATAGCGTGCGCCAACCCGATCAGCATCAGCCAGAAAAGGCGCGCATGAGCCCAACGCTTCCCGCGCGGTAACAACAGTTGTAAGCCCGCGCCAAACAGGATAGAGAACAGGGTCAAAAATTTCGCCTGCACCAGGAGATCCATTGCCGCCCATGTCAGGGCATCGCTCAGGGAAGGCAATCCCTGATAGGCCGGGTTAAGGTAAGCGGCTTTTGGCAGCCCGAACGCCGTGATGTTGAGTAACAAAATGCCGAGTAGGGCGATCCCTCTGGCGAAATCCAGTGCGGCAATACGTGATGGCGGCATGGGTTGAGAAGGCATAGCGCTTGAGCTGTAATTAAATCATCGGAATGCCGATTGTATTAACAGATTACTGGAAATCCTACGCATTTTCTGCCTGGCCGACAGGTTTCAGCATAGCAAAATAATCCGTACCCCTTGCTGACGTGTAAAGAAAGCATCAACATCGCGAGACAGTAACATGAAATAAACGCTGGGCGTTCTGCTCCCAACGTCTATTCAGAGAAGGCGAGATTAACTATGGTGACGCACCGCGCGCAGGAACTCCTGACGGGTATTCTGACTGGATTTGAATAACCCGCCCAGCGAGGTCGTGGTGGTGGCGCTGGTCGCATCACGGACGCCACGGGCCTTGACGCAATAGTGAACGGCATCGATGGAAACGGCCACATTGCTGGTGCCCAGCAAGGTTTGCAGCGCAATCAAGATCTGCTGCGTCAGACGCTCCTGAACCTGCGGCCGCTGGGAGAAAAACTGCACGATACGGTTGATTTTGGATAAGCCAATCACGCCGTCTTTTGGAATGTAAGCGACGGTCGCCTTGCCATCAATCATCACGAAGTGGTGTTCGCAGGTGCTGGTCAGCGTGATATCACGCACGGTGACCATTTCATCCACCTTCATCTTGTTTTCAATGATGGTGATTTTCGGGAAATTGGCATAATCCAAACCGGAGAATATTTCATCGACATACATTTTAGCGATGCGATGCGGTGTCTCTGCCAGACTGTCGTCCTCCAGATCGAGGCTTAACAGATTCATGATTTCCGTCATATGTTCGGTGATCCGCTGTTTACGCGTTTCCCGATCCAACAGTTGTCCGCGCAGCGGCGTTTCAAGACCACGCGCCATCAGCGCTTCATGCACCAAGACGGCTTCTTTACTCAATGATGACATTCTTATTCTCCAGCTGGTGTTGCTTATGATGGCGTTGGTCCGGCCAAAACGCCGTGCACACTGTAGTTGAGTGAGAAACGATTATCCAGTGATTGTGCATCATGATTGTTGAAATAGATTCAGGTTATCATCCGTTATAGATTCGCCCAATGCCTCGGTCCGCGAAGAAAAATAGAGGCACCAAGCCCTCGCCTGGTGCCTCTCGCTTTTAAAGGGGACAGGCCGCCATCCTGCCCAATGGATAACGGCCACCCGCTGTTAATCAGAATTTTTCCCAGCCAGCGTGATCATTTCTACCTGACTTGCCACTGTTTACCGTCCCCGCGCCCAGCAGCGGCGACACCGGCTTGCCTAACTGTTGACTTTCACTACGTCGACGTTTCTCACCGGCGGCAAGCTGAAAGACAGAAACCGCTTCAGTCAATTGACGGGCCTGATCCTCCAGCGAAGCAGCGGCGGCGGCGGATTCCTGCACCAGAGAAGCATTCTGCTGCGTTACCCCGTCCATCTCCGTCACGGCCTGACCAATCTGGCTGATACCACCGCTCTGTTCATCCGACGCCGAGGCGATTTCTCCCATCAGATCGTTCACGCGCGTAATGGCGACAATGATGGACTCCATCGCTTCACCCGTCTGCGCGACCTGTTGCGACCCCGTATTGACGCGCACAACCGACTCGGCAATCAACCCTTCGATCTCTTTGGCCGCCTGTGCGCTGCGCTGCGCCAGATTACGCACTTCCCCGGCGACTACCGCAAAACCCCGACCTTGCTCACCGGCTCTCGCCGCTTCAACCGCCGCGTTCAACGCCAGAATATTGGTTTGGAAGGCGATCCCGTTAATGACGCTGGTAATATCGGCGATCTTCTTCGAACTGGTGGTAATATTCGCCATTGTTTCCACCACTTCACTCGCGACGTTCCCTCCTCTCTTCGCCGCAATCGACGCATCCTGGGCAAGTTTGCTGGCCTGGTGCACGTTTTCCGCGTTCTGTTTCACCGTTGCGGCTAATTGCTCCATGCTGGCCGCCGTTTGTTCCAGTGCAGCCGCCTGTTGCTCGGTTCGAACAGACAAATCGTTGTTGCCGCTTTTGATTTCGCTCGCGCCCTGATAAATGGCGCCAGCGCTATCGCGTATCGCTGCGACTGTATTAATCAGACTGTTTTGCATATCTTTCAGATAAGGAATCAACTGGCCGGCACAGTTACGGCCGAACGTTTCCAGCGGATGCCCCAGTTGACCCTCGGCCATAACCCTGAAATGACCTTTGATCATGTTTAACGGCTTAACCAGATAATTTACCAGATAGCGATCGGTCAGGAACAGAATCAGCAGCCCAATGAGCGCTGCAATCATCAGGATGTTTTTATTCCAACTGACTAATTCATACACCTTAGATAATGACGTGCCGGAAAAAGCGATCGCGGTGGTTTGATATTTATCCATGCTGTTGCCGAACGCGATACTCTGAGCAGGATAAACATCTCTGAATAGACGCCGGAACTCATCAGGACGATTATCGCGAACCGCGGCGAACAAGGGCTTCAACCCGTTATCAATCACCTGTGCCCAGGCTTTTTCCATGTTTTCGGTGGTGGTTTTGTCGACGTCGCCATGATCGGCGGTTTTAAATTCCGCCAGCTTATCCGAGGTGTTTTTAATCCCCTCTTCCGCTGAGGTAAGCCATTTCTCAACTTCAACCGCGTCGCCACTCTGGTTATAATCCATTGCCCGAACTAATCGGCTGATAGCACGAAAATATTGATCGTTACCGTCGGCTATCGTGTCAGCATTCTTTTTCTGTAACTCCCCGGCTTCCAATAATTTTGTCATTTCACTGAGTGACGATGACATATAAAGGGATACCCCTCCCCATAAAAGGATGAATATTCCCAGTATGATTAAAAGCATGGCCCTGATGGTGATGTTTTTTAAAAAATTCACAGAAGACTCCTATAAATTATTAAGTGATTTTCATCTGTGCTTTTTAAATGCGGATGCACATTTTTTAATTGAAAACCGACTGATCGTGTGTAATTGCATGGCGAATAAATATCATCACCCGCTTAAGTTCTCCCACTTTGCGTTTGCGGCAAAAGACAGGCTTAACTGATGTGATCGACAAACATGCTCAGTCATCCATCGCTCTTACCGGTCATACGGGCTGATATTCTTCCCAATATTATCGTCAATATAACCAAAAATAAAGAAAATGATAGCCCAAAGCTATTGACCGATGACACCCATTTATTCTCTACTCAACTAATTATTTTGTCTATTTCTTTTTAACTACCTATCTCCATGCCTGCTGACTTATTCGACATGACTTTGTCGGAAAAAATTGTCATATTTTATCAGGTAAAGGAATGCACGCTGCCGATAAGAATGACAGCGCTGTTTTTTTGTAGAAATATCTATTGAATCAATAGCTGGATATTAATCATTACCGCTATCATCATTAGGCTAGTGGGCCAGTGTTTTTACCTTGCAATAACTTCGCCGTCTCATCTTTCAGATAAAACAGGTCTTCTAATCACCGTCAATGGTAATAGTAGGAGAGGTCATTATAGTTATCAATTTTTGAATTTAATTGTCTCAGTGTTAAATATTAAAACTTAAATTAGCTTTAAAGTAGAATTGTTTTTACCAATAGGTAAAAGAAAGTATTAATGGCAATTATTGACGCCCCAAACGGCTCAACCCATGCCATCCCCCCGCGTGTTGCATTAAAGTTGCGAACAATGTGACTTCTCGATAAACTCACGAATAGTGAATAATTAGAACAAAGTTAATTACGAAAAGAGAAAGCCATGAATCTCACCCAGCTACGCATGTTTTGTCTGGTTGCCGAAACGGGTTCAGTCGTTCGTGCGGCGGAACAGCTTCATCGCGTGCCCTCAAATTTGACCACGCGTCTTCGTCAGCTTGAGCAGGAACTGGGGGCCGATCTCTTTATCCGTGAAAAGCAGCGCTTACGGCTGTCCCCTATCGGACACAATTTTCTCTGCTACGCGCAACGTATTCTGGTTCTCAGTGAAGAAGCCATCAACATGACCCGCAACGGCGAACCTGCCGGCAACTTCGCGCTAGGATCAATGGAAAGTATGGCCGCGACCCGGCTGCCGGGGGTGCTCGCGGCCTATCATCAGCGCTATCCCGGCGTGGTGCTTTCACTTACAACGGGAACATCCGGGGAGATTGTCGATAGGGTTCGGGCTGGAACGCTGGCCGCGGCATTTGTGGACGGCCCGCTTTTCTACGATGAGCTGAACGGCTGCCAATCATATCCCGAACATCTGGTGCTGATCTCGGATACCCATCATTCACCGATTCACCGTGCGCGGGATGCCAGGGACGAGACGTTGTTCGCTTTCCCGCCGCGCTGCGCCTACCGTGCCCGGCTGGAGAAGTGGTTCACACAGGAAGGCATCGCGCACGGTAACATCACGGAGGTTCCGTCATACCATGCCTTGCTTGCCTGCGTCGCCAGCGGAGCGGGATTGGCGCTTATTCCCGCTTCCGTACTTGAATTGTTACCGGCCCATGCTTGCGTACAAGTGCATACGCTACCCACGGAAATCGCAGAAACCGCCACCTGGCTGATATGGCGGCGCGATGCTTTCGGTCCCAATGTCGAGGCGCTTAAAACGCTCCTTATTGAACAATCTTCAATCTGACATCATGCTTACTGAGACCAATCCACAACCAACTGTAAATGTTCGCGCAACATACTGCCGCTAGAGGAGTTACACCATGCAAATGATCAAAACCCGCGCCGCTGTCGCCTGGGGTCCGAACCAGCCATTATCGATTGAAGAAGTCGATTTAATGCCCCCCCAGAAAGGCGAAGTCCTGGTGCGCATTGTTGCTACCGGCGTTTGTCACACTGATGCCTATACCCTTTCCGGTAAAGATCCCGAGGGCGTTTTCCCAGCCATTCTGGGTCATGAAGGCGGCGGCATCGTTGAAGCCATCGGCGAAGGCGTTACCAGCGTGGCCGTCGGCGATCATGTTATTCCGCTGTACACCCCTGAATGTGGCGAATGTAAATTCTGCCGTTCAGGAAAAACCAACCTGTGTCAGGCCATCCGCGTCACACAAGGCAAAGGGCTCATGCCGGACGGCACCACGCGTTTCTCTAAAAACGGTCAGCCGATTTTCCACTATATGGGCACCTCGACATTTGCAGAGCACACGGTGGTACCGGAAATCTCGCTGGCTAAAATCAGCAAAGACGCGCCGTTGAAAGAGGTCTGTCTGCTAGGCTGTGGCGTTACCACCGGCATGGGCGCGGTAATCAATACGGCCAAAGTGAAAAAAGGCGACACGGTGGCGATTTTTGGCCTCGGCGGTATTGGGTTGTCAGCCATTATCGGTGCGCAAATGGCGGGCGCCGGCCGCATCATCGGGATTGACATTAATACCAGCAAATTCGAGTTGGCGCGCAAACTGGGCGCCACCGATCTGATCAACCCAAAAGATTATAACCAGCCCGTTCAGGAAGTGATCGTCGAACTGACCGACGGCGGCGTTGACTTCTCATTTGAATGTATCGGCAACGTGAACGTCATGCGTTCGGCGCTGGAATGCTGTCACAAGGGCTGGGGCGAGTCCGTGATCATCGGGGTTGCCGGGGCCGGAGAAGAAATTTCCACACGTCCATTCCAACTGGTCACCGGCCGCGTATGGCGAGGTTCCGCCTTCGGCGGCGTTAAAGGCCGCAGCCAGTTGCCGGGCATTGTCCAGCGCTATATGGACGGTGAATTCCAGTTGAATGATTTCATCACCCACACCATGAGTCTGGATGAAATCAATACCGCGTTCGATTTGATGCATGAAGGGAAATCGATCCGCTCGGTCATCCATTTCAGCTAACACCATTATCACCCAAGGGAATTACCCCTATAAAGGAGGCAGCACAGATGATGATCCCGTCACCGGAACTTCTGGAAGAACACCGCATGTTTGGCGGCTGGCAACAGCGCTACCGCCATGTGTCCGATACGCTTAACTGCAACATGACATTCAGCATCTACCTGCCGCCAACGCCTGACGATACGCCGCCGCCCGTGCTTTATTGGTTGTCCGGACTCACCTGTAACGACGAGAACTTCACCACCAAAGCTGGCGCTCAGCGCACCGCAGCCGAACTGGGACTGGTTCTGGTCATACCGGACACCAGCCCACGGGGCGAAGACGTTGCCAATGACACGGGATACGATCTGGGACAAGGCGCCGGATTCTACGTTAACGCCACCCGGCAGCCCTGGGCCGCGCACTATCGTATGTATGACTATATCCGTGAGGAATTGCCGGCCCTCATTCAGCAACACTTTAATGTAAATGACCGTCAGTCAATCAGTGGGCACTCCATGGGCGGACACGGCGCGCTGATGCTGGCATTGCGCAATCCGGGGCAATATCTCTCCGCCTCCGCCTTTGCGCCGATCGTCAATCCATCGCAGGTTCCCTGGGGACGTAAGGCGTTCGAGAACTATCTGGGCAATGACGAAGCGCAGTGGTTGCAATACGATAGCTGTCATTTGCTGGCCAACACCCGGCACAAGCTGCCCATACTGGTGGATCAGGGCGACTGCGACCAGTTTTTACCAGACCAGTTGCAGCCGGCGAAACTGGCGGAACTGGCCCGTCAGCACGGATGGCCGCTGACGTTACGTACGCAGTCTGGCTACGACCATAGCTATTTTTTCATTGCCAGCTTTATTGAGGATCATCTGCGCTTTCACGCACAATATTTATAGCGGGCTATCCCTGCCCGCCATCTTTCAGGCCGTCGCAGGCGATATGGGAAAACGCTGGAGCCGGTGTTGAACGGTTCCAGCGTCTTTCTCTGCCGAATTCAAGGGCTGACGCATGACACGCGTACATCATTTGGAAAAATTCCGTTCGACCTGAGTGTTATGGCTATTGGAAGCGTTGAGCGTTGAATATGAGGTGATTAGAGATTCACGCGACCCGAAAACTTTTGCCGCCCACGACACCCTGAAAGAAATTCATCCGCGGGAAAAGCGCCAGTGATGTCCGATGGCGAACTGACCATCGCCGAATCCAGGAACATTATCGGATATTTAATCGATAACTATGGCGAAGACGCGGGCCAGTTTCGCTCAAGACTCGCTTCGGCCAATACATCAAACGAGCAGAACATTTGACCGCGTATTAACGCACCTATCGCCGGGATTAACAGCGGGGGACTCATCACGGCAACGCCGAATTTACCTACGACTCGATAGCCGCTGCCGATAAGTATCACGTTTTTCCCGTTGAATGAATAACGTGTTATACATTCTATTTTGATAAGCAATTTCGTGCCAGCAGCAATAATAAAAGCGAGACTGTTTCACCATCTGGAATTGGATATTGAACGTTAGGGGTGGTTTATTTTGAAAAGAAAACGCGTTGCATCATCAGAGCTGTTTGCTATCGGATACGATGCGGAAAAGAGTATGTTGGAAGTCGAATTACTCAATGGCAGCATATATCAGTATTTCGGCGTGGCGCAGATGATCTATGAGGAATTAATGGCAAGCTCGGCCAAATACCAATACTACTCACGCTACATCAGAAACTCGTTTGACTATGAAAAGATACAGTAGTCATCTGCGGGCGGAGAATCCGCCCGTTATTGTCCCGTATCAGCCCGCCAATGCCTCCACCTTTTGCAAAGCGTCCAGCATGACGCGCTCATTCAGCGCCAAAGGCAAATAGTGAATCGACTCGCCAGGTTTCAGGGTGCGTTCAATCATCGCCTGGATCGCGGCGCGATCATTGATATCCACCGCCAGCGCCGCCAGTGACGTCGGCAATCCCAGTACGTTGAACGCGTGGCGTAACTGATGCAGCGTTGCGTCATCGCCCAGCAAGGCAGTTTGAACCAGAATACCGTAAGCGACTTTTGTTCCATGCAGGAACGGTTCAGTCTGCGCCAATACCGTCAGTCCATTGTGTACCGCATGGGCGGCCGCCACCCGGGTATAACGCTCGCCCAGTCCACCAACCATACCGCCGCCGGCAATGATCGCATCCACAACGTCGAGAAAATCCTGCGTCAGTTCGCCGCGGGTGACAGCCGCCATTGCCGGGGCGCCCTGCTTCAATAACACGTCGCGGATATCCAACGCGGTTTGCAGACCTAGACGTACCGTTAACGATAACGTGTCCGGCTGCGGGCTCAGCACCTGGGCTTCATACCACTTCGCCAGCGTATCGCCAATGCCTGCCAGCAGATATTCGGGCGGCGCGGCCAGAAGGACGCGCGGCTCGACCAACACCAGATGATTGGCATCGGTGAAAATTTCAAAACCCAGCGCCTGCCCGTCATCGTCATACCAGACAGACAGGGGCGTCCACGCGGCGCAGGTTGCCGCTATCGTCGGAATAGCCACCAGCGGGACGCCCAACTGACGGGCCGTCACTTTCGCCGTATCCAGCACAGCTCCGCCGCCGACACCAATCACTACCTGACAGTTTTCTCCCGCCTGGTTCGCCAGCCGTGCAACTTCACCTTCGCTACAGTGCGCGGTGAACAGCGCACGCCGGGCTGAGAGGGCATCAAATTCCGCGGGCAGGTAAGGCCGCGCCGCCGCAAGCGCGCGCGCGCCGTAGATCCACAAGGCGTTGTTCAACACCTCGGCAGGATAAAATGTCAGCAACTTCTCAATTGCCCCAGGGAAAGAAAAATAATTAGCCGGACCGACCTGTACGCGGATTGCCGTTGTGTTCATACGTTTGATGTTCCTCGGGCGCCATTTCTGGCAAAACGTTTTGCAGATAATGGACGTAAAAGACAAATCTGCTGACCTAGCCTATTGATATTTCCATCTTATTCACTTACCTCCCGCGATTTAAGAATTTTTTTACTTAACTTATGCTTTTTCATTCATAACCCGGGGCTTTACCTGAGCTGAATCTGTATTAAATTCTGCCGGTTATGTGATACCTTTCACATCCGTTTTCTGACGATATTTACCGCCAAGAGCGTTACCGACCCATGATCTCTACCACCCAACCATCCCGATTGGAAATGCGGGGCATCTCCATCTCATTCTCCGGCTTTAACGCGTTAAAGCAGGTTAATTTTACGCTGGAAGGGGGCTCCATTCATGCGTTAACCGGCGCAAACGGCGCGGGTAAGTCGACGCTGATGACCATTTTGTCCGGCGCCTACAGCCATTACCGTGGCGAGATCATGATCGACGGTGCGCGGGTGGATATTCACTCGCCGCGCGTCGCCAAACGCCACGGCATTCATCTGGTGCAGCAGGAGGTAGATGTGGCGCTGGTTCCCACGTTGTCCGTCGCTGAAAATATCATGCTGGATACGCTGGCGCAGACCGGCCACATGCTCAACTGGTCCCAGTTGTACCAACGGGCGCAGGCGCTGCTCGATCAGCTCGGCGTGCGTCTGAATGCGCGCCAGCGTCTGGACCGTTGCTCTCTCGCCGAAAAACAGCAAATTCTGCTCGCCAGAGCGCTGTCTCACGAGTGCCGTTTTTTAATTCTGGACGAACCGACCGCCCCGCTCGATCAGGCGGAAAGCCAGCGGCTGTTTCAGGTAGTTCGCCGCTTGCAGGCGGATGGGATCGGCATTGTATTTATCTCTCATCGCATCCATGAACTGAGTGAAATCTGCGATACGTTGACCGTACTGCGCGACGGCGAATTTGTCAGCAGCGGCCCCATGCAAGGTTTAAGCGGCGAGCAGATCGTTGAGCGGATGCTTGGCCATCGTCTGGATGATATTTTCCCGCCCCGCCGTTCGGCGCCGTCACCAGAGGTGCTGCTTCAGGTTAGCGAGCTGCACGATGAAACCCTGCTGCGCGATATCTCTCTGACGCTGCGCAAAGGTGAAATTCTGGGCATTGCCGGGCTAGCCGGCGCGGGTAAAACGGAACTGTGCAAAGCCTTGTTCGGCGCCGCAGCCAGTCACATCGCCAGCGGCGAGTATCGCGGAGCGGCCTGGAAACCGCACTCCCCCCATCAGTCGGTGGAACAAGGCATTGCGCTGGTGCCGGAAGAGCGACGCAAAGAAGGGATCTTTATTGATGAGACGGTCACGATGAATCTCAGCGTCAGCGCCGGCGACAGCTTTTCCCATTGGGGCATATTCCGCCACCGCCGGGCGCTCCGCTGGGCCAGACATATCATTCAACAACTGGCCATTCGTACCACCGGTCCGATGCAAAAGCTCGCCCGCTTGTCTGGCGGCAACCAGCAAAAAGTCGCCATTGGCAAATGGTTACGCAGCGAGGCGCAGTTGCTGATTTTTGATGAACCCACCAAGGGGGTGGATATCAAAGCGAAACAGGATTTGTTTACCTTGATCGACAGTTTGGCGCGGCAGGGCAAAGGCATTATTTACGCCTCCGGCGAATTCTCCGAACTGGTCGGCCTGTGCGACCGGATCTGCGTGCTGTGGGACGGCCGTATTGTCGCAGAACTGGATGCATCCGAAATTGATGAAGAAACGCTCTTATTGTATTCAACCGGAGGAACTCCCGCGTGAGTCACCAACTTTCACCCAACGGGGTGATCCCCTTTCGCCACCGCTTGTTTGAATTTCTGTACAAATGGGGCATGCTGATTACCGTTGTAGCCTTGATCGCCCTGTTCGGGCTGGCATCGGATAATTTTCTCGATCCCTATAATATCATTAACATTTTGCGCTCGATTGCCATTGTGACGGTCATTGCCATTGGCGTGTCCATTTCGCTGTCGGTCGGCGGGTTTGACCTGTCAGTCGGCTCAACCGCTTCGCTGGCGAATGCGCTGGTCATTTCCCTGTTCGTCTGGCACGGATTTAGCTCCACCGGCGCCATTGTCCTGACGCTGCTGCTGTGTATGCTGGTCGGGCTGTTTAATGCGTTTCTGATCGTCATGCTGAAGATCCCTGACATGCTGGCGACGCTTGCCAGTCTGTTTGTGATTCAGGGCGTGGCGATGACTTATAGCTACGGCGGTTCCATTACCCAGAATATGGTATTGCCGAGCGGCGAAATGGCGGAGGGCGTGATTCCTGAATTCTTTGCCACGCTGGGACAGGTGCCGGTGATTGTCGTGGTCATGCTCGTCGTCACGCTGGTGGTGCAGTTGTATTTGTCACTGACCAAGCATGGCCGCAGGATGTATGCCATCGGCGGTAACCCGGAAGCCGCGCGGTTGGCGGGGATCCGCACGGCCCGCTATCGTGTTCAGGCCTATGTTTTTTCATCGTTGCTGGCGGCGCTGGGCGGCATTCTGCTGGCTTCACGCATTGGCTCCTCGCAGGTCAATGCGGGTGGCGGCTATCTGATGGATGCGGTCGCGGCGGCCTATATCGGCTTTTCACTGGCAGGGTCAGGCAAGCCGAATGCGCTGGGAACGCTGGTGGGCGCCGTTATTCTCGGGGTACTGCAGAACGGGCTGGTTATGCTTTCGGTGCCCTACTATGCCATGGATATCATCAAGGGGTTGGTATTAGCGCTGGCACTGGCGATAACCTACATTCAGAAACGTTGATTCATGCTGTTCACTCACCGCTGCAAGGGCGGTGAGTCACCGGAATCTGCTCTTATAAATTATATTTGGATACCTTTCCCGCTTCCGGTTGTTGCCCACCTGAAAAAATAACCTCAATGGTGTTATTTTCTCAAAATCACAGAAATGCGTGTTTCCATTACCCGTTATTCAATGTCATAACAGATACAGGTAAATATCACTTTCCATGAAAAAAGAGAGCACAAAATAACGGTGGCGAGATCATTAGGCTTTAAATAATAATATGTACCACTAATTAATCGGGCTTATTTATCGTCACATCGATCTATTAAAATCCGCGTTGCTGAACAAACTCATCAATATTTTCAATCGTTTTTTCCATTAGCGTTTGCAGCGCCGATGCAGATGTCCAGGCTATATGAGGCGTAATCAACAGATTAGGTAATGTTTTCGCCGCCAGCATCAGCGGATTGTTTTTAGCCGGCGGCTCCTGCGTCAAACAGTCCAGTGCCGCGCCCCCAATGCTGTGTCGCTTTAACGCCGCGAGCAATGCGTCTTCATCAATCAGGCCGCCTCTGGCGGTGTTGACGATAAACGCCGTCGGTTTACACAACGCCAGCGTTTCCGAATTCAGTAGACAGCGGGTTTCATTCGTCAACGGACAATTCAGCGAAATAATATCCGCCGACGGTAAGATCTGCTCAAACGGCAGATACCCTGGTCGGCACGGCACACTTCCTTTGCGCTCGGAAAAAACGACTTTCATTCCCAGCGCCGTCGCCAGCCGCGCCACTTCGCGGCCGATTGTCCCCGCGCCGATAATCCCCAGCGTAGAGCCGGCAATATCCCTGACCGGATAGTCAAAGTAGGAAAACTGCGTCTGGCTGGCCCACCGATCGCCGAGTTGATCGCGATGCCATCCCATCAGGCTGTGCTTAAGCGCGAAAATCATGGCGATCACATGTTCGGAAACCGCCTGATTTGAGTAGTTAGGCACATTCTTCACCGCAATCCCCAGCTCGGCCGCCGCCGCGGTGTCAATATTGTTTGTCCCTGTGGCCGTGACTGCAATCAGCTTCAGTTCAGGTAATGCCGATAGCGTTTCTCGCGTCAACAGGGTCTTATTGGTAATAATAATGTGGCTGTTCTTCGCCCGCTCAATAACCTGCTCTGGAGACGTGTAGCTATATTCAACCCATTCATGGCGGCACTGCGGCCGCCTGAAATTATTCTTTTTCAGGAAAATAGTTTCAGGCAACGCGCCTTTATCTAAAAAGGTAATTTTTAGCATAATGTCTAACCTGATTATTATTCATACATTGAATCCCTATTATCGGCGGTAAAAATGCCGAATCACGAAACCAGACTCGTGAAATTTCTTCTTCAAACAATAAATTAAATTTAATTCCGCTATTAAAAAAGATGTAGTTAACTTACTTTATTTAACAAAACCATCTCATCCAATTAACGCTTGTACCCTGAATAATTCAATTTTCAGGACACTCGTTACCGTTTTAAAAAACGCAAAGCGCTGGACCTTTAGATGCGGGAGCTCATTAATAAGCCTCGTAACGCGGCATACAGAAGGACCAATTCGTCGGGAACGAATCCTGCCAGCCTATGCTGGCTTTCGATGAATGACAGGATATCTCTCATTAATCCCGATGCGTTTACTCAAATAAGCAATTCAGACTGCGTCATCACGTGTTCAGCGTAGACAGCATTAACGGAATTAACAATACATTGTTCGTTATTTTTCCTCCCTAAAACTCAAAGCTGAACGCACCTCATGCCGGACGATAAAAAAATGCCGGTCAGTAATCTATGCTGGCCGGCATGAACACAGGATAATACAGTGTGGTTAATTTAGGGTAATCATTAGAACGATGCCGTCATAGAAGCATAAAATGTTCTGCCCGGAACATAATAGTTATTGCCGCTGGTAGCGCCGCCTGACGGATTCTCCGATACCGGATCTTTATCAAACAGGTTGTCAATCCCAGCGTTAAACTTCAGGTTTTTGGTCGCGCGATACTGCCCGGACAGGCCGTAAATAAAATAGGAGTTACGGATCCTGGCGGTTGCCGTCGAGCTACGCGCGGCCTGATCTGCCGCGCTGTTCAGCCCCAGCATCTTGCCGTAATAATGTGCGGAAAACGCCAGGCTCAGTTTGTCATCAACCGTCCAATCCAATGACGAGTAGGTGGTAAATTTCGGCGTCGTCACCAGCATCACGCCCTCGGTATCCTCGGCTTTAATCATCCGGGTAAAGTTATTGCGTAAGGTTAATCTGTTTAGCCACGGAGTAACCGGTTCCCGCACCAACGGAATATCCAGATTTCCTTCAATCCCTTGCGTGCGCGCAGAATCCAGATTGACGCGCTCCAGCCAATAACGGCCGGAGGTATCGCCCTCGATATAGCCGATTGGCGAGGTGGCCAGCTTATTCTTAAAACGGCTGTCAAAGAAAGTCATCCCGGCACTCCAACCGTTATAATCGAACATTGCGCCGATTTCCCAGTTTTCAGATGTCTCTGGCTTAAGATTATCGTTACCGGTGGTATAGCACCCGCCGCCGGTATAATCCGCATAGCCGCTACAACCCGCACCTTGCGAGGTTTCGATAAAGCCTAAACTCGCCTGACGGATTGACGGCGCTTTAAACCCCTCGGAATAACCGCTCTTCAGCGTCAAATGGTCAGTGGCATGGTAGACCAGATATGCTCTTGGCGTGGTCTGGCTACCATATTCGGTGTCATCATAACGCAGCCCCACAGTCAGGGCTAAATCATCCAACAGGCTGACCTGATCTTCAAAAAATATGCCCTTGCTGGTGGCTTCGCCCTGATGAGAACCATAGGTCGGCGAGCCGGCGATAGAACCAATAGATCGAGGATTATAAAGCTCCTCCTTCATCCATAGCCCGCCGAAGGTGATGTTATGGGGGAAAAGCAATTCAAACGGAATATTGATATTCCCTTCAACAATCTGGTCCTTATTCCACAGCTTGGTATCTTGCGAGCCGATCGCCACGCCATTGGAAACGATCGGAACATTGCTGGCGAAGTTCTCATATTTGTTTTGATAAGCGGATAACTTAGCGCTGCCGAAATCAAACAACCCACGATAATCAATCGTATAGTTCTCACGCTCCATCTCGGTAACGCCACGCAGATTCACCATGCTGCCCGATGAGGACGTGCCCTGAATCCCCTTTTCCGTTCCTTTGGTGGCCCCGATGCTGAGCTGATGATTATCGTTAATATCCCATGACAGTTCCGCGCCATAGTTATGGCGTTTTTTCCCTTCCAGACCTGAACCAAATCGCAAGGCATTGGTATCGGTGGTATCTGGATTTCGCTTATTCCACGAACCGTTCAGGCGCAATGAAAAACCATTGCCCAAAGGCCCGCCGAGCGTGGCGGTATAGGTGTTGGTATCACCGCGTTTCGATCCTTCCGGCTGACGAGTGCCCGCCGTCAATGAACCGTTCCATACGCTGGTATTCTTCTTGGTGATAATATTCACCACCCCGCCCATGGCATCGGACCCATACAGAGAGGACATCGGGCCACGAACAATTTCAATCCGTTCAATCGACTCAATGGGTATCCAGTTAATGTCATCAAAATAGTTCTGCTGAGTGCTTTTTACACCGTTGCTCGATCCTACTCGCTTACCATCGACCAACAGCAGCGTATAGGCCGCCGGCATGCCGCGGAGCTGAATACCGGAACCGACATCGGTATTAATCGATTTGGATACGCCGGCGACCTGCTCAAGCACATCGGCTAAATCCGTGGCGGACTTTCCGATATCCCTTTGCAGATCTTCCGCCGTAATGACTGAAATGCTTGCCGGCGCGTCCTTCAGCCGCTGTTCAATGGCCGATGCCGTCACCACCATGGTGTCTTCCGGCGTTTCCCCGAATACAGGTCCCGATGCCGCTGCTGCAATAGCCAATGTCACTGATTTTCTTAAATTAATTAACACTTTTTGGGTTCCTCTTAGCTATGAATGACGACTTTTTAATTTTTTTTACTTATTGATTTTAAGCAAAACGCTAATAATGTAAATAAAAATGATTATCATTAATATAATCATTAATGAATTCATCAAAAATAAATACAACCAGTTGATATAAAAGAAATAGCCATACACAGAGAACTGAAATAAACAGAAACAATCATGTAAAACGGAGATCAATAAATTTGCTCAGAGGAACCTAATTACTCGAAATCGCGCGATATAAGTCGCAAAAAGACGGAGGAAGTCGAAAGGCAGGCGAAAAAATTGCCTGGCGGATACCAGGCAACAGACAGCGCTATTTTACGGGATCATGTCCGGGAAAGGTCATATCCTGATAGTTGATAAAGCGCGTACCTCGATACAGCTTGTAGCCAAACCAGATCAGTAAGAATAGCGGGATACCGATATACGTCGCCGTGACGCCATACCAGTCAATTTTATCTTCCAGAAACGCCTGATAGTTCTGTCCCAGCGTAATCGTCAGACAGAGAACAAAAGCAAAAATCGGCCCCAGCGGGAAGAATCCTGACTGATAGGGTAATCGGTTCAAGTCGTGTCCCTGCATAATATAGCCACGGCGGAAACGATAATGGCTGATTGCGATGCCCAACCAGGCAATAAAGCCGGTCATGCCTGATGTGTTCAACAACCACAGGTAGACCGTCCGATTGCCGAACATGGATGACAGGAAACAGATCGCGGCCACTGCCGTCGTGGCATACAGCGCATTACGCGGCACACCGCCTTTTGACAGCCGCGCAAAAATACGCGGCGCCTTGCCTTCGCAAGCCAGCGTAAACAGCATGCGCGTCGAGGCGTACATACCAGAGTTACCCGCGGACAGCACCGCCGTCAGGATAACCGCGTTCATAATCGCCGCCGCAGACAGCAGACCGGCATTCTGGAAAACCAGCGTGAACGGGCTGACGGTAATGTCTTTAACATCATTACGCAACAGATTGGGATCGGTATAGGGAATGATCAGGCTGATGATTAGGATAGCGAAAATATAGAACAGCAGAATACGCCAGAACACCTGACGGATCGCGCGCGGAATATTTTTGGCTGGCGCCTGAGACTCACCTGCGGCAACCCCAATCAATTCCGTTCCTTGAAACGAGAAACCGACAATCATCGCCACACCGATCATGGCAGAGAAACCGCCCGCAAAAGGCGCATCGCCAATCTGCCAGTTTTGGAAACCCGCGTTTTCGGCGCCGCGCAGAATCCCCGCGATCATCAGGATGCCAACAGCGATAAAGAGAATGACCGTCGTCACCTTAATCAGTGAGAACCAGTATTCCGCTTCGCCAAATCCTTTCACGGAAATGGCGTTCAGCAAAAACATCAGGGCCAGAAACAGCGCGCTCCACACCCAACCGGGCACATCCGGGAACCAATATCCCATCACCAACTGTGCGGCAACCAGATCAACCGCAATGGTAACGGCCCAGTTGTACCAATAGTTCCACCCCAGCGCGAAACCAAACCCTTCTTCCACATAGCGTGCGCCGTAGGTTGAGAAGGAACCGGAAACCGGCATGAAGGCCGCCAGCTCGCCCAAGCTCGTCATCAGGAAATAGACCATCAAACCAATCAAGGCATAAGATAACAGCGCCCCGCCCGGACCAGCCTGTGAAACCGTTGCACCGGAGGCGACAAATAATCCAGTACCAATTGAACCGCCAATGGCGATCATCGTCAGATGCCGCGCTTTAAGCTCACGGCGCAGGGCGGGTGTGCCCTGAGATTGAATATCTTTCTGAGACATTATTATCCTGCATGCTCTTGCCAAAAAAAACGAGGCGGGATTGTAGCAAATCGTTTTTTGCAGGATAGATAAGATCGTCGAGTTATAAGAGAGGTTCATAACTCAAAGCAAATTATTAGCGATAAAATATATTTACATCTAATTATGTTGTTTCATGGCAATAACTGAGAAAACTCTGCAAGACATTTGAAATATGCTTTTGTCGATGATGAACCAGATACAGCGTGCGCGTAAGTTTGGGCAGCGGCACCGCCAGCTCCCGCAACGCCCCGGTTGCCAATTGTTCCGCAATCACATACCGTGACAGACAACTGATGCCGATACCGTGTCGTACCGCGTGTTTAATCGCTTCAGAGTTCCCCAACTCCATCACCAGATGAAAATGGGGTAACTGAGTCAGCAACAGATGATCCAGCACTTCGCGCGTGCCCGAGCCCCGTTCGCGCAAGATCCATGACGCCTCCGACAATGCCTGCAATGAAACCTTCTGCTGACTGAGCGGGTGCGTCGGCGAACAGAAGACCACCAGTTCATCTTCCAACCAGGGTTGTGTGACCAGATCAGTACGATGGCACGGCCCTTCAATCAGCCCAAAATCGACGCTGAATTCCGAAATGCCCCTAATGACATCCTGCGTGTTCCCGACATGCAGCTCCAGTGGGATATCGGGAAAATCCTGACGGTAGCGGGCCATCATCGCAGGTAACAGGTAATTGCCAATGGTGCTACTGGCATAAATACGCAATGCGCCATTGTCATGGCGAAAAAGCTGTTCAATCTCCAGCGATTGCTCAAGCAAGGCTAACGCCTTTGGATAGAGCAATCTCCCATGCTCATTCACCACAAGCCGCTTACCGACGCGGTCAAATAGCTGAACGCCCAATTGCCCTTCCAAATCGGCCAATGCTGCACTAACAGCGGATTGAGAGAGAGCAAGCGCAACTGAAGCCTGGGTGGTTGAACCACTCTTCAGTACTTCCGCAAAAACTTCCAATTGACGTAAGGTGATATGCATAGTGGGCTCTTTATCGGAAATATCTATAAGTTATAAATATATAATCAATTTCTCTTTTAACTCTTCTGATTATAGGCTGAGCCCTCAGCTCGGTATTCTCAGAACAGGTATACAAAATGATCGCTCTTCCTGCGGCGCAGCAACACATCAAACTCTATTACAAAGCGATAACGTGGCTGCCCGGTTTATTTGCAATAAGTCTAATGGCTTTTCTCATTCTCTGGCTGACTAATATTCCCAAAGTGTCACAATGGGGACCAGGATCATTAACATTGGCGATATTATCAGGGATTTTACTTGGTAATACTGTCTATCCCCGCTGGCATACCTTCTGCGATCCGGGTGTGCTGTGGGCAAAGCAGAACCTCCTGCGTTGGGGTATCGTGCTTTACGGATTTCGCCTGAGTTTTCAGCAAATTACTACCGTCGGCATCGCCGGCATCGCGGTCGATCTGACGATCGTCGCGTCTACTTTTTTGCTCGCCTGCTGGCTGGGGCGCCGCTTTTTTAAACTTGACAGCGAAACAACCCTCCTGATCGGCGCAGGCAGTAGCATCTGTGGCGCGGCCGCAATTCTGGCGACGGCGCCGGTTGTCAACGCCTCCAGCGATAAAATCGCCGTCGCCGTCTCTACGGTAGTCATCTTTGGTACGACAGCGATGTTTCTTTATCCGTGGCTGTATCAGCTTAATCTTTATTATCACTGGATAACGGTAACGCCGCGGACGCTTGGCATGTATCTGGGTTCTACCATTCATGAAGTGGCCCAGGTCGTGGCTGCGGGACACGCCATTAATGGCGAGACAGAAAATATTGCCGTTATTGGTAAGATGCTGCGCGTCATGCTGCTGGCTCCCTTTTTGCTTCTCCTTAGCGCCGTTTTAAAAAATAAACAGCGAAAAAACGCGTCGGCGGCACCGGTTTCCCTGATGTTTCCCTGGTTTGCCTTAGGGTTTGTCGCTGTCGCGGCTTTCAATTCCACTCAGCTTCTCCCCATCGACGTGGTGAACGAATTGGTCAAGCTGGATAACATCCTGCTGATGATGGCCATGATAGCACTCGGGCTGACCACCCGTTTCAGTGCAATCCATCAGGCCGGCGCCAAACCGCTGTTGCTGGCGCTGCTGCTGTTTATCTGGCTGCTGGTTGGCGGAGCCGGTATCAATCTGGCCGCTGAGCACGTCTTCCTCTGACGTGAATAATTTGTCCCTTAACCTCTCATTAACTGACCGGACAATGCCATAATGCCTCCGCCATCAAGAGGAGAAGAACATGAAATATGTAGGTGCCCACGTCAGCGCAGCCGGCGGCGTCGATCAGGCGGTCATTCGCGCGCACGCGTTGAATGCAACGGCGTTTGCGCTATTTACCAAAAATCAGCGCCAATGGGAAGCCGCACCACTCAGTCAGGAAACCATCGCGCGTTTTAAAGCGGCTTGTGAACGCTATGCGTACACCCCGGCGCAGATCCTGCCCCACGACAGTTATCTGATCAACCTCGGCCATCCCGACGAAGCGGCGCTGGAGAAGTCTCGCGTCGCCTTTAATGATGAAATGAACCGCTGCCAACAGCTCGGCTTGAGCTTGCTCAACTTTCATCCCGGCAGTCATCTGAAACAGATGAGTGAAGATCGCTGTCTGGCACGGATTGCCGAGTCAATTAATATCGCGCTGGCGGCAACGGAAGGGGTAACCGCCGTCATCGAAAATACCGCCGGACAAGGGAGCAATCTGGGATTTCGCTTCGAGCATCTGGCTGCGATCGTTGACGGTGTGGAAGATAAATCCCGCGTAGGCGTCTGTATCGATACTTGTCACGCCTTCGCGGGGGGTTACGACCTGCGCACAGAAGAGCGCTGCGAATCGACTTTTGCCGAATTTGAACGCGTCGTCGGATTCCGCTATCTGCGGGGAATGCATCTAAATGATGCGAAAAGCGAATTCAATAGCCGTGTCGACCGGCATCATAGTCTGGGCGAAGGCAATATCGGCAAGACGGTTTTCAGCTATATCATGAAAGACCCGCGTTTTGATGGTATCCCGATGATTCTGGAAACCGTCAACCCGGATATTTGGGCACAAGAGATTGCCTGGCTGAAATCTCAGGCTTGAGAGATAAAAAGAGCGCCAGCGAACCGATGTCCGCTGGCGCTATCTTGACAACATGCCGAATAAATCGCGCAGTCGGTTATGCCGCCTTCACCAGTTGTTCGTCAGGACGTTTTAGCAGCGAATACAGCACGCCAGCCACGACCGTTCCGGCAATGATGGCCAGCAGATAGCCGATAACCGGCGTAATCGCACCGGGGATCAGCAGAACAAACAGACCGCCGTGCGGGGCCATCAGTTTCGCGCCGACCGCCATAGACAACGCGCCTGTCAGCGCCCCGCCAACGATACAGCACGGCAGTACACGCATCGGATCGCGTGCGGCGTAAGGAATGGCCCCTTCAGAAATAAAGCACAACCCCAGAACCAGCGCGGCTTTACCGCCTTCACGCTCGGTCGCGTTGAACTTGTTACGCGCCAGAAACGTTGCCAGCCCCATCGCCAGCGGCGGAACCATACCGGCCGCCATCACTGCGGCCATTGGCGCATAAATCTGGCTACTGAGCAGCGTCGTACCAAATACATAGGCCACTTTGTTTACCGGCCCGCCCATATCCGTACACATCATCCCACCCAGGATCGCCCCCAGAATCACCGCATTCGCCGTTCCCATCGATTGCAGCCAGTGAGTCAGACCAGTCAGGATTTTCGCCACTGGCGTACCAACGGCGTACACCATTATCAGCCCCATGATCAACGTTGCTAATAAAGGGATAATCAAAATGGGTTTCAGCGCTGACATACTCTGCGGCAAGTGAATATAGTTATTGATAGCCCTAACCACATAGCCCGCCAGGAAACCAGCAATAATGCCCCCTAAGAATCCGGCCCCCATCGTGACGGCCAGTATCCCCCCGGCCAAGCCGGGCGCCAAGCCGGGACGGTCGGCAATTGAGAATGCGATATATCCCGCTAACACCGGTACAATCAATGCAAAGGCAGAATCACCAACCATTTTCAATGCGGCTGCCAATGTTCCAGGCTCTTTGAACGCTTCAATACCAAACATGAACGACAGAGCGATGCAAAGCCCGCCAGCAACCACCACCGGCAGCATGTAAGACACGCCCGTCAGCAGATGGCGATATGGCCCGCCGCCCCCGTTCTGAGCAGACTCATCACCTGCCGCCGCCGTTGTTTGACCACCCGGTCGATAAATTTTGGCTTCGGCCTGGGCCTTGTCCAGCTCCTGAGCGGTCTTTTTCAATGCCAGCCCGGTTGAGGTGCGGTACATTTTCTTACCGGCGAACTTACTCAAATCGACTTCAATATCCGCGGCAACAATCACCAGATCGGCTTGTTCAACCTCTTCCGGCGTAATCGCATTCCCGGCGCCCACCGAGCCGCGGGTTTCAACCTTTACCCACCAGCCGCGTTTTTTCGCTTCGGTTTCAATCGCTTCCGCAGCCATAAACGTATGCGCAACACCGGTCGGACACGCCGTCAACGCTACTACACGTTTAGCCGCCGCGCTTTGCTGAGCGGGGGCGGACGCGGCTGCCTGATACGTAGCGGCTTCAGCTTGAGCTTTAGCCAGAAACGCTTCCGGCTGGCTGGCGGCCAGTTCCACATCGCCTATAAATACACGTTTGCCATTCAGCGCGCTGTCCGCCGCCGCCGCACCCAGAATGATGACCAGTTCAGACTCATCAGCCTGTTCTGTAAACGTTAGCCCTGCCTTCGCCGCAGCTGCGCCGAGTAGGTTCTTCACCAGATGGCTTTTCGCCAGACCCAGTGATTTATCTAAAATCAGCAGCGTTTTCATCGTTTATCTCCTGCTGTCAATTAAAGGGTTTCAGATCGACACGGGCCATCATTGCGGCCAACTGAGGACGATCGGTAATACCAACATTACTTTGACTCACGGCCAGTGCGGACACCGCCGTTGCCAGACGCAAAGTATGTTCACTTGACTCACGCATTAATAAGCCATAGATCAGCCCCCCAACCATGGAGTCACCCGCACCTACCGTACTTACCACTTCACAGGCGGGAGGCATTGCCCGCCAGGCACCCGACGCATTCACCCACAAGGCGCCTTCCGCCCCCAGTGAGATCACAACATGCGCGATACCCTGCTCACGTAACGCGTTAGCGGCATCGACCACATCCGCCAACGTCGGTAACTTACGCCCCGCCCAGATTTCCAACTCCCGACGATTGGGCTTCACCAACCAGGGAGCCGCTTTCAGACCTGCCACCAGCGCCTCGCGGCTGCTGTCAAAAATGATGCACGAACAATGGCTGCGCAGTCGGGACATCCAGTCGGTAAATGCGTCGGGATCGACGCCGGCCGGCAAACTGCCGCTGACCGCGACCATATCGAACTGCCCAAGCCAACTCAGCGAGTCATTGACAAAACGCTGCCAATCTTGCGGCGTAACTTCAAAACCAGAAAAATTGAAATCGGTAACGTCACCGTCTTTTTCGGTTAATTTCACGTTGATACGCGTACGTCCCGGTACAACCTGAAAACGGTTTGCAATACCCAGTTCACTGAACAACTGCTGAAAACCGTCCTGGTTGTCTTTACCCAGGAACCCCCCCACAGTGACATCAATCCCGAGGTCTTTCAGCACCTTAGCAACGTTAATGCCTTTGCCGGCAGCGTGCAGCCCCGTCGTCTGGACCAGATTGACCTCGCCCCGCTCAATCTCCGGGCAATAACCGACCAGATCATAGGCCGGATTCAAGGTAATGGTGGCAACGCGCCTGCTCATGCTGAACCCTCGCCTAAACCAGAAGTAATGGCCTCGCCGATCTCGGCCAGGGCTTGTTCAGCATCACTACCACTTGCAGTAAAGCGCAGTTTGTGGCTTTTTTTCACACCCAATGCGACAACTTTCATCAGACTACGCCCATTCGCCGGTTTCCCGGTGCCATTGAGATTCGTTACAGTTATTTCACTGCTGAACTTTTTGATCACGTTGACCAGCATCGTAGCTGGGCGCGTATGCAGGCCGTGTTCGTTGCAAATCGTGAATTCTGCCGTCAGCACTTCATTTTCTTCCGGCACATCGCTGGTCAGCAGCGCCAGTAATGTCGCCGCATCCGCGGTCAGCAGACGTTCAGCTTTGCGCGCAACCAACAGATTGCTCAGGTAATCAATCGGTACCCGCGCTTGTTCATCCACGGCGGATACCGTTACCAGCAACGCCACCGACTCACCGTCAACGCTAAACGGTTCGGCAGGACGGGCAACCGCGACCGCGCTGCCGAGATTCCCTTCTGCGCTGCCGCTGAACCAGATGCCCTGGCCCAGATTTAGCGGCCTGTGGCTGACGGCCGCGCTGACGAAACCGGCATCCGCAGCGCCGATTTGTTGCAGGCGTCCTGCGTTCAGCGCCTGGAGCGTCAGCAGATTGTCCGTCGCCACATCCAGTGCAATCAGCGAAGTGTCAAAACGGAAATCGGCCAGTTGCTGCTCGCCCATCAGCAGGCTGCGCAATTCTTCCGCCGAGTCGGTACTGGCCAAACGGGTGGCGACGCGATCGTCACTGAGCACATGCGTGAGCTGACGTAACAACGCCAGGTGCTCATCGGAACGCGCGGCAATCCCCAGAACCACGTAAGCGGTTTGATCCTCCCCCCAGGCGATACCTTGGGGAAACTGGAAAACCTGTACGCCGGTTTTCAATACCAGGTCGCGAGTATCGGTCGTGCCGTGGGGAATGGCGATACCGCTTCCCAAATACGTAGACGTTTGCTGTTCGCGCTGCAACATGCCATCGACATACGCTGCGCCAACACAGCCGGCTTCGGTCAGCGCGGCGGCGACAAGCCGTATGGCTTCCTGCTTGCTATCGGCCGCTGCGCCCAAATGAATATCTTGCTGTGACAACTGGAACATGGCTCACCTTTCTTGCTGAAAATTGAATCGTTTCAGCCACTATGAGAAAAAAAGGATCTATTTGAGAAAATTCGTTTCAAAAAAAACATCGCTGAAACGTTTCAATGAATCTGTTCCAAATACGCCATTTATGCAAGTACTCTGCACCATTGACGTAACGAAACTTTGACATCACGCACATTTTACCCGCATAAACAGTTGCATCTAATAAAAATCGCCTTTAGCTGAAACTTTGCTGAAGAGAAATCAAGAAACAGTTTTTTTGTTTTCCCATCAATCAGAGTAATATTACGCCCGAACGTCTCCTTAGCCTTTCTTTTAAGCGTTATCAAATTATGCACACACCCGTTAGCACACCCCGACGTCATTCCGACCTGACTTCGCCCGCATTTTTAGTCATCGCTTTTCTGACCGGGATTGCAGGCGCGTTACAGCTACCGACGCTCAGCCTTTTCCTCTCCAACGAAGTGCAGGTGCGGCCCTTTCTGGTCGGCATGTTCTATACCGGCAACGCGGTCATCGGCATTATTGTCAGCCAGTTGCTGGCGACCTATTCAGATCGTCGAGGCGATCGTAAGACACTGATATTCAAATGTTGTCTGCTGGGTGCGTTGGGCTGTGTGCTGTTCGCCTGGAACCGGAATTACTTTATTCTGCTGTTTATAGGCGTGCTGCTCAGCAGTTTTGGTTCGACCGCCAACCCGCAACTGTTTGCACTGGCGCGTGAACATGCGGATCGAACCGGGCGTGAAGCAGCCATGTTCAGTTCGATTCTGCGGGCTCAGATCTCCCTCTCGTGGGTGGTCGGGCCGCCGATAGCCTTTGCGTTGGCCCTGGGGTTCGGGTTTACTTCCATGTATCTGGCGGCCGCCGTGGTTTTCGTGCTCTGCGGCACGCTGGTCAAACTGTTTCTGCCTTCCATGCCGAAGGTCATGGTAAAAACCAGCGCCACGCTTGAAGCCCCGCGCCGAAACCGCCGCGATACCCTGTTGCTATTTACCGCCTGTACGCTGATGTGGACCTGTAACGGCATTTACATCATCAATATGCCGCTCTATCTGGTGCATGAGCTACAGCTACCTGAAAAACTGGCGGGCATCATGATGGGAACCGCCGCCGGGCTGGAAATTCCAACCATGCTGATCGCGGTATTTGTCGCCAAACGTTTTGGTAAACGCTTTCTCATGCGTCTGGCTATTTCTGCGGGTCTGTTGTTTTATGCCGCCTTACTGTCACTCGACAGCGAAATAGCCTTGCTGACATTACAGTTGCTGAACGCGATCTTCATCGGCATCCTCGCGGGGATCGGCATGCTGTATTTTCAAGATTTGATGCCCGGTCAGGCTGGCGCCGCCACCACGTTGTTCACCAATACCACCCGCGTGGGCTGGATTATCTCGGGTTCGCTGGCGGGCCTGGTGGCGGAAATCTGGAGTTATCACGCCGTGTTTTATATCGCGCTGGTGATGATCATCGGGGCGGGTTACTGCATGTGGCGTATCAAAGACGCCTGACGAAACAGGAAGTAACGCCATTCAAGGGGCCGTCTGCGTTTCCAGTTTGATCAGGTAAATCAGCGCGTCGTCGCGGTGGCTGAAGCACATGTCGGCCCTCGCCTGCAAGCCCGAACAAACTGCCGGCCGGAGCGGGGAATGAAACAGTCCGCAGCGTATATCCGCTTCCAGATGCAGGCAACGCGTATTCGCCGGTTTGCCATTTGGCATGCCGGGTAACGGGCTGGATATGGAAGGTGCGATACAACAGGCGCCGCAATCGGGGCGACAGTCCATCAACAAACACTCCGGTGGGCTGACCAAGTAAGGATAAGTGGAACCACGATAACAGCCCGCCAAAGAAACCCCAATGCTTAATTCCCGCTTGCCTGAATCCTGCGGCGCGAGTAACGTGTCGCCACAAAAACTTTACTCCTTTTACTCAGGTAATTTTTATGGCAAGAGCGAACGAAATTAAACGCGGCATGGTCGTGAACGATAACGGCAAGCTGTTATTGGTAAAGGATGTCGATATCCAAAGCCCTAGCGCCCGCGGCGCCAGTACATTATACAAAATGCGCTTTTCTGACGTCCGTACTGGGCTGAAAGTGGAAGAGCGTTTTAAAGGTGATGATATTCTCGACACCATCACCCTGACCCGCCGTTCAGTCACCTTCTCCTATATTGATGGCGACGAATATGTCTTTATGGATGATGAAGACTACACGCCTTATAACTTCAAGAAAGATCAGATCGAGGAAGAGCTGCTGTTCATACCTGAAGGCGGTATGCCGGGTATTCAGGTACTGACCTGGGACGGACAGATTATTGCGCTGGAATTGCCGCAAACGGTAGATATGGAAATTACCGACACGGCGCCCGGCATCAAAGGCGCCTCCGCCAGCGCCCGCAACAAACCGGCGACCATGAGCACCGGTCTGACCATTCAGGTTCCAGAATACCTGAGCGCGGGTGATAAAATCCGCATTCATATTCCTGAGCGCCGTTATATGGGCCGCGCGGAGTAATCTCCGTCACAACACCGCTGAGGCACAGCGGTGTTGCTTTCCCCGCACCTCATCCATCCGCCGCGCCCTCAAACATTAACCTCAGCGCTTATCTCCTATATAGTGTATCGGTTTAACTTTGCGGCTATGTTTTCGTTTGGGAGTCTATGTTGCCAACTAAAGTCAATCTCATCACCGGCTTCTTAGGAAGCGGCAAAACCACCACCATCCGCCACCTGTTATCACAAAAATCTGAAAATGAAATCTGGGCGGTGCTGGTCAATGAATTTGGTGAAATCGGCATTGACGGCGCGTTGCTGAATGACTGCGGCGCATTCGTGAAAGAAATTCCCGGCGGCTGCATGTGCTGCGTGAATGGGTTACCTATGCAAGTCGGGCTGAACATGTTGTTACAGCAGAAAAAGCCCCACCGCCTGTTGATCGAACCTACCGGCCTCGGTCATCCCAAACAAATTCTCTCCCTGCTGACCGGCGAAAGTTATCAACCGTGGCTAACATTGCAGGCGACGCTGTGTCTGCTGGATGCGCGCCAATTGAGTGATGCCCGTTATACCGCGAATGAAAACTTTCGCGATCAACTGGCTGCGGCCGACATTATTATCGCCAACAAACAGGAAACTTACCTGGATGCCGACATTACCGCCCTTAAACAATGGCGGCAGGCGAACGGCGACGATCGTCCAGTCGTCAGCGCAAGCCAGGGACGGGTAGACCGACAACTGATCGATCGGCCACGACATAACCTACGCAAACTACCTGACGGCGCACATCATCATTCCAACCTGCCGGGTCAGGGACTGGCCGCGCTAAAACTCCCCGGCGGAGAAACCTGGCGACGTTCCCTAACTCACGGTCAGGGTTATCACGCCTGCGGCTGGATTTTCTCTCGCGACACCACCTTTGATACGGCAGCCTTGCTGGACTGGGTTCGACTGTCGCCCGTCAATCGTGTGAAAGGGATAATGCGAATCAAGGAAGGGACATTGATCGTCAATCGTCAGGGAGACGACCTGCACATCGAGATCAAATCCGTGGCACCGCTCGACAGCCGCATTGAAGTGATTAACGAAACGGCAGCGGAATGGAACACGCTGCAAACCGCCTTGTTAAAAGCCCGTTTGGCGTTGTCTTGAACTAGGGATTAGCCTCGAATGTCCTTTTCGCGCCGCCGGATTAAAACGAGATGTTCTCTCCGTCGCCTCTCCTCAATAAAAAATACCGCGATTTCAGCGTTTTTACATCGGCATACATTTGCTTGTTTCATCATCGAATTTTATAAATAAAATAACTAAAACTACTCGCAATCCATTTATTGTTGCGGTAGTCTCGGGAAAGTTTGCTTTTTCCCCACCCGCTAGGCTAGCGGTTGAAAAAGAAATCGTGTGCCTTAGTCCACACTTTCATCGCTGGCTGTTTGGTTAAAAGTAATACTGCTTTTGTCTGATTCTCGTTTTAGTTTGGCATTTATTGCATAACGATAAGTATCGTTAAGGACAGCAAGGGAACATTCCAACAATGGTCAAATCTCAACCGATTCTGAGATATATCTGGCGGGCGCTGCCTGCTGTTGCGATTGCGATGACGCTTTCCGCTTGTAGTAGCAACAATGTTTCAAATCAGAAAGCGCAAACTGATATGCTCGCAGTGAATGATAAAGACAGTCTTTTACTTCAAGCCTCTCAGGATGAATTTGAAGCGATGGTTCGTAATGTGGATATCAAATCCAAATTACTGAATCAATACGCCAGTTGGAAAGGTGTACGCTACCGCTTAGGTGGTGACAGCCGCCGTGGCATTGATTGCTCAGCATTTGTTCAACGGACTTTCCGTGAACAGTTCGGTATGGACTTACCTCGTTCAACTTATGAACAACGGGACATCGGCGAAAAGGTCGCGCGCACGAAATTGCGCCCCGGCGATCTGGTTCTGTTCCGCGCAGGCTCTACCGGCCGCCATATCGGGATTTTTCTCGGCAACAATCAATTTGTACATGCGTCAACCAGCAGTGGCGTTATGATTTCCAACATGGGCGACACTTATTGGAACAAACGTTATCAGGAAGCCCGTCGCGTGCTGAGTAAAGGGACTAACAGCTAACCGATTTTCTCTCCCTTGATGTGCTTTAATACATACCAAACGAGACTAAAAAAAGCGCCAATTAGCAATAAGCGGCGCTTTTTTGCTATCTCAGCCCGACACCTCAGACCATTGCTGCGCGTAGTTAATAAACACCCTTGGTATTTTTATGGTAGGTTTGCCAAACGGTTTCATGATAAAAAGACCAAATCAGATTTGTTAAAGATAATGCTAATTATTTCAATAAGCTTTAATCTGTGAGAAACGGCTAATAGAACGTCACGCCTGCACGCAGGCCATAAGGCAATTGAAGTCATATCGCAGGAGATTACCGTTAAGATGTTGAAACGCGTCCTTACTGCTGTGTTGTTTTACGCCGTGCATTTGGGAAGCTATGCCGATGCAATCGACCAAAGCACGTTTTTTGCACTTTTGGGCGAACCTAAGTACGGCGCGGACTTCCGCCACTTTGACTATGTCAATCCTGACGCGCCGAAAGGCGGCAGTATCACGCTTAGCGCGCTTGGTACATTCGATAACTTCAACCGCTTCGCACTGCGCGGCGTAGCTGCCGTGCGCACCGACCGGCTTTATGATTCGCTGTTCGTGCCATCCGATGACGAACCAGGCAGCTATTATCCTTTGGTGGCGCTATCAACCCGTCACTCTCATGATTTCCAATGGATTGAAGTCAGCCTGAATCCACGCGCACGTTTCCATGATGGCTCGCCAATTACCGCTGCGGATGTGGCTTTCACTTACAACATGTTTATGACACAAGGGGTGCCGCAGTTTCGCCTCTATTTCAAAAACGTCACCGTGAAAGTCGTCGCTCCGCTTACCGTACGTTTCGACTTTCCGGTTCCCGATAAGAACCGCATGTTCAGCCTGCTCACACTGCCAATCATGCCGGAGAAGTTCTGGAAAAATCACAACTTTAGCGAACCGTTATCTTATCCTCCACTAGCCAGCGGCCCCTACCGCATTACCGCTTACCGTATGGGACAATACGTCACCTACTCTCGCGTTAAGGATTACTGGGGCGCCGATCTCCCAGTCAACAAAGGACAGTACAACTTCGATAAGATTCGCTACGATTACTATCTTGATGACAGTGTTGCACTGGAAGCCTTTAAAGCTGGCGCATTCGATCTGCGGGAAGAAAGTTCGCCAAAGCACTGGGCGACGCAATATCAGGGCGGCAACTTTGAGCGAGGCTACATCATTAAACAGGATCAGGAAAATCAGTCAGCACAGGACACCCGGTGGCTGGCCTTTAACATCCAGCGACCGATATTTAGCGATCGTCGGGTTCGGCAGGCGTTGACGCTGGCCTTTGATTTTAACTGGATGAACAAAGCGCTTTATTACGGTGCCTATCAGCGTGCCGATAGCTACTTTCAGAATACCGAATATGCCGCGCAGGGTGAGCCAGGTGCTGAAGAATTAGTCTGGCTGACGCCACTGAAAGATAAAGTACCGCCGGAAGTGTTCGGCCCGCGTTATCAGCCGCCTTCATCCGATGGCAGCGGCTACGATCGAAAAAACTGGCTAAAAGCATTGGCGCTGCTCAAAGAAGCGGGATGGGAATTGAAAAATCAGCGTTTGGTCAGCCGTCAGACAGGTAAGCCATTCACCTTTGAATTGCTGTTGCCCAGCGCGGCGAATTCCCAGTACGTATTACCTTTCCAGCAGAGCCTGAAAAAGTTGGGTATCGCCATGACGGTACGCAACATCGACAGCGCCCAGTTTAATAGCCGTGTGCGCAGCCGCGACTTTGATATGACAGCAACACTGTACCCCGCCTTTCTCTACCCCAGCGATAACCTGCAAATGTGGTGGAGCTCGCAATATATTGACTCCACCTACAATACGTCTGGCGTGAGCGATCCGGCAATTGATTCGCTGGTTAATGAGATTACCCGACGCCAGGGACAAAAAACGCCGCTATTGTCGTTGGGTCGGGCGCTGGACAGAGTGCTGACCTGGAATCAGTTTATGATCCCCATGTGGTATTCCAATCATGACCGTTTCGCCTATTGGAACAAGTTTGCCATGCCTGCGGTGCGCCCGGCTTATTCATTAGGTTTTGATGGCTGGTGGTACGATGCTAAACAGGCCGCTACGCTGCCGGCAGAGCAACGTTAAGGAGTCGACGTGGGAACTTACTTATTACGCCGCCTGTTACTGGTGATCCCGACATTATGGGCGATTATCACCATTAACTTCTTTATTGTGCAAATCGCGCCGGGCGGTCCGGTTGATCAGGCGATTGCCGCGATTGAAATGGGCCACGGCAGCGGATATACCGCCAGCAGCGGAATGGATGCAGGCATGGCCCGCTCAGGCAACGCCGGTGCGCCGAATATTGAGAACGCCTACCGGGGTTCTCGCGGACTCGATCCCGAAGTAATCGAGGAAATCACCCGGCGTTACGGTTTTGACAAGCCGATTCATGAACGTTATTTCAAAATGTTGTGGGATTATGCGCGTTTTGACTTCGGCGACAGCCTGTTCCGTGGTTCCTCTGTGATGCAGTTAATCAAAGAAAGTATGCCGGTTTCCATCACGCTGGGGCTGTGGAGTACGCTGATTATCTATCTGGTATCCATACCGCTGGGGATCAAAAAAGCAGTCAAAAACGGCACCGCCTTTGATACCTGGAGTAGCACGCTGATTATCATCGGTTACGCCATTCCCGCTTTTCTGTTTGCAATTTTGCTGATTGTTTTGTTTGCCGGCGGCGGCTATCTGGACTGGTTCCCACTGCGCGGGCTGGTGTCCAGCAATTTTGATACCTTGCCCTGGTACGGCAAGATTACCGACTATCTGTGGCATATTGCCCTACCTGTGCTGGCGACCGTGATTGGCGGCTTCGCCACGCTGACCATGTTGACGAAAAACGCGTTCATGGACGAAATCCGTAAGCAGTATGTGGTGACCGCAAGGGCCAAAGGGCTGGATGAAAAAAGCATTCTCTATCGTCATGTATTCCGCAACGCCATGCTGTTGGTGATTGCCGGGTTCCCGGCCACCTTTATCAGTATGTTTTTCACCGGATCGCTGTTGATTGAAGTGATGTTCTCTCTCAACGGCCTGGGTTTGTTAGGCTATGACGCCACGCTGCAACGCGATTATCCGGTGATGTTCGGGACGCTGTACATTTTTACGCTGATCGGTCTGTTATTAAATATTATCAGCGATATGACCTATACGCTGGTTGACCCGCGTATTGATTTTGAGGGACGCCAATGAGCCGATTAAGCCCCATTAATCAGGCGCGCTGGGCGCGTTTTAGAAGCAACCGTCGCGGATACTGGTCGCTGTGGATTTTTCTAACGCTGTTCGTTATCACGCTGTTCTCGGAATTGATCGCCAATGATAAACCGCTACTGGTGAAGTACAACGGGCAGTTCTATACGCCTTTTATCACCGATTACCGGGAAACCACCTTTGGCGGCCAGTTTGATACCACCACCGACTTCCGCGATCCTTACATTGAGCAGCGGATTGAAAGCCGCGGCTGGGCGGTGTGGCCGCTTATCCGCTACAGCTACGACACCATCAACTACGCCACCACGGTATCGTTCCCTTCTCCACCTTCCTGGCAAAATCTGCTGGGGACGGACAGTCAGGGAAAAGATGTCGTGGCACAGGTGTTATACGGTTTCCGCCTCTCACTGCTGTTCGGTTTGGCGCTCACTATTCTTTCCAGTCTGATTGGGATTACGGTGGGTGCGACACAGGGATATTACGGCGGACAACTGGATTTGTGGGGGCAGCGTTTTATTGAAGTCTGGTCCGGCATGCCGACTCTGTTTCTGATCATTCTGCTTTCCAGCGTGATTCAGCCGGATTTCTGGTGGCTGCTGGGGATAACCGTGTTATTCGGCTGGATGAGTCTGGTCGGCGTGGTGCGCGCGGAGTTTCTCCGTACCCGCAATTTCGACTATATCCGCGCGGCGCAGGCGATGGGCGTCAGCGATCGGATCATCATGTACCGTTGCATGCTGCCGAACGCCATGGTCGCCACCCTGACCTATCTGCCCTTTATTCTGTGTGGTTCGATCACCACGCTAACGTCACTGGATTTTTTGGGATTCGGCCTGCCGATGGGGTCGCCGTCATTGGGTACGTTATTGCTGGAAGGGAAGAATAACCTTCAGGCGCCCTGGCTGGGCATTACCGTATTTATGGTGCTGTCCATTGTGCTGTCTTTACTTATCTTTATCGGCGAAGCGGTACGCGACGCCTTTGACCCCGGCAAGGCGCACTAATATGTCCAGTTTACCTTTATTGCAGATTGAAAATCTCAGCATTGCGTTTCGCAGCGGGAAACAAGAGCAGCGGGTCGTCGATCGGCTCTCGCTGGAAGTCAACTCGGGCGAGACGCTGGCGCTGGTGGGCGAGTCCGGTTCGGGCAAAAGCGTTACCGCGCTTTCCGTACTCAGGCTATTGCCCTCCCCTCCGGTTATCTATCAGCAAGGTGATATCCGTTTTGCGGGGCAATCATTGCTGCATGCGGATGAAAAAACGCTGCGTCAGATCCGGGGTAACCGAATCGCCATGATTTTTCAGGAACCCATGGTGTCGCTTAATCCGCTACAGAGCATTGAAAAACAGCTAACCGAAGTGCTGTCGCTACACCGGGGCATGCGTAACGAGTCAGCGCGCAGCGAAGTACTCGCCTGTCTGGATCGCGTGGGTATCCGGCAGGCTAAAAGCCGGTTAAGCGATTATCCGCACCAGCTTTCCGGCGGCGAACGCCAGCGTGTCATGATCGCCATGGCCCTGCTGACCCAACCCGACCTGCTGATTGCCGATGAGCCGACCACCGCGTTGGATGTCACCGTACAGGCACAGATTCTGAAATTGCTTAACGAGCTCAAGCACGAACTGGGGATGAGCTTGCTGTTCATCACCCATAATTTAAACATTGTCCGACTGTTGGCGGATAACGTCGCCGTGATGAAATCCGGCCGGTGCGTAGAGCGCAACACCTGTCGCGATCTGTTCTCCGCCCCGCAGCACGCCTATACCCGGCAATTGCTAGACGCCGAGCCGTCGGGCGATCCCTTGCCCATTACGGCGGGCGACGCCCCTATTCTGCGCGTCGAGCAATTACGGGTATCCTTCCCAATCAAGAAGGGATTGCTACGGCGTACCGTTGCGGAAAAACAGGTGGTCAATGATATCAACTTCACCCTGCGCCGAGGTGAAAGCATCGGATTGGTCGGCGAATCCGGCTCCGGGAAAAGCACCACCGGGTTGGCGCTGCTACGCTTGCTTCATTCCAAAGGCGCTATCTGGTTCGACGGTCAACCGCTGCATGAATTTACCCGTAAACAGATGCTGCCATTCCGCCAACGTATTCAGGTTGTCTTTCAAGATCCCAACTCGGCGTTGAATCCGCGGCTGAACGCCGAGCAGATTATTGCGGAAGGATTGACCGTCCATCAGAAACTGAGCAATGAAGAACGTGAACAGCGTGTCATTGCCGCGATGCAGGAAGTCGGATTGGCGCCCGAAACGCGGCATCGCTATCCCGCCGAATTTTCTGGCGGTCAGCGTCAGCGTATTGCCATCGCCCGCGCGCTGATCCTACAACCGGAACTCCTGATTCTGGATGAACCCACCTCATCACTGGATCGCACGGTACAGGCTCAAATTCTGGCGTTGCTGAAATCACTGCAACAAAAGCACCGATTGGCTTACCTGTTCATCAGCCACGATCTTCAGGTCGTACGAGCGATTTGTCATCAGGTCATTGTGCTTAAGCAAGGCGAAGTGGTGGAGCAAGGCGAATGCCGGCAGGTATTCAGCTACCCGGAAAAAGACTACACGCGGGAACTGTTGCAACTTTCATCCTGATCCAAATGCGACGGTGATCCGACTGGCTATCTGCGCAACGCAAAGAACGATTGGAGAACAGCGGGTAGGAAAGAAGAGGCGGCAACGTCAACTTACTGACGTTGCCGTTCAAAAAGGATATTGTGCGGAGACAGTCTCGGCAATCGCTACACCGACATTTTTCAAGCGGCACATGGCCGTGCTTTCATCATTACGGTGTAAAAACAGGCAAGGCTCGCCTTCCCATTCAAGTACAGCACATTCAACCTGAATTTCATCCAGAGATTGACACAACTGATCCATGATTTTCCATGCCATCTCCCCGTCATGGCTTAATAGCTTAAAACCAATCAGATTATTGTCTTCCTCTCTACCGCTTAGCGGTATCGGTTCAACTTTGACGCCTGTAAAGCCCGATAACCAGCGATAACTTCGCGGCAAACGATGAACTACCGAAAGTTGGAAACTATCCACTGCCGTTTTTCCTCAGAGTAAGCTTTACCTAAAGTTCACAAAATAATAACACATTTGTTATAGTAACGTGACCACAGCGTCTTTTTCCACTTTTTTTATGTACAAAAAATCAACATGAGTGATTTTAATAGACATTGATAAGAAGGTTTGAACGATTGTAAGCGCTATTAATGTCAGAACGATCATGAACTGTTCTTCTTTTTCCGGCTGTATGTAACTTTTACTCGCTAACATCTCAACCTTTTAGGCTTATTTATTCACCTTCAATTCATATATTTTACATATCATAAACAAACAGGCGCAAGCAGTGATCTGCCTCCGCTAAAGAGCGACGTGTGTGAGATGTCTGTTGCAAAAGAAATCGCGTCGGGGCTGGGCTGCGGCGACAGGCTTGCGCCTGCCGCCATTTCATCAGGGTATCAGGAATGGGAAATAAATAATTATCGTCAGATACTTTCAACCTCATGGCTGCTCAGCGCCCGGTATTCACCTGGCTGTAATGTACTGTCAAGGCTGATGCTGCCAATTCGCTCGCGATGTAACTGCACGACACGGTTACCGACGGCTGCAAACATTCTTTTAACCTGATGGTAGCGTCCTTCGCTGATAGTCAAGCGAACCTGATAGTCGGTGATTTTCTCCAGCGCCGCGGGTCTGGTCAGGTTTTTCTCGCCGTGAAGTTGCACACCCGCCATAAACTGGCTGGCCGTATCTGGACTTAACGGCAGTTCCAGCGTCACCAGATAGGTTTTCTCACAGTGATGCTTGGGTGATGTGATGCGGTGCGACCACTTTCCGTCATCGGTCAGCAGCACCAGACCGGTGGTATCGATATCCAAACGTCCTGCCGCATGCAACTTATATGCGACGGGCACATCCATGAAATACAAAATGGTTGGATGATCGGGATCGTCAGTCGAACACACATAGCCCTGCGGCTTATTCAGCATAAAATAACGAGGACCATGCTGCTGTTCCAGCGGATGGCCATCAAATACCACCTCATGTTCCGGCAACACCTTGAAGGCCCCGCTCTTTACGATTTCGCCATCCACGGTGACGCGTTGGGCGCGCAGTTCACGCGCGACCAATGAACGGCTGATAGCCAACTGCTGAGATAAAAATTTGTCCAATCGCATGAAAAACCAACTGCCTGTTTTAAGCCATGACGCTGATGCAGGTGAGTTCAGACACCGCCTGCGGCATGAAAATGAAGATAAGGCAACAGCATAGGTTGCCGGAATATCACAGTATACCGAGGCCTTGCCCGACATCCTAGAATTCAACGGCGCTATTCTGTTTTGCTGACGCCGTGACCGAAGAATATGCCATCCCCTCACTCGCTCCGGCCTTGAGCAACAGGCATAATAGGGACAATTGTTCATTGTTGAGAGGTATCCCATGTCATCAATTCACGTCCATGAAGTTTTGCAAATGATGCTCGCCAGCGGCGAATCTTTCGCTACCGAACAGTTGATTGCCCGCATTGAAAACCGCTTCGGCAGCGATGTCCGTTTCCATACCTGTTCAGCCGGGAACATGACCGCCGCGATGCTGGTACAATATCTGGCCGTCCATGGAAAGTTCATTCCGCTCGAAAGCGGTTTTACGACCGGCGCCCGTAAAATCTGTCAGCACTAGGTTATGCCTTTCACACTGCGACCATACCAACGAGAGGCCGTCGCCGCGACGCTGACATATTTTCGTCATCATAGCCAACCGGCGGTGATTGTGCTGCCCACGGGCGCCGGAAAAAGTCTCGTCATAGCCGAACTAGCCAGACTCGCGCGCGGCCGGGTGCTGGTTTTAGCCCATGTGAAAGAGCTGGTTGCGCAAAACCATGCCAAATATTGCGCCTGGGGGCTGGAAGCGGATATTTTCGCCGCTGGGCTGCAACAGCGGCAGAGTCAGGGGAAGGTGGTCTTTGGCAGCGTTCAGTCCGTCGCCCGTAATCTGGACCGATTCGGGCAATCCTTCTCGTTGCTGATTATTGATGAGTGCCACCGCGTCAGCGATGACGATGACAGCCAATACCAGCAGATCATCCAGCATCTGCGACAAACCAATCCGCAACTGCGGCTGCTGGGCCTGACCGCTACACCCTATAGACTGGGAAAAGGCTGGATTTATCAATATCATTACCACGGAATGGTGCGTGGTGATGAACACAGCCTGTTTCGGGATTGCATCTATGAGCTACCGCTACGCTACATGATCAAGCACGGTTTTTTGACACCGCCGACGCGGTTGGATATGCCTGTAGTACAATACGATTTCAGTAAACTCATCGCCCGAAACAACGGTTTATTCGGCGAAGCCGATCTAAATCGCGAGCTAAAACGCCAGCAGCGCATTACGCCGCACATCATTAAGCAGATTATCGATTATGCCCAGACGCGAGCCGGGGTCATGATTTTTGCCGCCACAGTCGAGCATGCCCGCGAAATTCACGCGCTTTTGCCAGCAGGCCACGCCGCGCTGGTCAGTGCTGAAACGCCCCCTGCGCAGCGTGACGCGTATATCGAAGCCTTTAAACAACGACAACTGCGCTATCTGGTGAATGTGGCGGTTCTAACCACGGGGTTTGATGCGCCCCATGTTGACCTGATCGCCATCCTGCGCCCAACGGAATCCGTCAGCCTCTATCAGCAGATTGTCGGCCGGGGTTTACGCCTCTTCCCAGGGAAAACAGACTGTCTGATACTGGATTATGCTGGCAATGCGCACGACCTTTACACGCCAGAAATCGGAAGCGGCAAGCCTCATACCGACAGTCATCCCGTTCAGGTCTTTTGTCCACAGTGCGGTTTTGCCAATTCATTCTGGGGAATAACCACGCCGGATGGCAGCGTGATCGAACACTACGGCCGCCGCTGTCAGGGATGGGAGACTGGAGAGAAGGGACAGCGCGTGCAGTGCGGCTACCGCTTCCGCTTTAAGGTGTGCCCTCATTGCGGCGCGGAGAACGATATCGCCGCCCGACGCTGCCATCAGTGCGAAGCGGTGCTGGTCGACCCGGACGATATGTTGAAAGCCGCGTTAAAGCTAAAAGATGCGCTGATAATACGTTGTAGCGGAATGGAGCTTACCCCCGGTCAGGACGCCAAAGGTGAGTGGTTGAAGATTACCTATCATGATGAGGACGGCGCCCAGGTCAGCGAACGTTTTCGCCTGCATACGCCAGCACAGCGTCATGTTTTCCGGCTCGGTTTTTTACGCTTTCATCAGCGTGCGCCCGGCGTCCCTTTCGTTTGGCAAACCGTGAACGACATTGTGGCCCAGCAAAGCCTGTTGCGCCCGCCCGATTTTGTGGTGGCGCGCAAGCAGGGAAAATTCTGGCAACTGCGGGAAAAAATGTTCGACTATGAGGGGCGTTTTCGCCGCGCCAACGAACTGCGGGGTTAATACCCCTTCAACTTTCACGTTACCGCCTTCCCGCAACGTGAAAGTTGAAGGGTAGATCGCGGTTTTGTTTGCCCGGCAAGCCATATTCCGCTAGAATTCAGCCCGCTTTTGTACCGCAAAAGCTGAACAATCCGACTTGCTGCTGGGTCGCCTGTAGCAGGGTTACTTTCTTGAGTAGAGAAAAAAATGATTACTATCAAAGCAGAAGCACGTAAAGAGCAGGGTAAGGGTGCGAGCCGCCGCCTGCGTACCGCTGGCAAATTCCCAGCCATCGTTTATGGTGGTTCAGAAGCGCCGGTTGCCATCGAACTGGATCACGACACCGTTAAAAACCAGGAACTGAAAGACGGTTTCTACGGCGAAACCATTATCCTGTCTATCGATGGCCAAGAAGTTCAGGTCAAAGTTCAGGCTGTACAGCGTCACGTGTTCAAGCCAAAACTGACTCATATCGACTTCATTCGCGTTTAATCACGCGGAAGTCAATCCGGGACGCCGGGAAAAACGCCGCTTTTGCGGCGTTTTTTTATGCGGGACGCCGCTAGCGACGTTGAACATCTTTTACCGCGTTTTCTATGATGGGCAAACCTGCCCGCCTACTGATCACCCCCCGTTAAACGGCGCTGTAACTGATCGCGCAGATTAGGCGGCGTCCCTTTGATCGTCAGCGTATCGGTTGCCGGGTCCCAAAAGATCCGCTCGCCCAATAATAACGCATCAAAATTCAGGCTGATTCCCCCGCCGCTGCCGGCAAATTTAGTCAATTGACGCAATGTACTGCGGTCGGCAGGGAAACGGTCTTCCAGCTCATAGCCTTGTTCCGTCGAAAACTGCTGAAAGGATTTGTCGCCCAACGGCGGCAGTTCCTGCGACAGCGCGGCCAGTTCGATTTCGTCACCCGACTGCAACTGCTCGTTACAGTAGCTATACACCTGTTGACGATAATTCTGACGCTCATTCTTATCCAGTTGCGCATCATCGCAATACTCATCAACCGCTTTCAGCAAGCCACGGTTTTGCGCTTTGGTATCCAGCCCTTCCGCCGCGGCCAGAAAATCCATAAAAAAATCAGAAACCTTTCGCCCCACCCGCCCTTTAAGGAACGTCAGGTAGCGTGTTGACTGGGGATTGGTTTCCCATTCGGTTAAATCGATGCGCGCCACGATGTCCGCATGACTGATGTCCAGATAATGCGTACTGCTGATATCCAACTGCTCATTAACACGCATGCTGTTGCAGCTATTGAGCACCGCGACCAGCAGATATTCCACGGCCAGATAACGGTACTGGCAAAACAGCACGACACCGCCTTCAGCAAACGGGTATTTGGCCAGTTCATCACGCAAACGTGCGGTGGCCGCCCGCGTAAACCCCAGAAAGTCCTCATCCCCTTTACGGCAAGCGCTGAGCGCATCCGCCAGTTCGCTTTGCTCATTAAACAGACCGTAAGCTTTACTTTTGGCGCTATAGACGCGATGCAATTCAGCCATCATTTCTTCTACTGTCGCATTGGCTGACAGCAGGGAATCACGCAACACCATTTCCAGTGTTTGTTCATCACGTTTAATCAACTGATGCAGGGCAATCTGGTCGATATCCAGACTCATGATAAACTCTCCTTTTGGCAAGGTGCGTATTCAAACACCGAAGCGGTAGGGCTGCAACTGAAAAGCCATCCCATACTCTGTAATAAATGCACTGGCAGCCTAAAATGATAAATGATAAAAGAGCGGAAAAGGATGAGTCGATACGGTAAGATATGCGACTTTAACAGCTTGAGAAGCGCCATTTTATGCCACAGTCATCCCGTTATAGTGACGAACACGTTGAACAACTGCTTTCTGAGATGGTCAATGTTCTGGAAAAGCACCATGCTCCAACCGATCTCGCTTTGATGGTGCTGGGCAATATGGTGACTAACCTGATCAATACCAGCGTCGCACCTGCTCAACGTCAGGTTCTGGCCCGTTCTTTCGCCGAAGCACTACAGGCTTCGATTAAAAAAGCAGATAAAGCTCACTAATTTTTGACCAACTTATGGTAACCAACCGCCAGCGCTACCGCGAAAAAGTTTCCCAGATGATCAGTTGGGGACACTGGTTCGCCTTGTTTAATATTGTGCTCAGCCTAGGGCTGGGTAGCCGCTATCTGTTTGTTGTTGACTGGCCTTCCTCTCTGTTTGGCCGCATTTACGCACTGGTAAGCTGGCTGGGGCATTTCAGTTTTATTGGCTTTGCCGCTTACCTACTGATCATTTTCCCCTTGACCTTTATCGTTCTGTCACAGCGTCTGATGCGGTTTCTTTCCGCTGCGCTGGCCACCGCCGGCCTGACGTTGCTGCTGGTCGATATTGAGGTTTTCACTCGTTTCCATCTCCATCTCAATACGACCGTTTGGCAATTGGTCATCAACCCCGACCAAAGCGAACTGGCGCGTGACTGGCAGTTGATGTTCATCGGTATTCCGCTGATTTTCATGGTGCAAATGCTGTTTGGCACCTGGTGCTGGCAAAAGCTGCGCAGCCTGAATCGCCGCAGTTTTGGCAAACCTCTGGCGGGGGTGTTTATTTCAGCGTTCTTTGCCTCACACCTGATGTATATCTGGGCGGATGCCAATTTCTATCGCCCGATTACCATGCAGCGCGCCAACCTGCCGCTCTCTTATCCCATGACGGCGCGCCGCTTTTTGGAAAAGCATGGCTTGCTGGATGCGCAGGAATATCAGCGCCGACTATCGCAGCAAGGCAATCCTGAAGCGATGACCGTGGAATATCCGTTGAATGACATTAGGTTCCGTGATGGCGGCAGTGGTTATAACTTACTGATGATTGTCATCAATAATGCACAGATCAGCGACATGCCCAATCTGTCGCGCTTCGCGGAGCAAAATATCCGTTTCAGCGATCACTATGACTCCGGTACACGGCCAAACGCCGGATTGTTTAACCTTTTTTATGGTATTTCAACAACCTACATGGATGGGGTGTTAGTTGCCCGCAAACCTTCAGCGCTGATGACCGCGTTGAATCAACAGGGCTACCAGTTTGGTCTGTTCTCTTCCAATGGCTTCAACAATGTTCTTTACCGCCAAGCGTTGCTGTCCGACTTCTCACTGCCTGCGCCACAGGAACAGAGCGATGAAACAATCATCACGCAATGGCGAAACTGGTTAAACCGTGATAACAGTGTCGCGCCCTGGTTCTCCTATGTTGAGTTGAACAGTGCCGGTTCAGCCGATGACGCCAGCAGCCTGGTTTCAACGCCTGGAAAATCACAGCGCATTCAGAATGTTGACCAGCAAATCGGCAAAATCATCAGCACGCTACAAGAAAAAAATGAACTGGAAAAAACGGTTGTTGTGATCACCATGCAAAATTATCGTCCAGACGATGACAACAAAATGGTTTTCCGTCGCTCGCAGTGGCAAATACCTCTCATCGTTCATTGGCCGGACACTCCCGCCCAGACGATTACTAAAATGACGGATCAGAAAGACGTGATGGCCACGCTGATGCAGCGTTTACTCCACGTTAGAAATTCCACAGATGACTACTCTCAGGGCGAGGATCTGTTTGCCGCCCAACGGCGCAATAACTGGCTGGCGAATGGTAACGGCAGCGCGTTGATGATCGTTACCCCGGAACAGATGATCATGTTGGAGAATAACGGGAATTACCGGGCTTACGATCGGGATGGAAATAAACTGAACGATGAAAGGCCCCAGCTCGCCCTGCTCTTACAGGTTCTCACTAACGAAAGGCGCTTTATTGCCAACTAACTGCCTAAATCTAAAGCAGTCGTTTCGTCAGACTATTGCAATAAGGTCAGGAAAAGGTAGTATAAGCGCCCATAGCATCGGCACGTAGCGCAGCCTGGTAGCGCACTGTCATGGGGTGTCAGGGGTCGGAGGTTCAAATCCTCTCGTGCCGACCAAATATATATTCGGTTAGTATCGTTTACTACCGGAAACCCCGCAAGAACCCGCATTCTCACTGAGTTTGCGGGTTTTTTTGTTGTTTGTTATCTATCGGTTTACTACGTTTTCAGCCGAAAAGTTTAGGCATACGATTGGGCATACGGTGCCTGTATGCCTCAACCACGTATGCCTGGCGATAAATCCTGGCACGACAGACATTCTTCTGGGTGTATCAATCACTGGGGGATAAGTCAGCTTGCCTCACTCCCCTCAGATAACCACAATGTATACAAAATACACAATGCAGTGAGGAAGTAGTATGGGTGTCATGTCCGTTCGATTGAATGATGAAACAACCGCGCAACTTGATGCGCTGGCTAAAGCCACAGGGCGCACCCGCTCTTTTCTGGCCGGTCAAGTCATTGATGACTATCTTGCGCGAGAAGTCTGGCAAATTGCAGAGATCGAACAAGCGATCGAAGAAGCCGATGCTGGTGATTTTCTCTCATCAGATGAGATGAGCAACCTGTTTGAAAAGTTAGGTACGGCAAAAGAAGGAAATTAAATGGCTGCGCAAAGCAGCGGCCAATTTGGAAGCCAAGCACCTCTATATTGCGCAACACGATCCACAAGCTGCCCGCCAATTTGTGGATGAAGTTCAGTGAGTAACGGAATTACTCCCGCAACGGCCAGCAATGGGAAGACCTGGCTGTGTGTCAGGACCGCGTGAGCTTGTGTTGACACACTATCCCTACATCACCCCAAACCCAGTGAAAGATAATCTGCTCCAGATTCTACGCGTCTTTCATATTCACAGGCGTTTACCGTCAAAATGGTGAACAGCGAGCCTTCAAAAAAATAAGCCTAAATGGACAGGTGAATATCTTTACTGTCGCACTTTCTGGATTTTACCGAACGTACATCCACCGACCAACAGCCACGCGCCAAGAAAACGATAAAAAACATAACCATCGATCAAGATCGTCCGGTTGGAGCGGGAAACGTGCCGATGCCGGCGCGCTTGTTGGTAACACCAATGCAGTAAAACATGGCGGAAGCAGCCGCCGAGTATTCTTTGCTTTGGCCGGTGATAACGAACAACTCACGCCACTGGTACTACTGCGTGCAAGAAATCTGCTGCTTCGGGAATTACCACCAGCACCAGCATGACGTAAGTTGAGTCAGTAATAAGCAAAATTTATTGATAAAAAAATTGCTTAATCGTAGCCACTCGACTGCGTCGGTAGTGATGTTCCGCTATTGGACTATGAGGGTAAATAAAAGGCATTATAATCAAATAATTATAATATTCACCCCGATATAGCCACTTGCCATCACGAGATTGCCAAACGGAAAATCTCTTCACTGTCAATCAAAAAAACAACATAAATGTTGCATTACATAACTTTCATGCTATTCTGTTATCGATTTCAATAAAACGGAGACGTTATATGTTCACATACCCGGCATCAGTGAGTTTTAATGAAGACTCAGGTCAGTATGAAATTCTTTATCGAGATTTCAAAAATTTAAAATCCATCGCATACGCAGAAGAGGATATAGATCTTGAAGCGGCGAGTTGGTTGACGGGGATTATTGGAGAATACATTGACACAAGGATACCGGTTCCCAAACCGTCGGCGTTGCAGCACAACGAAATACCGGTTCACCTCCCCGTGCTTGTTAATCTGAAAGCGGCTTTGCATAACGCAATGATACAAACCGGTACACGAAAAGCGGATCTGGCTCGTAAGCTTAATCAGAAAGGGCCACAAATAGACCGCTTGTTGGATGTGAGTCATGCGTCAAAAGTTGAAACTCTAGAGCAGGCTTTATATTTACTCGGCTATGAAGTATCCGTTTCTATTGCAAAAGTAGAATCTTAATTTACCGGATATACGTAATAAAAACAGATTAGCCAGTTCAAGATAAATAGACAGACCATTATTTTCAGGCGCTACCCTATTCCCTATAGTAATTATTTTCATAACTATTGGGGACATCACTGCTCGATGTTTAGCACATGCTTTAGTATTATTTAAAATCGTTAAAAGCACCTTAACCGAATGGAAAAACCGTATTCTCATTGCGTCTACGGTTTTTTCATCAGTTAGACAGATTGATATAAAAAAACGATATCCAAATCTGGTGAAAATTCACTCAACACCGTCGCCCATCAGCTTGTAGTGGTGTTGTTCCACGGCATTTTCATCAGTAATTTAGCCATACCGCAATAGCCACTGATACCTGCGAACATGAGTCCTGCGCCGACAAAGGCAGATAGCAGGAAAAAAGCGCTACTCACACCGAAACCCAGCAAAACACCACAAATAATTAACGCACCCGCAGTAATTTGAACTTGTCTCATGATTTCTATCGGCTGCTTGCGGTTCACTTCGGTTGAAAGACCCGATTTTTTCCATGCATTCAGACCACCGTCTATGAGTACGGCCTGCGCAGGGGCAACGGATTCAGCCAGTAAATCCGCATTTTTACCTGAGCGCATACCGGAAAGGCAGTAGAAGATAACCGTTGATGCATCAGGTGCAGGCGATTGGTGTGGTTGAGTGGTTAATAACCCCAAAGGGTATAATCTTGCCTGGGCAATATGTTCACGTGCAAACTCTTCTGGCTGCCGAATATCAATCAGAACAGCGCCTTCATCCAACATCTTCCGGGCATCTAAGGGCGGAACGTAGAGTGGGGTTGACATGGTAATGTACCTCGATTAACGATTAAAGAGGGTTCATAAGCTGCAACATACAATACCTCGCATCCACAAACAAAGATAGCAAGTGTTAGGTAGCATGTTCAATCATGATTGATATTAATTTAGATCCACCTAAATTAATATTAATCACCCATTGTACTGGTGCGTTGACCAGATGACCGTCTCATCGTTTTGTTTTCTAATGAATTCAGCGGGGAAAAATGGGATACCACCAAGATCGTTTTATCAGCAGGCTCAAAGATACAGACTGGTATAAAAAACGGTTTTCAAACCGGGTACTATTCTGGCGTGAAATCGCGCCGCTTGCCTTCCCTATCTTCATTGAAGGGCTGTGCGTGGTTTTGATGGGGATATTCAGCACATTGCTGGTAAGCTGGCTGGGTAAAGAAGCAATGGCGGCCGTGGGTCTGGCAGATAATTTTAACTTGCTTATAATCGCCTTTTTTACTGCCGTGGCATTAGGTACGGCCGTCGTCGTGTCCTTCAGTCTGGGGCAACGAAACAGAAAACAGGCGCGCGCGGCCTCCCGGCAATCCATCTCTCTGCTCGTTCTCGTCTCCTTCCTGCTGGTTGTGCTGGTTCAATTTGCCGGCGAATGGCTTATAGATATGATGGCCGCACAAGCTGAAGAACGCGTCAAAAGTCTCGCGTTAACGTTTCTGCGCTGGACGGTATGGGGTTACCCTGCATTAGCCATCACGTTGGTAGGGTGCGGCGCCTTGCGCGGCGCGGGAAAGGCCAAAATACCGATGGTGATTAACATCGGTATGAACATTCTCAATCTTGCCATCAGTAGCCTGCTGATCTACGGTTGTTTTTCCTGGGATGGTCTTGGGTTTATCGGCGCAGGTCTTGGGATGACGCTTTCCCGTTATATTGGCGCGCTGTGTGTCATCCTGACGCTGATGCACGGTTTTAACGGTGCGTTGAGAATACCGTTTAAATCCTATTTCGCGCCTTTCACCGCCTCAATCTTGTATGAAGTGTTCAGCATTGGTATCCCCGCCAGCATTGAATCCGTTATGTTTAATGTCGGAAAGCTGATCACCCAGCGTTTTGTTGCAGGCATGGGAACCGAAGCCATTGCCGGGAACTTCATTGCCTTTTCAATCACGACGCTGATAAACCTTCCCGGCAACTCGCTGGGCGCCGCCGCAACCATTATTGTCGGTACGCGGTTAGGTAAAGGGCAAATCATGCAGTCTATTCGGCAGTTGAATTATATCTTCTGGCTTTCCAATATCGGACTGTGCATCCTCGCGGTCTTGTCCATCCCCGGCGCGGGCTATTTGGCCTCGCTTTATACCGATGAGCCAGAAGTGATTAGAGTGGTTCAACATCTCATATGGCTCAATGCGCTCTTTATGCCGGTCTGGGCAGCCTCCTGGGTTCTGCCTGCCGGGCTAAAAGGCGCAAAAGACGCCAGCTACACCATGTGGATCGCCATGGGCGGCATGTGGGGTTGTCGTGTTATCGCTGGCTATATACTCGGTGTCATGCTCGGTTTCGGCGTCATTGGCGTTTGGATGGGGATGTTTCTGGACTGGATCATTCGCGGCTTTTTTTACTACCGGCGCATGGAGAGCGGACGTTGGCTGTGGCGTTACCGTTCTCAGTAACCCCGCAGTTCTGAGCGTGAGGATGGACTTACACCGTAAAAAAATCCGCCTCAAGAGACGGATTTTATAGACACATTCACACAACCAACATTACGGGTAAAAACGACACGCACTAAATCAGAAGCGATAACCGACGCCAACAGCCCAGGTGCCGATATCAACACTGCGGATGCGACTTTGCTCGTAACCCACATCCAGCGCGACGTCCTGGATCGGGTTGAACTGTAGGCCGGCGCCGTAGGTGAAGCCGTAGTCGTCATTGCTCTGATGGGAAGAGCCATCCGTAGCGTTGCCCGTGTATTTACCGTGGCCAAAACCAACCACGCCATAGATACTCGCCCAATCATTCAGACGAAAAGCAGGACCGGCGGTAAAGCCCATGTATCGGCCTTTGGTGTAAAGACCATCGTTAGTCTGGCTATCTTCCAGGTAGGTGAAAGAACCAATGACCCCCAGCGGATTATTATTTTGCTCGTAACGATATTTCAGGTTAAAACCTTTTGCTTTATTAACGACGCCTTGAGCGTCACCTTGAGCATAGCCTGCCGATACCGTACTTTGTCCTGCCAGTGCAGAACCTGTTCCAACGGCTAATACACAAGCTAATGCTGAAAGACACGCAATTTTTTTCATAGAGACAGCCTCAAATTTCATTATACGAAAGAACACCTAGCGTCATAAATATAACAAAAAAATTTCAAACTGCCGCCGAGTAAATATATTTCAACCCCTAACCAGGTGTAAAAATTGCTTTCATAATGAAGCTATCATACTAATTATATTAGATTTTCCTATATGACAATAAGATTAAAAATAAATTCCATACCGATATTAAAAACAGATAATTCTTAATTTATGGCACAGTTTTCAGACTAATTATTTCGCACAAATATATACCGATTAAATATAACGTAAACAATAGTAAACAAAAGTAAGATTTAACCGAGTAAATCCTTTATGATTGATTAGTCTCATAATGATGCTTTTTCGTCATTATATTTTTGTTGCTATTAAGGCTTCAAGCATGACCCTATCTTCTCCGCGTGTATCTATATTACTCTCCGTACTGCTGCTCATTGTCTCGATGGTTTCTGTCCAGAGCGGTGCGGCACTAGCCAAGAGCCTGTTCCCGGTGATAGGCGCGCCAGGAATAACCGCATTGCGTCTGGGCATTGGCACGTTGATCCTTTGTGCCATTTTCAAACCCTGGCGGGTGCGTTTTAATAGTAACCGCCTACCGTTGATCGTTTATGGTTTGACGTTGGGAGGAATGAATTTTCTCTTCTACCTTTCACTGCGTACCATTCCTCTCGGCATTGCCGTGGCGCTGGAATTTATTGGTCCGCTTACGGTCGCGATGTCACTGTCACGCAGGTTGATTGACTTTTTATGGGTTATTCTGACGATGCTGGGATTGTGGTTTCTATTACCACTGGGACGCGATACCGGCAATATCGAGATGACCGGCGTGCTTTGCGCGCTTGGTGCAGGCACATGCTGGGCGTTATATATACTTTATGGGAAAAAAGCAGGATTAAATCATGGGTCAGGCACGGTTGCCATCGGTTCACTTATTGCTGCGATAATATTTTGTCCAATCGGGATTATCTATTCGGAACCCGCATTATTTTCTCTCTCAATATTACCACTGGGTATTGCCGTTGCCATTCTTTCCACCGCGCTCCCCTACTCTCTTGAAATGTTGGCATTAACCCGCCTGCCGGCCAGATCTTTTAGCACGCTCATGAGTATGGAGCCAGCGATGGCAGCCATTTCTGGTCTGCTATTTCTCAATGAACATTTGTCTTTTATTCAGTGGATAGCGCTATTGTTTATTATTACCGCTTCCATCGGTACAACCATGACGATAAAAACAGCCACGCCACTGAAAGATAAAAATAATCGTACCGCGTGATCCCTCGCCTCTTCCGGGAAATGTTGCGGAAAAGCATCACTTTACCAACTGAATAGAATCATATGCCTGCATTTCAGTAGACTTTTATTTTATCTGATATTAATTATGCTGTGTTTTTACAAAGTAATTGTTATTTTCGCCTTACGATGGGAATGAAAAGAGAAGGGCTATCGTTTATAAAAGTATAGATAATTTCGATTACAACCCACGCCAATCCCACTCGGGTTGGCGACGCCTTGTGAGCGATGGCGACGGCTGTTAGAAAAACCATAATTTATCTGTCAAAGCGATTCATTTGATAGGCAACTTTTTTCAATATTCTATTTGATTACTGTTATAATTGATCGGGTTATACAGCTAAATGATCAAAATTAAACAAGAGGATTATATTATGCGCACCGCTAAACTAGTAAAATCCGCATCTTCTGAACTTATCTTCACTCGCAACGATTTAGACGATAACGTAAAGTCCTCTACTATCAATCTGTTGAATCAGCTTGTCGTGGACTTTATCGATCTGTCGCTGATCACTAAACAAGCGCACTGGAATATGCGCGGCGCCAACTTCATCGCCGTACATGAGATGCTTGATGGATTCCGTACCGCAATCATCGATCATCAGGATACCCTGGCTGAACGTGTGGTTCAGCTCGGCGGCGTCGCGCTGGGTACAGTACAAATCGTTAACGAACAGACTTCGCTGAAAAGCTATCCGACCGATATTCAACGCGTGCAGGACCATTTGAAAGCGCTGGCGGAACGCTATGCCATCGTCGCCAACAGCGTTCGCAAGGCAATAGCCAAAGTGGAAGACGAAGATACCGCCGATATTCTGACCGCCGCATCACGCGATCTGGACAAATTTCTGTGGTTCATCGAATCCAATATTGAATGACCGTTATCAGGGCTGCTCAGGCAGCCCTTTCGTTATCTTATTTCCGACTCAAAAACATTTCTTCGTCCAGCGTCACATCGTGACTTTGATTACGATTTGACCTGATGCACCATTAACCTCACCATTTTATCTGTTAAAGCGCTCAAAAAATTAGCTTTTGTCCGCAATTATGCAAGATAACGGCAATCAACGGTTGTTTCACCCGCATGAATTAGTTAATCATAACTGCGCGATGATGTTGAATAGAAAACATTCATTTTCAGCAACGCAATTAAATAAAAACAGCCGGTTAAGTAAAACACTTTGTTACTAACTTAATGTTTTTTTACAGGCTTTTATATTTCGTGCGATTAATATTTTCGTACTATTCTTGACCACGCCTGTGAAGCAAAAGGCTTCCACAATGGGTATAAATAGGAAAGAGTTGATGAAATCACTACTTAAAGCTTCTTTGACTGCACTAACGCTAGCGATGAGCATTTCCAGCTACGCCGCAGAAAAAGAACTGATTGTCGCCACTGACACCGCCTTCGTTCCGTTCGAGTTTAAGCAGGGTGCTAAATATGTCGGTTTCGACATCGATCTTTGGGATGCTATCGCCAAACAACTGAATCTGACCTACACCCTGAAACCTATGGATTTCGGCGGTATTATTCCTGCGCTGCAAACCCGCAATGTGGATCTGGCTCTGGCAGGTATCACCATTACCGATGAGCGTAAAAAAGCCATCGACTTTTCTGACGGCTACTACAACAGTGGCCTGCTGGTCATGGTGAAAGCCAACAACAATGAGATCAAAAGCGTCCAAGATCTGACGGGAAAAGTTGTGGCGGTGAAAAGCGGCACGGGCTCCGTTGATTACGCCAAAGCCAATATCAAGACTAAAGATCTGCGCCAGTTCCCGAACATTGACAATGCTTATATGGAATTAGGCACCAACCGTGCTGACGCCGTCCTGCACGATACGCCGAACATCCTCTACTTCATTAAAACTGCCGGTAACAGCCAGTTCAAAGTTGTCGGTGACTCCATTAAGGCACAGCAGTACGGTATCGCATTCCCGAAAAACAGCGATCTGCGCGAAAAAGTGAACGGCGCGCTCAACACGCTGCGAGAAAATGGGACTTATGCTGCGATCTACAAAAAATGGTTTGGCGTAGAACCGACATCTAAATAATTCGTGCGGCAGGACAAAGCGTTAGCTTTTGAATAACGAAAAGCGTTGGCGCTTAACGGGCGAGGCGTTTTCACGCCCCTACTCACGCAGCGATGCAGGGAACCCTGGCGCTTACACCAGTAAGTGGCTGGGATAAGCGAGGAAAGCCAACGCGCATGCCACTCTAAGTATGACGAATATATGTCATTGCCGATTTAATCTGGAGATATTCAATGCAGTTTGACTGGAGCGCCATCTGGCCTTCTCTGCCCCTTCTGTTGGACGGGGCAAAAATGACGTTGCTGATCTCAGTGCTGGGTCTGCTTGGCGGTGTGGTTATCGGTGTGTTCGCGGGCTTTGCCCGCGCTTACGGCGGTTGGTTTTCCAGCCGCATCGCACTGATATTTATTGAACTCATCCGCGGCACGCCGATCGTGGTGCAAGTGATGTTCATCTACTTCGCGTTACCCATGATTCTGACCTCGGTGCGGATCGACCCGTTTGCCGCCGCAGTAGTGACTATCATGATCAATTCAGGCGCCTACATCGCGGAAATTACCCGTGGCTCCGTGTTGTCTATCCATAACGGCTTCCGAGAAGCCGGGTTGGCGTTGGGTTTATCTCGACGCGACACGCTCCGCTATGTTATCGCGCCGCTGGCACTGCGCCGTATGCTGCCGCCGCTGGGTAATCAGTGGATTATCAGCATCAAGGACACCTCATTATTTATTGTGATTGGCGTAGCGGAACTGACCCGCTCCGGTCAGGAAATCATTGCCGGTAATTTCCGCGCCCTGGAGATATGGAGCGCGGTAGCGGTAATTTATCTGTTCATCACGCTGGTACTCAGCTTCATCCTGCGTCGTCTGGAAAGAAGACTTAAAATTATATGATTGAATTTAAAAATGTTTCTAAACACTTCGGTCAGACGAAAGTGTTACACGATATCGATCTGAAAATTAACCCAGGTGAAGTTGTCGTGATTATCGGGCCTTCCGGCTCCGGTAAATCCACGTTGCTGCGCTGCATCAACAAGCTGGAAGAAATCACCAGCGGAGAGCTGGTGGTGGATGGGTTGAATGTTAACGACCCGCATGTTGATGAGCGATTGATTCGCCAGGAAGCCGGCATGGTGTTCCAACAGTTTTATCTGTTTCCGCATCTGACTGCGCTGGAAAATGTGGCGTTCGGCCCTATCCGGGTGCGCGGCGCCAGTAAAAAAGAAGCGGAGGCGCTGGCGAAAACACTGCTGACCAAAGTGGGTTTGTCCGAACGGGCGCACCACTATCCTTCCGAACTCTCCGGCGGACAACAGCAGCGCGTCGCGATTGCACGCGCACTGGCCGTTAAACCCAAGCTGATGCTGTTTGACGAGCCAACATCCGCACTCGACCCTGAACTGCGCCACGAAGTGCTGACGGTGATGAAAGATCTGGCCGAAGAAGGCATGACGATGGTCATTGTCACCCACGAAGTCGGTTTTGCCCACAAAGTCGCTTCACGCCTTATCTTTATTGATAAAGGCCGTATCGCGGAAGATGGCGATCCTGAAACGCTGATCACCAATCCACCCAGCGAACGCCTGCGCGAATTCCTGCAACACGTTTCCTGAGCCGGTTGGTTTAAGGGTGCATTCGCACCCTTAAACTTACTCATTACCGCGGATATTCCCGCTCAATAAACGCGGCAAAATCCTGACACATCTTCTCATCGCCTTTTTCATTATCCGCCAGAACCCGATCGCCATCGACAATCTGTATCCGCGCGGACAAATCAAAATCCGCCGCCGATTGAGGGCGTAATCGCGCCTGCGTCATGGTGGCCTGAGCGTGTTGCCAGGCTTCATCAACCGTCAGATTACAGGCGCGCGCCAGGTACCCGGGATTAAACCCTTCCCCGGTGAGACTGATTAAGGTGGCGTCATGGCTGACACTGTTTCCCGGCAGCCAGTAATGTTTTGCCAGATCGGGGCCAATGGCGGCGTTATCCGTCAGATAGCCATCTCGTTGCAGGAAATAGTGCCGGGTTTGCTCCACCGCCATCAGCGCCAGCAGGTATCCCTGATAGGAACAGGCCGACTCCATTGACAACAGATGCGGGATCGCCAGCGTGGGCCGCGGACTTCCGCTGATGCCTAAAATACGCTGTTCAACATCGCGCGCCAGTTGCGTTATCGCCTGCGGCGTACGCTGCTCATCGTCCCACGAATAGAGTTCCCACTCAAAGTAAGGCACCAGCAGAATATGCCGTTCATTGAATGCGCGCATCGGCTGCCGGGTATGAATATCCGCACGGATCAGGTCATCAGGGATGACGTCTCCCTGCGCGTTTTTGGCATAACGTTTTAGCCAGTCGGCGTCATGCAACAGGCTATCGCAAAACATGGATTGCGTTTCCGCGTAAGCCATGGATGTGGGCGGGAATTCCTGTGAGAAACAGGGCGCATTCTGACGAATGTTGGCAAAATGCGCCGCGTGTCCCCCTTCATGAAACAGCGTATTGATGCCGCCGGCGCCGCTGCCAACCTGATCCGGCTTCGCCAGACTGGTGAAATTAATGCGTGCCGGTATCCATTCACCCTGCTGAACAAAAGCGGGAACCGGCGCATGCATAAAACCGTTCTCGTATTTGCCCTTGCGCACCAGCAAATCAAGCTGCATTCGCGCCCCGTTAAAACCAATATGCAGACGCTTAAAACTGTTGACCCAGCGCGCCAGCGAAGCGGCAAACGGGAAATAGGGATCGAGCTGACGGGTGACATCCCCCGCGCTGGCGTAACGAATGTTCCACGGCTGCAACGCAGCCTGCCCTTTCAACGCCGCCAGTTCACGCAGACTTCGATCATTTGCGTCGCGGGTCTGCTCCTCAAAAGGATTGAGAATAGCGAAAAGCTGCTCCGGCGACATGCGCTCGGTTTTGTTGACCTTATAGTCGAAATAGTTACGGTAACCCATCTGGCGGGCGAAACGGTTACGCAGGTTTATCAGCTCAGGAAAACCGTTATGCAATAACCACTGCTCCAGATCGCGCAACGCTTGCTGGGAGCTCTGCCGGTAGGCTTCCGTATCATTCGTCGCCTGATTGGTCAGCAACTCGCCCAATGAGGCTGCAACCCGTTTACCGTTGGCATCCAGATGCGTCATCTCATAGGCTTTGCGTTTCTCATACAGCGCGCTTTCCGCGGCGATAATGTCATCCATCAACCCTTGCGCCAGAGGGTCTTCGATGACGTTGCAGTCAAAAAACCGATACCACCCTTGCAGACCGTGCAGCAATGCCTGCTGATTATCGCTTGCAGGATGCGCTTCCAGCGCGGATAGATGCTGGCGTAATTCCACTAAACGCCGCGGTTGAGCAATAAAACGTTTGTAAGCGCTTTCCGCCGTCGAAAACTGCGCGGACACTTCGTCATTGCCCGTGCCCATATAAAGCTGCCAGAACAGATCTTCTTTCGCCTGATGAACGGCAAGATAATCACGGTTCAGCGCATTAAAATACTCTTCAGTCTGTTGCATGATATTCCTTCTTTAAAGAGGAAAATAAGATCGATTGGCACAGTATGTGACGCTCAATCGCTTATCCCAAACGTTTTCTAATCGTCGCGACCGCCTGCTCCATTGTCGGCGCTTCGCCAGCCGCCACCAGACAGCAGGCTAGCTGCGAACGAATCGCGTGCGGTAAGGCAATTTCTCCCGCCAGACATTGCGCCGTCCAGCGTGCGGTGGTGGCTGCGTCCTTCGCCGTAGGCAGGCCGTCAGGCGCGACCAGGGTATCCTGCCGCAGTTGCAGCACCTGGGTTTTCTGTTGGTGAATAAAATGAATTTCCGGGCAGCGCCGCGGGTTCGCGTACGCTTCGCCTTCCGTTCCGTGCATCAATAAGGCGCGGCCATGAATAGCTTTGAAAAAGGTCCCGACGCGGTCGATATATTCAGGGTGCGACACGCTGGCGATCCTCAATACATCGGCCTGTGCGAAAGGCGTCGCCACTTTCGCCAGGGTATGGCTGCTGTTACGCAGCCCCATGCGCCAGCGTAACTGCAATTGCCGGTCAATCTCAGGACAGAGCAGCGAAACCGGGATGAATACCGGTTGATCGTCATCAAGCCGCCGCTGCGCCTGCTCCACACTCTCCGCCCCCGCGACGCCAAGATGACGCAGTATTTCAGCGCTGGTCACGCGCGTCGGGTCTTCACTGACGCCATGAATCACCACCGGAAAGCCCAGTTTGGTCAGCGACAGCGCCAACAGCGGCGTCAGATTCGCCTGCTTTCTCGCTCCGTTATAACTGGGGATAACCACCGGCAGAGGGCGGTTGGCCGGCGGCTGAAGATGAAGAACCCGCTCGCTCATGGCCTGATAAAAGCCGAACATTTCTGTTTCGGACTCGCCTTTAATGCGAAAGGCGATCAGCAACCCCCCCAGTTCAAGCTCGGGGACTTCACCGCGCAGTATCCGGCAGTAAAGCGCATAGGCGGTGGCCAGATCCAGATCGCGGGCATGGTTTTTACCACGCCCGACCTCTTTAATAACCTTGGTGTAATCCATGCAGCCCTCCCGTTAACGGCAATGCCGTTGATGGCTTATACCCGCAACCACGACTGTCGCCAACCCTGTCTGGTCTCGGTCGGTTCCCGTCGGGCGTCATAGCGCGCTTGTTCCGCCAGCTTTGTGTAGCGTATTTCCTAGCGTTGCACTCACTTTCCGAACGACGATGACTTGAACCGTCAACCAGCGACAACGTCGGCAAATGTCCCGCCCGGTTACGCTCGATGTAATAATCCTTATTGCGCTTTTTACTCTTGTTACTCAAGGCATTTCCCGCTCTTCGATCGGAAAAACCGGTAAAGCGGCAAGCAGTTGAGCGCCATAGCCTTTACTGACCAAACGACGATCGTAAATCACAATTTCGCCAAAGCACTCATGGCTGCGGATTAAACGTCCCACTTGCTGTATCAGACTGAACGACGCGCTGGGTAAGCTTTGTACCACAAACGGATGACGTTTCAGGCTTTTGAGCCATTCGCCTTCGGTCAAAATCACCGGGCTGTCGATAGGCGGAAAGGCGATTTTGTGAATATGAACCTGCGACAACAGTTCACCTTTCAGATCCAACCCCTCGGCAAATGACTGCAACCCAATCAGCACGCTGGACTCTCCCGCTTCAACGCGCTGTCGATGCAGTTCAACCAGTCGGTAACGCGGCTTGTCTCCCTGTACCAGCAGCATCAACCGTAAATCGGTCACCTGCGTCAAAAAAAGCTGCATGGCGCGCTGACTGGCGAACAGCATCAGCATACCGCGATGCGTCTCCTTCTTCAGTTCCGCTCTGAAAAAGGCGGCCATTTCCGCGACATGCTGTGCTTCGCTCGCCATCAACGGTTCATAACGCATTTTGGGGATCACCAGGCGCCCTTGTTCACGGTGATTAAACGGCGAGTCCAGCGAAATAAACCGGTCGCCATCGCGCTCGCTCAGACCTGATAATTCCTGTATCCGGGCAAAACTGTTCAGTGAACGTAAGGTCGCCGAGGTGACGACCACGTGCGGCACCTTGCTCCACAGCAGTTTTTCCAATTGCTCGCTCACCCGGATACCAGCGCAGTGCAGATGCAAATGGAGCTGTTTGTCGCGAATATCACGGGTAAGCCATTTGGAAACCGGCGCATTAGAGGATTTTTCCATGGCCGCCAAACGCCACAGCTTGGTCAGCGACTCCAGGTAGCCAAGCGCCCGGCTCATTTTCAGCAGCGACTGATGCAGACGTACGGCATCATGCTTGGCGGTTTTCTCACTGAGATCGTTGAGCATGAACTCCGTCAGCGCGCGCAGCGTGTCGGTTAGCTTGAACAGCCGGACACAGATTTCACGCATCTCTTCCGGCATTTGCCCCATTGCAAAGCGATACCCGGCCTCGTGGCCGTCGCCCGGCAAGAATTGTCCGCAACATTGCGCGAACATCCGTACCTGCTCACGCAGTTCTTCGCAATGGCTGGTCAACCTTTCGCTGTGCGCCAATCGCGGCGGCGATTTTGGCGCAAACTGCGACATACACAGCCCGATCAACTGCACCAGTTGTTCTAACTGTACGGTGATCATCTCTGGCGTCACATCGCCCGACATCTCCAGCGTATCGCGGGCGACATCGGGAATATGGTGCCCTTCATCCAGCACCAGCAGCAGATCTTTCGGATTGGGCAGAACCGATTCGCTTTCCATCGCCGCCATCACCAGCGCGTGGTTGGTCACCACGACGTCCGCCTGCTCAATCTCACGCCTGGCAACGAAAAATGGACACGCCCGGAAGTAATGACAGTGATGTGCGAGACAGTTCGCCTTATCGGTGCTCAGCTTGCGCCACAGGCTGTCGTTAATCGATTCCTGATAATGATCGCGTAATCCGTCCCAGGTGCCGCTTTGCAACGCTTTCTCAACCCGTGAACACTGCGCCTGTTCCTCCCGGCTGGAAGGCGCCAGTTCGTCCCCCGGAAACAGCGTTAAATCGCCTTGCGCATCGACATCGGTCGCCAGCCTTGCCAGATTACGCGGACACACATAGCGCCCGCGGCCGAACGCCGCGGTATAGGTCAGTTCAGGGATAAATTTGCGCAATAAAGGCAGGTCTTTACTGAAAATCTGATCTTGCAACGCCACATTCGCGGTGCTGACCACCAGCGTTCTTTCCTCCGCGCGCCCGATCGCAATGCCGGGGATCAAATAGGACAGCGTCTTCCCCACCCCGGTAGGCGCTTCAATCACCAGGTGGCGCGGATATTCTCCCGCCAGCGTCTTAGCGACTTCGGCGATCATCTGTCGCTGGGGAATACGAGGAATAAAATCCGGGATCTGCTGTTGCAGGGCCTTATACCATTGACCAATCTGCAATTTTATTGCGGGGGACAGCGCCATGCATTCTCTGTGATTATGGAATCTGGCGAACATTGTCCCACAGACCAACCAGCCCGTCAGCCGATATCACGCAACATGCCTTGTTTCAACTGCGGAAGGCTTTATAATTCGTGGCAAGCTACAAAAGGATAACCTGATGAATTTAAGCAAACTGGGTGTGATCGGGCTGTTCGCTCTGTGCGCCATCGGCGGGATCGGCGGCGTAATGCTGGTGGGTTACATTGTTATTGTTCACGGCGGTTGACGACAACACCGCGCCATCAGCAACCGCATCGGCATTTATCCGCGGCGGGCGAGTTCAACCTGAAATTGTTTCCAGTAGGCGGGAATGCGTGAAAATGTCAGCCTGAACCAGGCGGTAAAACGCTCCGGCGACGCATCCATACTGCGTCTAATCTGTTCCAGCGACAGATACTCATAATCCGCCGCTTCTGCAGGATTAATCTGGGGAATATCATCCGTTATGCCAAAATGGACATGCCCCACCTCATGTTCAGTGAGGCCGTTATTCAGCGGCAACCGGTAAGTCAGCGTAAACATGGGCGTCAGCGGGCAGCGTATCCCCATTTCCTGATACAGCCGGCGATGCGCTGCCTGCAAAGTCTTTTCTCCCGGTGCGGGATGGCTGCAACAGGTATTACTCCACAACCCCCCGCTATGATATTTATCAACCGCCCGTTGCTGAAGCAGCAATTGCTGGCGGGAATTGAACACATAAACGGTGATGGCACGATGTAATAACCCCTTCTCGTGCGCTTCCTGCTTTTCCATCACGCCGGTTGGCTGATCGTTTTCATTAACCAGAATCACTTCCGTCAACGGCATACCGCTCTCCCTTCTCTGTAAGGTTCCACACGGTATAACACACCCATGTTTGATAACAAACCCATCGCGTGCGATCAAAATAGATGGAGCGAGTCATCTACGACATTGTCACCGGTGTGGCCGCAGGTCTTGACCTGCGGTCGCTGGACGTTGATTACAGCAGCGTGAAACGCTGGCTCTTCACACGTTGCGAATCCAAACCGATAAACACATCGAATGTACCCGGCTCAACCACCTGCTGCATGCGGGCATTGTAGAACTTCAGCGCCTCCTGATCGATGGGGAAACGAATCGTGCGGGACTCGCCCGGTTGCAGCATGACTTTCTGGAAGCCGCGCAGTTCTTTCACCGGACGGCTGACAGACGCCACCACATCATGCAGATATATCTGTACCACAGTTTCCCCTGCCCGATCGCCGGTATTTTTTACCGTTACGCTGGCCGTCAGCGAACCATCACGCTTCATGGTCTGGCTGGACAGACGCACATCCGAAACGCTGAATGTGGTGTAGCTCAGGCCATACCCAAATGGATAGAGCGGTCCATTAGCCTCATCGTAATAGTGGGAGGTGTATTTGCCGGGGTTTTCCGGCGTATACGGTCGTCCTGAGGGTAAATGATTGTAATAGATCGGTATTTGACCGACAGAACGGGGGAAAGACATCGGCAGCTTGCCGGAAGGGTTATAGTCGCCGAACAGCACATCCGCAATCGCATTGCCCCCTTCGGTGCCGCTGAACCAGGTTTCCAGCAACGCATCCGCCTGTTGATTTTCACGCACCAGCGCCAGCGGACGGCCGTTCATCAATACCAGAACCAGCGGTTTGCCCGTGGCCTTCAGCGCCGCGATCAGATCACGCTGGCTTTGCGGCAGATCGATATTGGAACGGCTGGAGGCTTCATGCGCCATACCTGCCGCTTCCCCCACCACCGCCACCACGACATCGGCTTTTTTCGCCGTCTGAACCGCTTCGTCAATCATCACCTGGGGAGGGCGCTTATCCATCTGCACCGCCTCTTCGTATTGGTTCAGGAAATCGATAATTCCCTGATGGTTACTGACGTTGGCGCCTTTGGCATACAGAATGGCGGCCTTGTCGCCAACGGCATTCTTCATGCCCTGATAGACGGTGATGGTTTGTTTGGTCACGCCTGCCGCCGACCAACTGCCCATGGTGTCACGCTGGCTGTCGGCCAGCGGCCCGACGACGGCAATAACGCCCTGTTTTTTCAACGGCAGCGTTTGCAGCCGGTTTTTCAGCAACACCAGACTTTTTCGCGCCATCTCACGGGCTTCCAGACGGTGTAAACGACTTTCCGCGTTGGTATCCGCCGGATCGGAACCCGCCGGTCCCAGGTGGCGGTAAGGATCGGCAAACAACCCCATGTCGTACTTCACATTCAGCACCTGACGGCAGGCCTCATCGATCTCCCGCTCCGTCACCGCGCCGCTTTTCACCAGCCCCGGCAGGTAGCGGATGAAATATTCATCGCTCATGCTCATGCCGACGCCGGATTTCAACGCCAAGCGTGAAGCGTCGCGCGCGTCGGCCGCCACGCCGTGTTTGATCAGCTCCTTGATCGCGCCGTGATCAGTAATGGTGATCCCTTTAAATCGCCATTGATCGCGCAGGATATCTTTCAATAACCAGCTATTTGAGGTCGCCGGCGTACCGTTGATGGCGTTCAGCGCCACCATGACGCCGCCGCTGCCGGCATCAATCGCGGCTTTATACGGCGGCAGATACTCCTGAAACATGCGCTGCGGGCTCATATCCACCGTGTTGTAATCTCGCCCCCCTTCCACCGCGCCGTATAGCGCATAATGTTTTACGCTGGTCATCAGTGAATGACGGGCGGTAACGTCATCCCCTTGAAACGCTTTGACCATCACGCCCGCGATTTTGCTGGTCAGCCAGGTATCCTCGCCGAAACCTTCAGACACCCGCCCCCAGCGCGGATCGCGGGTAATATCCACCATCGGCGCCCAGGTCATATTCAGCCCGTCCTCCGTGGCTTCATACGCCGCCACGCGCGCGCTGCCGGCAATCGCCTCCATATCCCAACTGGAAGCCAGCCCCAGCGCGATCGGGAAAATGGTGCGCTGACCATGCACCACGTCATAAGCGAAGAACAGGGGAATTTTCAGGCGGCTGAGTTGCATCACCTGATCCTGCATTGCGCGAATATCATGACGCGTTACGGTATTAAAAATCGCGCCGACCTGACCGTTCCTGATCATCTCGCGAATCGCTTCTTTGGGGTTATCCGTCCCGACGCTGATTAACCGCAACTGACCGATTTTTTCATTCAGCGTCATTTTTTTCATTAAATCAGAGACAAAAGCGTCACGCTGTTGATGTGACGACGTAACCGATGCCGTTACAGACGTCATTTCCTGCGCGAAAGCCGGGTTATACGCAAGTCCAATTGCGAAAATCAGAGAAGTAAGCCATTTCATTCTTTATCCAAACCCAATCATTCCAGGCGCCAGGACGCGTCGCTGAGGCACAGGACAGGTTGAAAATAATGTCGGCAACTGCGCCATACTATCTGGCAGAGTGAAGGCCGCCGAACCCGGCATTCACCTACAACGCCAACGTACTTAACTACACAGCGCGTAATCATAGTTTATTTACATACGTTCCATTTAATAAAAACTGAAAGAATAATACGATTAATGCGCCCGCAACGTGCAAATTGCGGGGATATGCCGTCAACACGATGACTTCCATCCAAGGAGTTCAGACACCATGTACCAACTTTATATCGCCAATAAAAATTACTCGTCCTGGTCGCTACGGCCATGGGTGCTGTTAAAGGCGCTGTCTATACCGTTTGAAGAGAAAAAAGTCGCGTTTGCGCCCGGCGCGACACAGGCGGCGTTCAAGGCTTTTTCACCGACCGGCAAAGTGCCTTGCCTGATTGACGGCGCTATCACCGTGTGGGATTCACTGGCCATATCCGAATACCTGGCCGAAATGCATCCGCAGGTCTGGCCTGCCGATCCCCACGCTCGCGCCTGGGCTCGCTGCGCCGCAGCGGAAATGCACTCTGGCTTTACCGCGCTGCGGAATAATTGCGCCATGAGCTGTGGCGTAACAGTCAAAATAAACGCGATCTCTCCTGCCCTGAGCAGCGAAATACAGCGGATTGATGCGCTGTGGCAGGAGGGGTTAACGCGATTTGGCGGCCCGTTTTTGGCCGGGAAAAGCTTCACGGCGGTGGATGCGTTTTTCTCCCCGGTGGTGTTTCGGATCAAAACGTATCAGTTGCCGGTATCACCAACGACGACCGCCTACAGTGAACATCTGCTGTCACAGCCTGCCATGCAGATCTGGTTGAAGGACGCGCTGGCGGAAACCTGGCGTGAACCTTCGCACGAAGAAGATATCGCCAGCGCGGGAGAAATTATCGAAGACCTGCGGGCGAAAGCGTAAAAGACCAAGTCCGCTTCAGCTTCGCCCCGTTTTAACTTAAATAGTTATTGAAAACAGTGCAGATAAGTTCAGTATAATTTCGTGCGCAAAAGCGGTCCGCTTACTCCGAATCCAAACTGGCCATACTTTGCGGCTGGCGTGACGACAGCGCTTTCTGTTTTTTATAGCTCAGCGCCACGGCGGGAACCGCCGTGATTTTGCCGCTTTCCAGCCAGTTACGCAGGCGATTGGCATCGGCAAAATGGGTGTACTTGCCAAAGGCATCCAGCACAACCAATGCCACCGGGCGCTGATTGATAACGGTACGCATCACCAGGCAGTGTCCGGCCTGATTAGTGAAACCGGTTTTGGTTAATTCAATATCCCAGTCAGGCTTATAAACCAGATGATTGGTATTTCTGAACGGTAAACTGTACGCGGGGTGCGAAAAGGTCGCCGTTTTCTCACGCATGGTGCTGAGCTGGCTGAGTAACGGATACTGCTTGCTGGCTATCAGCAGTTTGGTGAGATCGCGGGCGGTAGATACATTGTTGATCGACAGTCCGGTCGGTTCGACGTAACGCGTGTGCAGCATCCCCAGCGATCGGGCTTTGGCATTCATCGCATTGATAAAAGCCTGATAGCCGCCGGGATAATGATGCGCGAGGCTGGCGGCCGAACGGTTTTCCGAGGACATCAGCGCCAGCAGCAACATATCACGGCGGCTGATTTCACTGTTTAAGCGCACGCGCGAATAAACGCCCTGCATTTCTTTGGTGTGGCGGATATCAATGGTAATCGCCTCATCCAATGGCTGGTTCGCATCCAGCACGACCATTGCCGTCATCAGTTTGGTCACCGAGGCGATCGGCACCACCACGTCTGGATTGGTTGAATACAAGATGCGGTTATCACGCAGATCCACCACCATCGCACTACCGGACGCAATTTCCTGATGAGCGATCGCCGCGGATGGGGCGGAGTCTTTCACGATGACAGAAGATGCGGCCAGCGCATGCGTTGACAGCAACAGCAGGCCCAGTAAAGGAAGAGTCAATTTTTTGTTCATTATTCAATAAATCAAATGGTAGTCTGTTAAATAAAAGGAGCGCGTGCGCCGCATTATAATTGACCGATCCCTGCTGCGCACCCTTCCGGCAAAATAGCTTTGTGACAAAGTTTAATGAGTCTTACCGTATTTTCCTGCTAAATAAAACGACGCATACGCTCAACGGCCGCCAACACTTCACCTTGTCATTCCGGTCGTTGGTCATGCAGATGTTGGCGTCATGACCCGGCACGAACGTGGTTTTCTGGTCGTGATCAAAATATCATTAGTCCCGTTCATTACCGAAATACCGTATTTCCCCGCCACGAGGATGTCCCAACTCAGGCTGAGACAGCGGCCGGTAAACTTGGCGCAGCAACCACGTTCAGGTGGTGCGTGCGCTGCGCTACCGTTTGCTGGATAGCTGACGATGGCGGGATGAAGCTCTCTTTTTTACTGGCTGTGCCCTCCATTCACCCGTTTACCCTGACAGCACCAACAGCGACGGGGTAAACCAGCTCTCTGGATAGGTTAAAAAGTCCAGGGTGGCCGTTTTTTATTCCTTATAAAATCAAGCAGCCCACGCGGTTTCCACACAGCGTGATTGTGATGCAGTTTAGCAAAAAGAACAGAGCAACTTTGCGGAACGCTGCATATACTTAATTTATGATTAAGTATATTGAAAATGTGATGGTCTATGAGTTTGGGCGTTTGTGGACGAAGAATGGCGAGAAAATTACTTATTTTCAGTATGTTGGTTTTGTTATCCGCGCCTGCTGTTGCTGCTGAAAATAATGATGATGACGATGACGACATGAGAAGTTCTTATGCCAAACTTCTTGATTTATCCTCCGTTGATGACGTAAGTAGCTCTAAATTACGTGTGGATGATGGATTTAACTATTCGAAAATCGCGATCCCATACACTACCGACTATTATCCACTCGCTACGGATAGCTCTGTGGCCTGGTTTATAAAAGCCGGTTTTTTGGAGGTGAAAGGCGATGCCATCCCTGTAGATGAAAGTCTGTTCACACCTCGCTGGCGCGCGTTTTCCATTGTTTCCGGGCCATCATTCAAATACCGGATTCAAGAACGGTTTAATTTGGTTGGCAAGCTTGGCGTCGGCTATTCACGGTTAATTGATAATTCGCTGTATTCAGGCGACAACGAGATCCATAACGCGTTAAAAGAGGCAAAATTATTAGATTGGGAAATCGACGCGTACACTGTTTCTCCATCAATTGGCATTGAATATAAAAATATACTCAATTCAGGCAATGTGTTCGACCTAATGACCAATCTCTCATTCACGCATGTTTCAAGCTTTAATAATCACAACAACGGTCTTAAAATTTCTGATAATTCCGGCAGCTACTCTATCAAAACAGACTATACCTTTACTGATCTCTTTCATACGTTCAACCGGCGCATCAATTTTGTAGTGTCGAATAAGTTTGGCGGATTTAATGGTTCAGACTATCGCGATCTCGGATTTGGATTTGTCAATGAAACGCAAATGGCGATCGAGATCCCCACCGATCCGTTTTTGAAAGGAAATAAAATCCGCATGGGCATAGGTTATTTATTCAATGATTATGCGCAGGGTGTCTCTTTGGTTTTCAGCCTTTAATCTGCCGCTAGGGGAAATAACCTGACGGTGACCGGACACCGTATTTAACAATGCGCACAGGCAAAGTAAAATGAAGGCGTCAGGAGAACATGCTGCGCGTCTCCCTATAAGGCAGTCACACCCTGCGCCCATTTTTGTTGCCATCAAACATGCTACATCAGTTTTTCGCTTGTTCGAGCGCCTGCTTAATCGCATTAATCACGCCGTCGCTCGACATTGTCGCGCCCGTCACCGCGTCCACGTCATTGATATCCTGCTTTTCAATCAGTTCTGGGACAACGTTATCCACCACCCCCATCATCAGCGCTTCGGTGTCTTCGTGTTTCACCACCTCTGCATTGACTATTTGACCGTCTTTGATACTGACGCTGACCTCAATTTCCCCCTCTTTTCCCTGCCCCTTGCCGGTATAGGTGCCATCTTTATACGGCGCGGTAGCGCTGCTGTGCGCAGACAGCGAGAATGAAAGCGTCAAAGCGGTCAGCATGGCCGGAATCAATTTCTTCATAATTTTCCCATAAAAATAACGTCGCTGGCCCTGTTGGCAGCGTTGATGATGATTGACGGCGCCGCCGTGATCGACTGCCGCGCGGCGGCGCCCTGCAACTCGAAAGCGATTAAGCATAAAGAGGGATAAGCAAGGGTTATTGCCCCGCTTTGATCTCTTTGACCGCCTCAGCCGCACCGATACGGCCATAAGTCACAATATCCGCCAGCGAGTTGCCCCCCAACCGATTGGCGCCGTGGACGCCCCCTGCCGCTTCACCCGCGGCAAACAGGTTGGGAATAACCTTGCCGTTCACATCCAGCACCTGCGCTTTGTCGTTGATCGCAATGCCGCCCATCGTGTGATGGATACCAGGTGTGATTTCAATGGCATAGTATTTACCACTATCCAGCGCGAGCTTCATGCTGTCGCGACCAAATTCACTGTCTTTTTTCGCCTTAACCGCGGCACTGTAGGTGTTGATGGTCTGTGTCAGTTGGTTGCCATCCACGTCAATCGCTTTGGCCAGCGCGTCGGGCGTATCACCTTCCGCAACCAGCTTTTGCTTAAAGTAGGATTTCGTTGCCTGATTCTGATTCACCAGTTCATCGTTGAAAACCAGATAAGCATGTGCGCCCGGCTGTTTTAGAATACTTTGCGACACCACATCCCTGGTCAGCAGTTCGTTGACAAAACGCTTGCCGTTTTCATTGATCATGATCGCGCCATCACCGCGCACCGCTTCCGTAATCAGAATGCCTTTACCCGGTACGGTTGACGGGTGAATCTGAATGTACTCCATATCTACCAGTTTGGCTTTCAGCTTCGTCGCCATTTTGATGCCCTCGCCCAACGAGCCGGGCGCGTTGGTGGTTTTGAAGCCGACCAGTTTGGGATCATACTGTTTGATCATGTCGAAATTGGCCCCAAAGCCGCCGCTGGTGATCATCACCTTTTTGGCGTCGATGGTGAATGCCTTACCGTCTTTCCCTTTGGCTATTACCCCTGTCACTTGCCCTTTGTCATTTTGAAGGATATCGGTTGCCGACGTATTGGTTCGCAGATCGATATCCAGCGCCTTAACTTTTTTGATCAGCGCGGTGGCGATGAAGCTGCCGGCTGCCACACCGCCTGCCGGACGGTGAGTACGGTCGACGCGCGATCCGCCGGTCCGGGTCAGATCGGATAAATCCGCCCCATTTTCCTTCAGGAAAATCACGGAGTCTTTGGCGTGTTCAGTGAGCGTTTTCACCACCTCCGGGTTATTAATGTTCCGGCCGCCTTTCATGGTGTCCTCATAAAACATTTCCGGGGAATCCGTGATACCTCGGGATTTTTGCAACTCGGTTCCCGCCGCGTTCAACCCGGCTTCCGCCCGGGCGGTATTCCCTCCGGCAAAAGGCATTTTTTCCAGCAAAATGACTTTTGCGCCTTGATTATGCGCTTCGATGGCGGCGGACATCCCCGCGCCACCCGCGCCAATAATCACTATATCCGTGGTTTCACCGTAAACAACAAAGGAAAAGGTCAATGCCAGTGCACTCAATATTAGAATGTTCTTCTTCATATTATATGAACCTATATTTTGTTATCTTTAATCAGGGATACAAATAATCGAAATGACCATCATCATTACCCATTTTTTACATTCAAAAGCTCGTTCATTTCAATGAAATCCCCAACGCCGAGGGTTATTAGCCGAACCCGGTTTTATCCGGTACAAATTTAATCCAAACCGCAAAAAATTAATTTTTCCGTAACCACGAAGAAAACTATGCCGAGACAAATCCTACTCTAATTTCCCTACGAAAATTTTAACTCGATCATATAATTATAAATTTATCTTTTATCCATGTCACAAGGCGGGAAAATGGCGGCCGGTTAAAAAAGAACGGGGAAAATTAAGACAAGAATCGGAGGAGTGTATTTCCTTAACATACATTCCTCCGTCAACTTAGGGCATCAACCCAACAGAGACTTACCCGTAGCACATCTATAATTCGCATTAATTCAACATCCAATCAACATAAAAAACACATCGCGGTCATACCAATTCATTTCGATATGACAACCAATTAAAAACCCAGTAATTCCCGATAAGAGCGGTTTTCAATATTATCCATCGATAAACCAAGCCGCAATGCGCATTCGATACATTTATCCCGCAATGAAGCCAATTGCGTCTCATCATCCGTCATCACGGATATTTCGACAAAGTGACCGAGCGACTCGATAAAATCCAGGGTAATATGAAAAATATTCATAAAATAGACACTGCGCGTTTTATTGATTTGGTAAAGCGGTTTATACCCCAACGTATTCAGCATGCTATCCGCCTTCTCGAACAACTCGACATTGACGGCTTCACAGCGCCCCGCCTCCGGGCCTTTGACAATCCACAGCTTGATGCCTGACGGCTCCATGCCCCGCAGCAACATGCTGATGTTTTGCTGTTGTAAACGACATTGATCGTCATCGTAGTAAACATCATGCTCTTTATTTTCAAAAACGAATGCTTCAGGATGAAGGCTAAAAAGCGTTTCGCGGAAAACCACAATATCCTGGATACGGAATTTTAGCTCAACCTCATATTTCCCGGTGAAATGTTCAACCATGTGCTTTCTCCTTACTTGACTGCCTGACAGTTCCCTTGAACGCCCACGCCTGATAACAACGCTTTATCAAGTCATTAAACGAGGGCGCTCTCCAAATTCACTACCCGATCTCATCCTCCCGGACAGAAAAACCGCCGAGACTTTTTATAGGTCATCGGCGGTTAATAGTAGCTAAGACGAGGGAAATCGCTAGTTCTTCACGGCGGCGGCGAACAAAGCGTTATCGCCTATCGGGAGAGCAAGCAGTTTAATGATGACCGCATCGGGCGATATCCCCAGGGAACCCACTCGGTAGCCAATGCGGGCTAATGCACCACGGCGTCGATCGCCCGCGCGATATCGGCAGAGGTTTTCATCGCCCGAATATCACTGAACAGCGCGCCGGCCTCGGCATATTCTTTACGCAGATAGCCCAGCCACTGTTTGATACGCGCCACGTGGTACATTCCGGTATCGCCCTGCTTTTCCAGACGGACATATTTTCGCAGCAGTTCCATGATCGCCGGCCACGCCATGCGCGGTTCGTTGTACTTAATCACCCGGCTCAGGTTCGGCACGTTTAGCGCCCCCCGGCCAAGCATCACCGCATCACAGCCGGTTACCGCCAGGCAATCCTGCGCGCTTTGCCAGTCCCAAATCTCCCCGTTGGCAATCACCGGAATGGTCAGGCGTTTGCGGATTTCACCAATCGCCTCCCAGTCAATGCATTCAGCCTTATAGCCATCTTCTTTGGTACGCCCATGCACCGCCAACTCGCTCGCCCCAGCCTGCTGCACCGCATCCGCGATCTCAAACCGGCGTTCGCTGGAATCCCAGCCCAAGCGCACTTTCACCGTTACCGGCAGATGGGCGGGCACCGCTTCCCGCATGGCTTTTGCGCCCTGATAAATTAGCTCGGGATCTTTGAGCAGCGTCGCCCCGCCTCCGCTGCCGTTCACCAGTTTTGAAGGACAGCCACAGTTCAGGTCGACGCCGTAGGAACCCAGATCCACGGCACGCGCCGCATTCTCCGCCAGCCACGCCGGATACTGTCCCAGCAGTTGGACACGCACCCGCGTCCCCGATGGGGTACGGCTGGCATGCCGCAGTTCAGGGCAAAGGCGATAGAACGATTTAACCGGCAGGCGCTGATCCACCACCCGCAAGAATTCGGTGATGCACAAATCATAATCATTAACTTCGGTCAGCAATTCCCGCACTAACGCGTCGAGAACACCTTCCATCGGGGCAAGCAGAACACGCATAACACTACTCAGCGACAAACACCATGGATAAAATCAACGCTATATAAAATACAGGCGGTCAATAAAAGCAGGCAATAGTACTGTTCAACGCAAGGATAGCGCAACGAGAAACATAACGCGTATGAATGTTAACCAGGTTGCCACAGCGTGGCATATCGTCAATAATTCGTAACTGATTTGTTACCCCCCCCTATTTTTGGCGAAATACACAACATTATGTCGAATATCAAAACCGCAGATTTTCACCGCCCCCGGCTTTCACTCCCTGACAACGCAGATAAACTGCTATTGCACTCCTGCTGCGCCCCCTGTTCAGGTGAAGTCATGGAAGCCATTACCGCATCCGGCATTGATTACACCATTTTCTTTTATAATCCGAACATTCATCCACAGCGCGAATACCTGATTCGTAAAGAAGAAAACATTCGCTTCGCCGAAAAAAACAACGTGCCGTTCATCGACGCCGATTACGATACGGACAATTGGTTTGAAAGGGCGAAAGGCATGGAGTGGGAACCGGAACGCGGTATTCGCTGCACCATGTGTTTCGAGATGCGATTTGAACGCACAGCGTTGTACGCCGCGGAAAACGGCTTCAGCGTCATATCCAGTTCGCTGGGCATTTCACGCTGGAAAAACATGCAGCAGATTAACGACTGCGGGCACAACGCGGCAAAAAAATATCCGGGCGTCGCCTACTGGGATTATAACTGGCGCAAAGGGGGGGGATCGGCGCGGATGATAGAAATCAGCAAGCGTGAACATTTCTATCAGCAAGAGTATTGCGGCTGTATCTATTCACTGCGCGACAGCAATAAACACCGAAAATCTCAAGGGCGGGATATTATCCGCATCGGCAAACTGTATTACGGCGATGAGGCCAAATAAGCTGACAGTCCGCTGGGTAAGATATTACCCTGCCAATGTATTGGGTAGTGTTGTTAGGTCAAATCGACGGTTGGCGCAGCCGGGCCATTCTTTTTCACCGACTCAATGCCATTATCGCGCGACCGAGCGGAACGATAGGTTTCGCTATGACCAATCACCTGATGATTGGCCGCTTTCAGTGTGAAGTAGAACAAACCGTCTTTTGCGGTTAAACGCGTATACCGGCTATCGTGCGGTGAATTTTCTTTTACCGACGCAACCCCGTTTTTCGCACTACTTTTGCTGGTATAGCCTTCACTAACAAGAATAGGTTCACCATTTCCCGCCTTAAGGCGGAAATAAAATTCGCCGTTTTTCCCATTGAAGATTTCGTACTTTCCACTCATTTTTCACCCCCAACGATCATAAAAATCATTAATTTTCCAGGCATCACCTGAAGGCAGGTTCAAATAAGTGTTGGTAGAGGATAACAATCTGTCAACCCGGAAAGTCAATCGCTTGCCGCCGGCGCACTCTCAACGCGAAGCCGTCTTTCGCAATGTGGATGGCGTGATGCCGCGCTCGCTTTTGAACCGATGGCTGAGGTGGCTGGCGGAGCTGAATCCACAGGCCAGCGCAATCGCGGTGATCGACAGGGTGCAGTGGCGCAGCATGTCTTCGGCGCGCGCCAGCCGCCGTTTCAGCACATACTGGTGCGGCGCCATACCCTCGCTTTGCCGGAACATGCGGGCAAAGTGAAACTCGCTCAAACCGGCTTCCATCGCCAGATCCGCCAGCGTCAGCGCTTCGCCGATGCGACTTTCGATCATCTCTTTTACTCTTCGCCGCACCGCCGGGGCCAGACCGCCGCGCACGTCCGGCAGCGACCATTGCAGTTGGGTGTACTCGCGCAGGGTGTGGATCATCAGCAGCGTCGCCGCGCTGGACAGCACCAGTTGGTTAGCCGGATCGGACCAGCGATTGTTCAGTAAAAACTGCCGGTAAAGGGTGGTGATTTGCGCATCGTCGCAGAAAATCCGCTCTTCGGTACGAATCGATGCGGGACTGCGATCCCAGGTTTGTTCAGCCAGACGACGCAGGTGGTTATCATCACAGTAGAGGTGCACAAAAGAGAGATCGCCGCGAATATCCCAGGTTGATACGCTCTCTTTCGGCATCAGGCAGAAACGATCCGGTCCGCCGCCGTTGCGCCAACCATCCGGCGTTTTATGGTAGCTCTCATAGCCGTCGGCAATATACAGGCTAAGGGTATGGTGATCGCTATTTTCCACAGTCACACGGTCGTGGCGATTGAACCATGAAGCCAACCGCACGCCAGACGCCAGTTCAACGGTATCACGCAATTGAGCTTTATGATGTTGCAGTGTATCGAACACTTTATACCGGTGCATTAACGTCTCCTTCCAATAAACCGCAAGATTATGCTATTGAGCGCAACTCGCTGAAAGCCAACATCGGGGCAAAAATATCATACTGCCGGACAGGATAATCACGAGAGTCTGCTATGAATATTTTACTCTATCTTTCCGTGGTGCTGATTTGGGGCACCACCTGGATCGCCATCAGTCTGCAACAGGGCACGGTTGCCGTGGAAGTGTCTATTTTTTGGCGTTTCCTGTTCGCTTCCGCCATTTTGCTGGCGTTCCTGGCGCTCACCCGCCGCCTTCGTCCCCTATCCACACGGGCGCACCTGCTGTGCATGATCCAGGGATTGTGTGTTTTCGGCATCAACTTTCTCTGTTTTTACCATGCTATCGCCTGGATTTCGAGCGGCCTGGAATCCGTCATTTTTTCCATGGCGGTGCTGTTCAATGCCTTCAACAGCCGGCTATTCTTCGGTCAGCGTCTGACGCGCAATGTCGTTATCGCGGCGCCGCTTGGATTCATCGGTATTGTGGCGCTGTTTTGGCATGACCTGATGAGTCTGGAGACCCACCCGTATTTTCTGTGGGGTGTGGGGCTGAGCTTGCTGGGTACTTACTGTTTCTCGCTTGGCAATATGATCAGCACCCGACACCAGCGGCAGGGACGCGACGTGATGACCACCAACGGTTGGGGAATGTTCTACGGCGCGTTGTGGATGGGTTTATTCAGTCTGTTTCAGGGCTATGATTTTACGCTGGCGTTGACGGCGCGTTACCTGGGCTCGCTGTTCTATCTGGCGGTATTTGGCTCGGTGATTGCTTTCGGCGCCTATTTCATCTTGGTGGGACGTATCGGGGCGAGTCAGGCGGCCTACGCAACCCTGCTGTTTCCGCTGATTGCGCTATCCATTTCCACCCTGTTTGAGGACTACCGCTGGCAGGCAAACGCCATCTTTGGTTTGCTGATGATCCTGGTGGGCAACGCCGTGATGTTCTACCGTCCGCGCCGTCAGGCGGCACAGACCGCGCAGGCGAAATAATCGGTAAGGCAAGATAAATGAAAAAAAGGAGCCGAACTTAACGGCTCCTTTAAACTAAGATTAGCGCGCAGCGGGCTTGCCGCGGTTTTTGGGACGCGGCGAACGGCGTTGACCGTCGTTGGCGCTCCACGGACCTTCGCCATTGCCTGCCGGTTTATGCGGCTGACGAGCGCCGTCGGCGGGTTTGCGATCGCCGTTCCCTCGGTCGGATTGCGCGCGTGGCGCACCGGAACGGCCGCCGCCGCGATTGCCCTGACGACCATTAACGATCGGCTCGGCTTTAACCGACGGGTCAGGCTCATAGCCCGGCACCGCAATGCGCGGAATTTCACGCTTCAGCAGACGTTCGATGTCACGCAGCAGTTTATGCTCGTCCACACACACCAGCGACAGGGCTTCGCCGGTCGCTTCCGCCCGACCGGTGCGGCCGATGCGATGAACGTAGTCTTCCGGCACGTTCGGCAGCTCATAGTTGACCACATGCGGCAGTTGATCGATATCCAGACCGCGAGCGGCGATATCTGTCGCCACCAATACGCGAATGCCGCCATCTTTAAAATTCGCCAACGCTCGGGTACGCGCTCCCTGACTTTTATTGCCGTGGATCGCCGCCGCGGTGATGCCGTCTTTTTCCAGCAGTTCGGCCAGGTGGTTGGCGCCGTGTTTGGTTCGGGTAAATACCAGCACCTGCTGCCAGTTATTCTCGCCAATCAACTGAGACAACAGTTCGCGCTTACGGCGCTTATCCACAAAATGTACATGCTGCGTAACCAGTTCCGACGGGGTGTTGCGGCGCACCACTTCAACCGAGGCCGGATTGGTCAGTAGTTTGTTCGCCAGCGTTTTAATCTCATCGGAAAAGGTCGCCGAGAACAACAGGTTCTGACGTTTCGCCGGCAGCTTGGCCAGAACCCGGCGGATATCGTGAATGAAGCCCATATCGAGCATGCGATCCGCTTCATCCAGCACCAGAATTTCAACCTGAGACAGATCAACCGCGTTCTGATGCTCCAGATCAAGCAGACGGCCCGGCGTCGCCACCAGAATATCCACACCGCCGCGCAACTTTATCATCTGCGGATTAATGCTGACGCCGCCAAACACCACCAGCGAACGTAACCGCAGGTATTTGCTGTAGGCACGCACGTTTTCATCAATCTGTGCGGCCAGCTCACGGGTTGGGGTCAGGATCAACGCCCGTACCGGACGGCGGCCTTTCGTCTGCGGCTCGCGGCTGCTCAGCAATTGCAACAAAGGCAACGTGAAGCCGGCCGTTTTGCCGGTGCCGGTTTGCGCGCTGGCCATCAGGTCACGGCCGTCCAGCACCACAGGAATCGCCTGACGTTGTACAGGCGTAGGCTCACGGTAGCCCTGTTCTTCAACAGCGCGCAAGATGTCGGCGCTCAGGCCGAGAGAATCAAATGACATAATAGAAAACAACTCCAGATCCGCCCTGACCGGATAACAACCGGTGTAGTTTTCAGGGGGATGATAAGACGTGTTTGCCGGGTCACCAATAACGCAATAATAATGACATAAGCAATAGCCACGATGAACGAGCACAACTACGGTGCGTAACTGCCGACGATTGTAGCAGAGATTCTGAACGTTAAGAGATTTTTATCTATGCATCACCAGATTTATTATTTCAATCGCCAGGACGTCTGAAGACTTTATTTGTGATCAACATCGATAAAAACCCTCAAAATTCGCCTAATATTAATCAACTAATTGATTAATAAAGTTAAATAGACCTATGACTTTAAAACCCGCGTTTTCCAGCCGCTGCAATCAAACCCGGCGGCAACTCGTCAGTGCCGCGTTGGACGTTTTTGGCGAATACGTCCCGCAAGCGGCAACGACGCATGAAATCGCCAATCGCGCCGGGCAAAACATCGCCGCTATTGCCTATCACTTCCAGTCGAAGAAAGGGCTTTATCTGGCGGTCGCCAACTGGATTGCGGACGACATCCATCAGACTTATCGCCCGCTAAGGACTCAGGCCGCGCCGTCACCGGCAGCGCGGTTTATGCCATTTAATGCGGCGCAATATTGCGTGAATGAGGAGCAAAACAAAGACGCGGAATCCGCGCCTTTGAAAAGGAATACCGAAAGAAAACTTAGCGTCGGTTGCCGAAAATACGCAACAGCATCAGGAACAGGTTGATGAAGTCCAGGTAGAGCGTCAGCGCGCCGACGATCGAGTATTTGCGAAAATTATCCTTGTCATCCACGGACAATTCTTCACCGATGCGTTTCAGTTTCTGCGTGTCATAGGCGGTTAATCCCACAAATACCACCACGCCGATATAGGTCACCGCCCACATCAGCGCCTCGCTTTTCAGCCACAGGTTCACCAACGAGGCCAGCACAATGCCGATTAGCGCCATGAACAGCATACTGCCCCAACCGCTCAGATCGCGTTTGGTGGTGTAACCATACAGGCTCATCGCACCGAACATCCCGGCGGTAATCACAAAGGTACTGGCGATGGATGCCCCGGAATACATGATGAAAATGCTTGAAATCGTCAGCCCGGTCAACGCGGAGTAGAGCATAAACAGGCTGGTTGCCACCCCGCCGCTCAATCGCTGCACCATACCGGAAATCACAAACACCAGCCCCAGTTGGGCAATAATCAGACCAAAGAACGTGATCTGACTGGAGAAAATAAAATTCAGCACCGCCGGAGTATGAGCGGTATACCAGGAAACGAACGCCGTCAGCAGCAACCCGCAGGTCATCCAACCATAGACTTGCGCCATATAAGCCTGAAGGCCGGACTGTGCGCGTTCAACTAGAGAATCACTCGAGCGTGGATACCTATCCATGACCTTACCTTTGCATTGAGTTGTTACGTAAGAGACATCTACGTCTCACCTGTTTTTATGGTAACACATAAATGTCAGTTCAGCCGAAACCGCCCGCTACCAGCGCGCCGCCGCTTGTTTGTCGCTATCGCGGGAGTCAACCCAGCGCTCACCCTGAGGCGTTGCTTCACGTTTCCAGAACGGCGCGCGGGTTTTCAGATAATCCATAATAAACTGCGCGGCGTCAAACGCGGCGCTGCGGTGAGCGGCGCTGACGCCGACAAATACAATTTCATCGCCCGGATAGAGGGCGCCGACCCGATGGATAACGCTAACGCGGGGAAGATCCCAGCGCGCGCGGGCCAGTTCAACAATCTCCGCCAGCGCTTTTTCCGTCATGCCGGGGTAGTGCTCCAGCGTCAACGCGCTGACGTTGACCGCCAGGTTGTGGTTACGCACTCTACCGGTAAAGGTGACGACCGCGCCGTCTTCATCGCACTGCGCCAGCCATTGATACTCATCACCGACGTTAAAAGGTTCTTCGCCGATGCGAATCCGGGTTTGCGCCATTTTCATCCTCCGGTTACTGGTGGAAAAAAGGCCACTTCGTCGCCGTCCTGTAGCGGATGCTGCATCTCCACCAGCGATTGATTCACCGCCGCCAGCAGCCTGCCGGAAGAGAGCGCCAGCGCCCAGCGCGCGCCTCGTTGACAAAGTCCCTGCCGCAATGCGTCGACCGTGGCATAGTCGGCGGGCAAGGTAAGGCTATCCGTTTCGGTCAACTCCCTCACCTGAGCAAAAAACAGCACGTTAATCATGATGCCTCCGCCCGGAAATCGCCGGATTTTCCACCGCTTTTCGCCAACAGGCGCACCGGACCAATCACCATATCTTTCTGTACGGCTTTGCACATGTCATAAATCGTCAGCGCCGCTACCGATGCCGCCGTCAGCGCTTCCATCTCCACGCCGGTTTTACCGGTGAGGCGGCACAGCGATTCGATGCGCACACGACCATGTTCAGGCTGTGCTTCAAGCTCTACCGCTACTTTACTCAACAGCAAAGGGTGGCAAAGCGGGATCAACTCCCAGGTACGCTTCGCCGCCTGAATACCGGCAATACGCGCGGTGGCGAACACGTCGCCTTTGTGGTGGCTGCCATCGATAATCATCGTCAGCGTCTGCGGGGACATTTCGACAAAGGCTTCCGCGCGCGCTTCACGCACGGTCTCCGCTTTGGCGGAGACATCCACCATAGAGGCTTCACCGGCAGCGTTAATATGAGTCAGTTGTGACATATATAAGGTTACTTTTTCAGGTGGGGATAAAAATTACAGGGCTTGTGGCGCGCATCCAACTGTGTCTGAATAATGCGTTCCCAAGCGGAGCGGCAGGCGCGGGTCGAGCCCGGCATCGCAAAAATGACCGTCTGATTGGCCACCCCCGCCGTCGCCCGCGACTGTATTGTGGCGGTGCCGATATCTTCGTAGGACACCATACGAAACAATTCGCCAAACCCCTCGATTTCACGATCGAACAACACACGGATCGCTTCCGGCACTCGATCGCCCTCGGTGAACCCGGTTCCGCCATTAATCAGAATGACCTGCACATCGTCACTGGCGATCCAGTGCGAAACCTGCGCTCTGATCTGATACAGATTCTCTTTGACGATACTGCCGGCAATAATCCGGTGTCCGGCGGACTGCGCGGCCTCACGCAGATAGTCGCCAGACGTATCATCGGCCGCCGTACGTCGCGCGGACACCGTGAGCACTGCAATATTGAGAGGAATAAATTCGCTGCTGACTTTGCTCATACCAAACTCCTGACGAAGAGACGTTAAGGGGGGCTTAGCCGCCAATAAACGACAGATTCTGCGTAATGCCGCTGTTGCCCTGATGCAGAAAGTGGGTCTGTTTTTTGGCGGATAAACCACCGGAAATACGCATTTTCAGTGCTTCCCGTTGCCGATCGTCCGCCATCAGGTCACGCAACGGAATACCTTGCTCTCCAAACAGGCAAAGATGCAGATTACCGACGGCAGAGACACGCAGACGATTACAACTCAGGCAGAAATCCTTCGCGTAAGGCATGATCAGCCCAATCTCACCCAGATAGTCCGCATGCCGGAACACCAGCGCCGGCCCGTCGCTGCGACCGCGCGCCTGGTGTTCCCAGCCCTGTAGCAACAGACGTTTGCGGATCGCCTCGCCGGAAACATGATGCTTCTGGAACAACGCACCGCCTTCACCGGTTTCCATCAGTTCAATGAAACGCAACTGAATCGGACGCGCTTTGATCCAGTCCAGGAAGGTTTGCAGACTCGCATCATTGACATTGCGCATCAGTACGGTATTCACCTTCACCCTGGCAAAACCGCACGCAAAGGCCGCATCAATGCCGTCCATCACCTGACGGAATTTATCCTGCCCGGTAATGGCGTGAAACTGGCGGGCATCGAGGCTGTCCACGCTGACGTTCAGCGCCGTCAGCCCCGCCTCACGCCACGTGGCGACGTCGCGCGCCAGACGATAGCCGTTGGTGGTCACCGCCAGTGTACGGATCGCCGGGTTTTCACGGATCGCCGCGATGATGTCGACAAAATCCCGGCGCAGAGACGGCTCTCCCCCGGTAAGGCGGACTTTCTCCGTTCCCAGCTCCGCAAACGCACGGCTGACGCGGCGGATTTCATCGAGGGATAAAAAATGACGGGGAGTGTTGCCATTCGGCTTATAGCCATCCGGCAAACAGTAGGTGCAACGAAAATTGCAGACGTCGGTGATCGACAGACGCAAATAGTAGAACTTGCGCGCAAACGCATCAGTCAGTTGACTCACTATAAACACCTTTCCAAATACGGGAGATGCAGGCATTTCTACCTCGCACCCTGGTGACCATTACGGCCACGGCCGGGGCGCCTTATCATGCGTTGTCGATGCATCACTTAGGCGCCAGGGCTAGGAGTTTGGTTCCCGGCGGCACAACGGCGAACACGCCAGATCGTGCGGAACGGAAACCGTGATTTTCACGGCTCAGTCTACCGCCAACCCGAGCCGACAGTCACTTAAAAAGTCGATATATAAATAAATATATAACGAATTTTCAATATGTTATATTGGATAAGCTTACTTTAAAATCAACAGAATAAATTGTTCCAGGTCACACCAGAGAGAGGATTTTTCGCCTTTTTGACAAAAATCGGCTACCTTACCGACAGCGGGGCACTTTCCCCTTCCATCGTCATATTTATTCAGCTATTTCAGTTATTAAGGATTACTATGCGCAATCGCACGTTGGCCGACCTCGACCGGGTTGTCGCCCTTGGCGGCGGACACGGACTGGGCCGGGTCATGTCTTCCCTTCCTTTTCTGGGATCGCGGCTAACGGGCATTGTCACGACAACGGACAACGGCGGGTCAACCGGCCGAATCCGTCGCTCGGAAGGCGGTATCGCCTGGGGCGACACCCGCAATTGCCTGAATCAGTTGATTACCGCCCCCAGCCTCGCGTCCGCCATGTTTGAATACCGTTTTAACGGCAGCGGAGAACTGGCGGGACATAATCTGGGCAATCTGATGTTAAAAGCGCTCGATCATCTGAGCGTCCGTCCGCTCGAAGCCATCAATTTGGTACGTAATCTGCTCAAGGTTGACGCCTATCTGATCCCCATGTCCGAGCAGCCCGTTGATTTACGGGCGACCGATGAACAGGGAAATCCGGTTTACGGCGAAGTCGCCATCGATCAGCTATCGGCCTTACCGCAGGCGTTGACGCTGTTTCCCCCGGTGCAGGCGACGCAGGAAGCCCTGACCGCCATTGCGCAAGCCGATCTGATTTTAATCGGCCCCGGCAGCTTTCTGACCAGCCTGATGCCGCCGCTGCTGCTCGCCGATCTCACGCGCGCACTGTGCCAAACACAGGCTGCGAAGGTGTATATCGACAATTTAGGCGAGGAACAAAGTCTGCCGGCGACCCGTCTGTCACTGGGCGAAAAGCTGGGACTGATGGAGGAAAAGATTGGGCGACGGGTTATTGACGCCGTCATCGTCGGCCCGAAAGCGGACGTCAGCCAGCTATGCGATCGCACGGTCGTACAGCAAGCGCTGGCCGCGGCAGACGTCCCCCATCACCATGACCGCCAGATGCTTTGTCAGGCGCTGGAAACGGTGTTGCAAAGACTGGGGTAATTCAATCCCGCAGCCAGGACGTAGGAGTCGCGGGCAAATCCGACGGCCGTCGATCCTGGCCGAAATCTGCCATAAACAACACATCCACACCGGGTCGCGTAAAATTCATGCTGATTTCCCAAAACGTTTCGGTTAACAGCATTCGTCAGGACGCGGCGATAAACTGCGCCCGCAGCGCCTGCACTTCGTCACGCAGGCTGGCCGCTTCTTCAAATTCCAGATTCTGCGCATGCGTCATCATTTTGCTTTCCAGCTCGCGGATTTTCTGTTCCAGCGCTTTCGGCGTCAGTAACGCATAGTGAGCTGACGGCTCGGCGGCTTTCTTGCCGCGTCCCTTGCCTCTGGCGCTGCTTGGCTGACCAATTTGCAGAATGTCGGCAATTTTCTTGTTCAACCCTTGCGGCACAATGCCGTGTTCCAAATTGTAGGCTTGCTGTTTTTCCCGGCGACGTTCCGTTTCGCTAATGGCGCGCGCCATTGACGGCGTGATCTTATCGCCGTAAAGAATCGCCTTGCCGTTCAGGTTACGCGCCGCACGGCCGATGGTCTGAATCAGCGAACGCTCCGAGCGCAGAAAGCCTTCTTTGTCGGCGTCCAGAATCGCCACCAGCGACACTTCCGGCATGTCCAGCCCTTCCCTTAGCAGGTTGATCCCCACCAGTACATCAAATTCGCCAAGCCGCAAATCGCGAATGATTTCCACACGTTCGACGGTGTCGATATCCGAGTGCAGATAACGCACGCGTTCGCCGTGCTCTTCCAGATATTCCGTTAAATCTTCCGCCATGCGTTTGGTCAGCGTAGTCACCAGCACACGCTCATTCACTACGGCGCGCAGGCGTATTTCGGACAGCAAATCGTCCACCTGCGTAGCGACCGGCCTGACCTCCAGCACCGGGTCCAGCAGCCCCGTCGGACGCACCACCTGATCGATCACTTCGCCGCCTGATTTCTCCAGTTCGTAGTTGCCCGGCGTCGCAGAAACGTAGATGGTCTGCGGCGCCAGCGCTTCAAATTCCTCGAACTTCATCGGACGGTTGTCCAGCGCGGAAGGCAGGCGGAAACCGTACTCCACCAGCGTTTCCTTGCGCGCCCGGTCGCCGCGGTACATCCCGCCTATCTGCGGAATGGTCACGTGAGATTCATCCACCACCAGCAATCCATCGGCGGGCAGGTAATCGAACAGCGTGGGCGGCGGTTCGCCTGGACCGCGCCCGGACAGGAAACGGGAGTAGTTCTCGATCCCGGAGCAATAGCCCAGCTCATTCATCATTTCCAGGTCAAACTGCGTTCGCTGACTGATCCGCTGCTCTTCCAACAGCTTGTCGTTCGCCAACAGTACTTTACGGCGTTCGGCCAGTTCAGTTTTGATATCTTCCATCGCCTGCAAAATACGCTCGCGCGGCGTCACATAGTGCGTTTTGGGATAGATGGTATAGCGGGGCATCGTCTGGATAACTTGTCCGGTTAGCGGATCGAACAACGACAGCCGCTCGACCTCTTCATCGAACAACTCGACACGCAGCGCCACATCATCCGATTCGGCGGGAAAGATATCAATCACTTCGCCGCGCACGCGAAAGGTGCCACGCTGAAACACCTGATCGTTACGGGTGTATTGCAACTCCGCCAGCCGCCGTAAAATGGCGCGCTGATCAATCAGCATCCCCTGCGTCAGATGCAGCATCATTTTCAGATAGAGGTCGGGATCGCCCAAACCGTAAATCGCGGAAACCGAGGCCACCACCACCACGTCTCTGCGTTCCAACAGCGCTTTGGTGGCCGAAAGACGCATCTGCTCAATATGTTCGTTCACCGATGCGTCTTTCTCGATAAAGGTATCGGAACTCGGAACATAGGCTTCCGGCTGGTAGTAATCATAGTAGGAGACGAAATATTCCACCGCGTTATCGGGGAAAAACGCCTTCATCTCGCCATAAAGCTGTGCGGCCAGCGTCTTGTTCGGCGCCAGCACCATGGTCGGACGGTTTAAATCCGCGATCACATTGGCAATGGTGAATGTTTTCCCGGAACCGGTCACGCCCAGCAGGGTCTGATGCGCCAACCCATCCTCCAGCCCTTCCTCTAAACGACGAATGGCCTCTGGCTGGTCGCCTGCCGGTTTAAATTCGGACTTCAGCTTAAAGACTTTACTCATGGTTGAACACGCTACTCGTGAATGGACGGTTAATGACGAACGAAGGGAACGAAACAGCGTTCCGTGACACATAGCTATTATGGTAAACAATTGCGGATTTTACTTCCGTCATGATACTGGATATAAAAACAGCATCAAGGAAATTATTTACGGGTAGTTCGATTAATCAGCAAATTTATTCGCTAGCACAATAGTTGATAATCTACCAGTAGAAGCAGCATTATTTATCCCCAGCCCTGGGATTTTTTAACGAAAATAAACCATCGACGCGGTTAATTTATGCAACGGCCCGTTTATCGTAATCAAGGCGCTTGATTTTGAATAACGTAATGATTTAAAGAAGATTAATAAAAAAGCAGAGAATAACGTCAACCGGTCGCCAACCCGCGTCAGCTCTCGGTTGGCGCGATTTTTCTATCCCTAATACACACAGTTATCCACAGAAATGGTGGATAACTCCCACAACACCGCACCCGCATTGAGTTGCTGAAATACTACCGTCATCTTATATCACGATGGATAAAAATTTTTTTAACGATGTTTGTGCAATTTATTTTATAAGTATTAAACTGAAAAACAGTTAAAACAGAAACCGTGATGCAGGCGCGGCGCTAAACGCAGCAAGGGTTAAGCGGAAATTTCAAGCGTTTTTTTCTATTGACAGAACGAAATGAGTCCCACCACGGAAACGCTTCGCATCTCGCCCGAATACAAACCATCAGTCCAGTCGTGTCAGATTAATAAATTGCCCCAGATCTTGAAGCTTCAGCGGAGCCAGATGCGGAATTTCGCCCAGCATCGGGGCGGAGAGGCGCTGCTGTAAGCTGGTCAAATATTCCCGATGGCGTTTTCCCGGCGGTGCGATGTTGTTGGCGATCCAGCCGCTCAGTTTTAATCCCGATTGCGCAATTGCATTAGCCGTCAGTAGCGCGTGGTTAATGCAGCCCAATTTGATCCCCACCACCAGAATGACGGGTAACTGCTCCAGCCAAACCCAATCGGCAAATGTCTCCCGCGCCGACAGCGGGGTAAACCAGCCGCCCGCCCCTTCCACCAGCACCCAGTCCGCCTGCGTTACCAGTCGCCGCAAACCGTCGGACAGCGCAGCCAACTTAATCGGCCGCCGCTCCCCGGCACTGACAATATGCGGCGACGTCGGCTCGACGAAGGCCATCGGATTGACCACCTGATAATCAAGCGGCACGCTGCTGTTCGCCTGAAGCGCCAGCGCGTCGCCGTTGCGAACGCCATCCGGGGTGATATCGCAACCGGACGCTACCGGCTTATACCCTGCCGTGCGGTATCCGGCACGATTCGCGGCTTGCAACAACGCGCAACTGGCAATAGTCTTGCCGACTTCCGTATCCGTTCCCGTAACGAACCAGCGTTTAGTCATGATAAATCACGCCGTAAATCAATTGATAGCTGAGCGGATACCCCTCTGGGCGCTGCGGATAAACCGCCGACAGCCGGTTAAGACGGGAACGGCTCAATAATCCCGGCGTGCGCCCCTGATGCAACCAGGTCGCCCCGATCCCCTTCAACGATTTCATCAACGTCAGCACATCGGGAAAATGACAGGTAACACACTCCTGACGGAGCTGATGACGATAAGGGCGACAGGCCGCTTGAATCGTCGCCACAGAAAGAAAAGGGTTAACCCGTCGGGTGCCGTCCAACCGCATCCAGGCATGGGCAAGTTCTTCCAGCGACCCCTCCGCCAGGGTAGAAAAAGCGACGATCCCCCCCGAACGCGTGACCCGATACAACTCAGCCAGCGCACGGGGTAAATCGTCACACCACTGCACCGCCAGATTGCAGTAGCTGATATCCACGCAGCGATCTTCCAGGGGCAGATGCTCAATATCGCCCTGCACGTAACGTTCCGCCACCCGCTGCTCGCTGGCGTGGGCCAACATAGCCGGAGAGAGATCCAGTGCAATTACCCTTTTTCCCTGTTGCTGCCAGTAGCGGCTGAAATAACCGGTTCCGCAGCCGGCATCCAGAAGCTGTTGCCCATCGTGCGGCGGCATCAGGTTAAGCAATCGCTCTCCGCTGGCGCGCTGCAATTCGGCAAACCGATCGTAGCTGGCGGCCGCGCGGCCAAACGACTGCGCAATGGCCTGCTTGTGACGTGCATCAATAAGCATCATGCAGCCCCGCCAGCAGTCGTTCGATATCCTCCGGCTGATGAGCCGCCGTCAGTGTAATGCGCAAACGCGCACCGCCGGGGGGCACCGTGGGAGGACGTATCGCGCTCACCCACAGCCCCTGCTCGCGCAGCGTGTTCATCAAGGACAGCGCTCGTTTATTCTCCCCCACCACCAGCGGTTGGATAGCGCTCAGGGAATCCATCAGTTGAAAAGCCGACGCGGATAAACCGGCGCGGAATTGGGCGATATTGCGTTGCAGTGCATCCCGCCGTTGCTGCTCATCGCGGATACAATGTAATGCGGCACTCAGCGCGCAAGCCTGTGGCGCGGGCATGGCAGTGCTGTAAATGAGATGCCGGGCGAACTGCAAGAAGTATTCCGCCAGCGGTTCATCACACAACACCGCAGCGCCGCTAATGCCGAAAGCCTTACCGAATGTCACAATCAGCAGTTCCGGTTTTACGCCCTGTCGCCAGCCGCTTCCGCGCCCTTCTTCCCCCAACACGCCAATACCGTGGGCATCATCCACCATCAGCAACGCGCCGTGCGCTTTCGATTGCGCGTGTATTTGCGCCAACGGCGCCATATCACCGTCCATGCTGAACACGCCTTCGGTCACCACCAGCGTTTGCCCGTCCACCGGCTTTTCCAGCAGTTTTTGCAGGCTATCCACTTGATTATGCCGGAAGCGCCGCAACGTCGCCGGGGAATGCGCCGCCGCTTCCAGCAGGGAAGCATGGCTGAACTTGTCGGCCAGAATGCGATCGCCCGCCTGCGTCAAGGCCGCGACAACCGCCTGATTAGCCGCGTAACCGGAAATAAACAGCAGCGCGCGCGGGTATCCCAACCAGTCGGCCAACCGGGTTTCCAGTGCGGCATGCGCATCGGTATAGCCCGTCACATGCCCGGAACCGCCGCTGCCGACGCCGTATTGCGCCGCCCCCTGCTGCCAGGCCCGGATGATCTTGGGGTGATGACTTAACCCCAGATAGTCATTACTGGAAAAATTGAGATAACAGCGATCGCCCTGCATCATCCAGCGCCCGCTGCCGCCCTGATTGCTCTGCCGCTGACGATACGCCTCATCCCGCCGCCGCTGCGCCAGCGCCTGTTCAATACGCGTTTGCCAGCTCATCCCGCGTTGCTCCGCATTATCCTGCCCCTGGGTAGCGATAACTGATCGACGTTATACAGCGGCATTATAAAACTGCTCGCTGTCGCTATGGATCAATTGATCCGTCAGCCGCTGCTGCTGCTGGTTATCGCCATATTCGACGTCGGTCTGCTGCGGATTCAGCCCCAGCTTACGAAACAGTGCCAGATCCTTGTCTTCTTTGGGGTTCGGCGTGGTCAGAAGTTTGCAACCGTAGAAAATGGCGTTGGCGCCCGCCATAAAACACATGGCTTGCGTCTGTTCGCTCATCTGCTCGCGTCCGGCGGACAACCGAACATAGGAAGACGGCATCATAATACGGGCGACGGCAATGGTGCGGATAAAATCAAACGGGTCGACATCATCATTATCGGCCAGCGGCGTGCCCTTTACTTTGACCAGCATATTGATGGGAACGCTTTCCGGCGGTGTCGGCAGGTTGGCCAGTTGTACCAGCAATCCGGCCCGGTCGCGCACGGTTTCCCCCAGGCCGACAATCCCGCCGGAACAGACTTTGATCCCCGCCTGGCGAACCTTATCCAACGTATCAAGACGCTCCTGATAGCTACGCGTGGTGACGATACTGCCGTAGAATTCTGGTGAGGTGTCCAGATTATGGTTATAAAAATCCAGCCCGGCGGAGGCCAGACGCTCCGCCTGATGGTTATTCAACGTACCGAGCGTCATGCAGGTTTCCATCCCCAGTTCTTTTACGCCTTGTACCATCTGCTCCAGATAGGGCATGTCGCGCTCATGGGGATTTTTCCAGGCCGCGCCCATGCAAAAACGGGTCGAGCCGGCCGCTTTTGCCTGACGCGCCGACGCCAGCACCTGCTCCACCTGCATTAGTCGTTCGGTTTCAATTCCGGTACGGTAGCGGGAACTTTGCGGACAATATTTACAGTCTTCCGGGCAAGCGCCGGTTTTAATGGATAGCAGGGTACTAACCTGCACCTGACGCGGATCGAAGTGCCGACGATGCACTTGCTGGGCCTCAAACATCAGTTCCAGAAACGGTGTGTTGAAGAGCTTTTGCGCTTGCTCAAGCGTCCAGTTAATACGGTCAGCCATCTCGGCATCTCCAAAATAAAAAACGTTTCGTCAGTTTAAATTAACCCGATATACTGTCAACCAAATGGAACTCAATTTGGTTGACAGCGTACCATGATGACCCCGGAAGACTTAGCCTTTGACCAGCGCCATATCTGGCATCCTTACACGTCAATGACGCAGCCGCTCCCCTGTTATCCGGTGGTATCGGCCAATGGCGCCGAACTGCAACTGAATGACGGACGTAGACTGATCGACGGCATGTCCTCCTGGTGGGCGGCGATCCACGGCTACAATCATCCGGCGATCAATCAGGCGGTGCAGGATCAACTGTCGCAAATGTCACATGTGATGTTCGGGGGCATTACCCATCCCCCGGCCGTCGCGCTGTGCCGCCGGTTGGTGGATATCACCCCGGCCGGACTGGAGTGCGTGTTTCTGGCCGACTCAGGTTCCGTCGCGGTTGAAGTGGCCATGAAGATGGCGGTGCAATACTGGCAGGCGCGTGGCGAAGCGCGCCGGCGTTTACTTACCCTGCGCCGCGGCTATCACGGCGATACCCTGGGCGCGATGTCGGTGTGCGACCCGCAAAACGCCATGCACAGTCTGTATCAAGGCTATCTCCCCCAGCATCTGTTTGTGGACGCGCCGCAATGCGGCTTTGACGCCGATTGGCTGGAGACAGACATTGCGCCACTGCGTACCGCGCTGGACGAACAGTCTCACACGATTGCCGCCGTCATTCTGGAGCCGATCGTTCAGGGCGCAGGCGGTATGCGTTTTTATCATCCGGCTTATCTGCGGCAGGTGCGTGAACTGTGCGACCAGCACGGCGTGTTACTGATCGCGGACGAAATTGCCACCGGATTTGGCCGTACCGGTAAACTGTTCGCCTGTGAACACGCGGCGATCGCCCCGGATATATTGTGTCTGGGGAAAGCGCTGACCGGCGGCTATATGACGTTATCCGCCACGCTGACCACCCGCGCGGTAGCTGAAACCATCAGCAACGGCGCGGCAGGCTGTTTCATGCACGGCCCGACGTTCATGGCCAACCCGCTGGCCTGTGCCGCCGCCAACGCCAGCCTATCGTTGTTGGCGGAAAATCGCTGGCAACCGCAGGTAAAAGCGATTGAACAACAACTGCGCCAAGGTCTTATGCCGCTTACCGGGTCCGGGCAGGTCGCCGACGTTCGGGTGCTGGGCGCGATCGGCGTGGTGGAAACCCGCCGCCCGGTGAATATGGCGCGACTGCAACACTTTTTTGTCGAACGCGGCGTATGGATTCGCCCATTCGGCAAGCTGATTTACCTGATGCCGCCGTTTATCATCCAATCCTCGCAGTTGTATCGGCTCACATCGGCAATTGGCGAAGCGCTTGCGGACGCCAGCCTGTTTAACAATGAGTCCTGAATCACACCATAAGATTGCAACTCAAACATCTTGCTCGGAAAACTTGTGAGCTGTGGCACGCTAATTCCATAAGCGCTATGATGATGACCTCGGTTAATCAGGAATTTCCTATGCGTAATACGTTCACACTATGCTGGCAGTATTTACGCGCTTTCGCATTGATTTACCTCTGTCTGCTGGCAGGCAATGCGATATCCGCGTTACTTCCGTTGACGATTCCCGGCAGCATCATAGGGATGCTGATTCTGTTCTCACTTCTCGCCTCGCAGATCCTGCCCGCCCAGTGGGTGAAACCCGCCTGCCGCCTGTTAATCCGTTATATGGCGCTGCTGTTCGTGCCGATTGGCGTGGGCGTCATGAACTATTATGACTTGCTCAGTCAACAGTTCGGCCCGATTGTCGTCTCCTGTGTGATCAGTACGCTGGTGGTGATGATCACCGTCGGCTTCAGCACACAACTCATGCAACGTAAACAGATCATCGGAAACAATCGTCTGCAAGGTAAGGAAAAAGAATAATGCTGGCCTCTTTATGGTGGTCGTTGCCGCTCACTTTGTGCGTTTTTTTTGCCGCCCGTAAGCTGGCGATATGGACCAAAATACCGTTGCTGAATCCGTTGCTGATTTCAATGGTCATTATTATCCCGCTGCTGCTGCTACTGCATATTCCTTACGATCGCTATTTCAAAGGAAGTGAAGTGCTCAATGACCTACTGCAACCCGCCGTCGTCGCATTGGCTTTTCCTTTATACGAACAGCTTCACCAGATCCGCGCCCGCTGGAAATCGATTATCAGCGCCTGTTTTATCGGCAGCGTGACCGCGATCGTTTCCGGTACGCTGATCGCTCTGTGGATGGGCGCATCGCCTGAGATTGCCGCTTCCGTGTTGCCCAAGTCCGTTACGACACCCATTGCCATGGCGGTGGCCGACGCTATCGGCGGCATTCCGGCTATCAGCGCCGTCTGCGTGATTTTTGTCGGTATTCTGGGCGCTGTGTTAGGGCACAGCCTCTTTGATCGCCTCGGTATCAAAACCAAAGCCGCGCGCGGTTTATCAATGGGAACCGCTTCACATGCTCTGGGCACGGCACGTAGTGTGGAAGTGGATTTTCAGGAAGGAGCATTCAGTTCACTGGCGCTGGTCATTTGTGGAATTATCACCTCGCTGATTGCGCCCTTTATATTTCCCGTCCTGTTACATTTATTTGGGAAATAACGTGAACAAGAAATTTTTTGAAATATATCGCGTATTTAATATTTAATTTTCATTAATTTCACATATGAAGAGATAATAGTCACAATTTATTGCTACTTTGATCGCTGACATGATTTATTGACTGGTAAAAGAGTACGCCGACATGCATCCACGTTTTGAAACCGCCTTTCAACAATTACCCGCCAGCCTGCAATTCCCCCTGGCGACGATCCTGCACCGCCCGGATTTTTCCGCCATGCTGACTGCCGATGAAGTGGAAAGTTTGTGCCGCGCCAGCCGGTTGGATCGTGATACGCTGGCGTTTGCTTTGCTCCCACTAGCCGCCGCCTGCGCCCAGGCGATGATATCCCATTTTCAGGTTGGCGCGATCGCACAAGGCATAAGCGGTAATCTCTATTTCGGCGCTAACATGGAGTTTGCTCACGGTCAGCTTCAGCAAACGGTGCACGCCGAACAAAGCGCCATCGCCCACGCCTGGTTACGTAATGAAAGAGGGTTGAACTCCATTACGGTGAATCACACGCCTTGCGGCCACTGCCGGCAATTCATGAATGAATTGAACTGCGCGGCTTCACTGCGTATCCAACTCCCTGGACGCCAGCCCGCCCTGCTCAGCCACTATTTGCCAGACGCCTTCGGCCCGGGCGATTTACAAATCGAGACATTATTGCTGGATGATGTGAATCACGGCTTTGTGCTGGAGAAGGCGGACGGGCTTACGCTGCACGCACTGGAAGCCGCCAACCTCAGCCACGCGCCATACAGTCATGCCATCAGCGGTATCGCTCTGGAAACGGTGAACGGCCGTCTCTATACTGGTCGTTATGCGGAAAACGCCGCGTTCAATCCCAGCCTGCCGCCTCTGCAAGCTGCGCTGAATCTGATGAACCTCGCCGGCGAAGCGCAAACCGCCATCCGCCGGGCGGTGATTGTCGAATGCCGCAACGCCGCGATTGTCCAGGGGACGATATCGCAAATCATGCTGGCTGAATTTGGGTGCACGGACGTTGCCCTGCATTTCATTGACAAATAATGGCAACAATTTTGTGAAGTGAATCGATTCATTCTATTTTAATGCCCAGATTCAAGTTATCTGTAACTATTTAAATTAACAATTCCTGTACATAATTTCTGGGTAATTTAAGATCCGTTCAGCTTTTGCTAATATCATATCAATTCGTTTCTGTTACCCGAAGAGTAAAAAAAGTCATGGAATTAGAATACGAAAGTAAACGACCTCTCTACATCCCTTACGCTGGTCCAATATTACTTGAATTTCCGTTGCTGAATAAAGGCAGTGCTTTTACTGAAGAAGAGCGCACTGACTTTAATCTGCACGGTTTGCTGCCAGAAGCCGTTGAGACGATTGAAGAACAGGCCGAACGCGCCTGGCGTCAATACCAGGAATTCAAGAACGATATTGAGAAGCATGTCTATTTACGCAATATCCAGGATACTAACGAAACGCTGTTCTATCGCCTGCTGGACGCTCATCTGAGCGAAATGATGCCAATCATCTATACGCCGACCGTGGGCGAAGCCTGTGAGCACTTCTCCGATATTTATCGCCGGGCCCGCGGCCTGTTTATCTCCTACCCGAACCGCGCGCATATCGACGATATGCTCCAAAACGCCACCAAGCAGAATGTAAAAGTCATCGTTGTGACCGACGGAGAACGTATTCTGGGTCTGGGCGATCAGGGCATCGGTGGTATGGGGATTCCTATCGGTAAACTCTCGCTGTATACCGCGTGTGGCGGCATCAGCCCGGCTTACACCCTGCCGGTTGTTCTGGATGTGGGCACCAACAACCCGCAGCGCCTGAACGATCCGCTGTACATGGGCTGGCGTCATCCGCGTATTACCGATGACGAATACTATGCGTTCGTCGACGAATTCATTCAGGCCGTCAAACGCCGCTGGCCGAACGTCCTGTTGCAGTTTGAAGACTTCGCACAGAAAAATGCGACCCCGCTGCTAAACCGCTACCGTGATGAACTCTGTAGCTTCAACGACGACATTCAGGGCACGGCCGCCGTCGCACTGGGTAGCCTGATTGCCGCCAGCCGCGCCGCGGGCAGCCAGTTGCGCGATCAGACAGTGGTCTTCCTGGGCGCCGGCTCCGCCGGTTGCGGTATCGCCGAGCAAATCGTTGCCCAGATGAAATCCGAAGGTCTGAGCGAAGACGAAGCGCGCGCCCGCGTCTTCATGGTTGATCGTTTCGGCCTGCTGACGGATAAATTACCGAACCTGCTCGACTTCCAGAGCAAGCTAGTGCAGAAAAGCGATCTGTTGACCTCCTGGGACGTGACCAGCGATGCCATCTCCCTGCTGGAAGTGGTTCGCAACGCCAAACCGACCATCATGATCGGGGTTTCCGGCCAGCCGGGTCTGTTTACGGAAGAAATTATCCGTGAAATGCACAAACACTGCGCCCGCCCAATCGTTATGCCGCTGTCCAACCCGACCTCCCGTGTGGAAGCCCGCCCGGAAGACATTATTCGTTGGACCGACGGCACCGCGCTGGTCGCGACAGGCAGCCCGTTCAGCCCGGTCACCTATCAGGACAAGGTTTACCCGATTGCCCAGTGCAACAACTCCTTTATCTTCCCAGGCATTGGATTGGGCGTACTGGCCTCCGGGGCGAAACGCATTACCGACGGCATGCTGATGGCAGCCAGCCGCGCATTGGCCGACTGTTCACCGATGGCCAACAACGGTGACGGCGCGTTACTGCCGGATCTCGAGGATATTCAGGAAGTATCCAAGCGTATCGCGCTGGAAGTGGGTAAAGCGGCACAGTTGCAAGGTGTCGCGGTCGTGACGTCAGGCGACGCACTGGAAAAGGCGATTGCGCACAATTTCTGGCAGCCGCAGTACCGTAACTACAAACGAACTTCTTTCTAATTAATAGTCTGTAGTAAAAAAGCGCGGCCCGATTTTAGGCCGCGCTTTTTGCATCTAGCCTTTCAGCTTCGGATCAAGCGCATCACGCAAGCCATCCCCCAGCAGATTAAACGCCAGCACCGTCAGGAAAATCGCCAAGCTGGGAAAAATCGCCACGTGGGGTGCAATCACCATATCGGAACGCGCTTCATTGAGCATCGCCCCCCATTCCGGCGTTGGCGGCTGAGCGCCCAGCCCTAGAAACGACAAACTGGCCGCAGTGATAATCGACATGCCGATGCGCATGGAGAAATACACCACAATCGACGACACCGTGCCGGGAAGAATATGCCGGAAGACAATCGTCCAGTCGGACGCCCCGATACTGCGCGCCGATTCAATGTAAGTCTGGTGTTTCAGTACCAGCGTATTGCCTCTGACCAATCGGGCAAACGCCGGGATACTGAAAATCGCTACCGCGAAAATCACATTCGCCATCCCGCTGCCCATAATCGCCACCACTGCAATCGCCAGCAAAATACCGGGAAAAGCGAACAATACATCGCAAATGCGCATGATTGCCCGATCCCACCAGCCTTCATAGTAACCCGCCAATAACCCGAGTGACGTACCGATCAGCATCCCGATCAGGACGGAAAAAATGCCCGCCGCCAGCGAAATTCGTGCACCCAGCAAAATTCGGCTGAAAATATCACGCCCCAGCGAATCCACCCCCAGCCAGTGCGTCGCGGACGGCCCTTCATTCAGCCGATCGTAATCAAAGTAGTTTTCGGCGTCATAGGGGATCAGATAAGGCGCCAGTAGTGCAACAAGGATCAGCAAAGCTACGAACAGACCCGCCAGCAAAGCCACATGCTGGCAACGGAAGCGTCGCCAGAATTCATGCCACGGAGTACGAATTTGATTCTCCCCGATTGTCGGCAGAGTGGATAACACCGCGTTACGCCGCCAGTTTTTCATTCCCTTTCCTCATTGATAACGAATCGACGGGTTAATTGCGGCATACAGCATATCGACCAACAAATTGATCAGGATAAACTCCAATGAAAACAGCAACACCTCCGCCTGAATGATCGGATAGTCGCGCATCTCCACCGCATCCACCAACAACCGCCCCAGTCCCGGCCAGTTAAATACTTTCTCGACCACAATCGAACCGCCCAGCAGAAAGCCGAATTGCAGGCCCATCATGGTCACGACCGGAATCAACGCATTTCGCAAACCGTGCTTAATCACCACCATCAATTCAGGCACTCCTTTTGCCCGCGCCGTACGCATATAGTCTTCCCGCATCACCTCGACGAAAGACGCGCGGGTGAAGCGGGCCATGATCGCCGACACCGCCGCCCCCAGCGTGATGGAAGGCAAAATATAGTGCAGCCAGGTGTCCGCGCCGACGGTGGGTAACCAGCCCAGCTCAACGGAAAACACCTGCATCAGCAGCATGCCAAGCGCAAAGGCGGGAAACGATATCCCGGATACCGCCAGCGTCATGCCGATTCTGTCCGGCCAGCCATTGCGCCACACCGCCGATATCACACCGATCGCCATGCCAAAAATCACCGCCCAGACCATACTGCTGACGGTCAGCCAGAACGTCGGCATAAAGCGCGTGGCAATCTCTTCCACCACCGGCCTTTTGGATACCATCGAGTGACCAAAATCGCCTTGCAGACTACGCGTGAAGAAGCGCCAGAATTGTTCCGGCAGCGGCTTATCCAACCCCAAATCCTGGCGGACCAGTTCAACCACCGTCGCATCCGCTTCCCGTCCGGCCGCCAGGCGTGCCGGATCGCCCGGTAGAAGGTGGACGAACAGAAATACCAGCACCATGACGATCAACATCGTGGGAATCAGACCCAATAGTCGTTTAATAAAATAATTCAGCATGGATTGGTTTCTACCCCTATCCCCCATCAATACTAAAGAACAGGGAGACCGCACGGTCTCCCTGATTACGCGAATCAAACCGGCTTAATTTTTCAGATCGGCATCGTCAAAGTTAAACGCGGTATCGGGCATCACATAGAAACCGGTCAATTTTTTGCTGTTGGCCGAAACCAGCTTTTCCGTTGCCAGGAAAACCCACGGCGCATCGGCCCAGATTTTATCCTGTGCGTCTTTGTACAGTTTCTGTTTTTCCGCCCGATCGGTGGTTTTCAGCGCGTTCGTCAAATCCGCATCAACCTGTGGATTGCTGTAAAAAGCCGTGTTGAACAGCGCAGGCGGCCAGGACGAGGTGGCGAACAGCGGAGACAAGGCCCAGTCCGCTTCTCCGGTTGACGCGGACCAGCCGGTGTAGAACATGCGCACCCCGGTCTCCTTCACGCCTTTGCCTTCAACTTCCGCCGCACGCTGGCCAGCATCCATTGCAGTGACTTCCACCTTAATGCCTACCTGCGCCAGCTGTTGCTGGGTAAACTGCAACACTTTCTGTGCCGTGCTGTGGTTATGCGATGACCACAGCGTGGTGGTGAAACCATTCGGATACCCCGCCTCTTTCAATAGCTCGCGGGCTTTCGCCGGATCATAGGGCCAGGGCTGATACTTCACCGCATAATCAATGCTGGGCGGCAACGGCCCTTCCGCGGGTGTGGCATAGCCGGAGAAGGCCACTTTGATCAGCGCGTCTTTGTTGATGGCGTAGTTAATGGCCTGACGCACCTTGAGATTATCAAACGGCTTCTGCGTCACATTAAGGCTGATATAACGGTGCAGAATCGAAGGGGATGACACCAGCGCCAACTGGTCATTCTTTTCCAGCACTTTGGCCTGCTCAAACGGAATCGGATAGGCAAAGTGCGCTTCGCCGGTTTGCAGCAGCGCGGCGCGGGTGTTGTTATCTACGACCGGGCGCCAGGTGATGCTATCGAGCTTCGGCAGGCCCGCTTTCCAATAACCGGTAAACTTCTCGGCTTTGACGTAATCCGTCTGGTTCCAGGTGACAAAGCGGTATGGTCCGGTTCCCACCGGGTGGAAGCCGATCTGTTTACCATACTGTTTTAAGGCCGCCGGCGAGATCATCACGGCCGCCGGATGCGCCAGATTATTTATAAATGCCGAGAAGGGCGACTTCAGCGTGATTTTCACCGTCTGCGCGTCAATCACTTCAGTCTTGTCAATCATCTTGAACAAGTTGTAGCGTTTCAGTCGGTTTTCCGAGTTGCTGGCGCGATCCAGATTGACTTTGACCGCTTCAGCGTTGAAATCCGTACCATCATGAAACTTCACGCCCGGATGCAGTTTGACGGTATAAACCAGCCCATCGGGGCTGGTTTTATAGCTCTCAGCCAGCACATTGACCAGTTTCATATCCTTGTCAAAACCAAACAATCCCTGATAGAACGACTTAGCGACAGTCTGTGACAACGAGTCGTTGGCATCGTAAGGATCGAGACTGGTAAAGTTGGAAGCCACCGCGATCACCGCATCTTTCGCCGCCCAGACGGGCGCCGTCGCCATTGTCGCCGCAACACCCGCGGCGACTAACCAGTTACGCTTTAAAATTATCATATTCATTGTGTTACCTTCTCCTTGTCAGTCCCGTCAGTAAGCGCCGGCAATCGGGTGATGCGCGACAAAATGTCGTTCACCAACCTGAACCAGAGGCGCAGTGATAGGTTCATCGCCTATTGCCCGAATCGGGCTCGGTATTTCATCAACCAGTAAAACACGTTCACGATGACGTCGCGCAGGATCGGCAATCGGCACCGCCGCCATCAGCTTGCGGGTATAAGGATGGCGGGGATTCTCGAACACCGCGCTGCGCGGGCCGATTTCCACAATCTGTCCCATGTACATCACGGCAACTCGATGGCTAATCCGTTCCACCACCGCCATATCATGCGAAATGAATAAAAAAGCGATGCCGAATTCGCGCTGTAGATCCAGCATCAAATTGATAATTTGCGCCTGAATGGAAACATCCAACGCGGAAACCGCTTCATCCGCAATCACCACTTTGGGATTCAGGGCCAACGCTCTGGCGATGCAGATACGCTGACGCTGTCCGCCGGAAAACTCATGCGGATAACGGCGGGCATGCTCGGGTTGCAACCCGACCCGCGCCAGTAGCCATTCAACGCGCCGTTCAGCCGCCTGCCGGTTCCCAACCCCGTGAATCAACAGTGGTTCCATAATGGAAAACCCGACGGTCAGACGCGGATCAAGCGAAGCGTAGGGGTCCTGAAAAATAAACTGGATGTCCCGGCGCAAATGCTGTAGCACCGAACCGTGCAGTCGATCAATCTGCCGACCGTCAAAAACAATCGTTCCGTTCTGGCTTTCCACCAGTTTCAGCAAGGTGCGGCCGGTAGTGGACTTGCCGCATCCCGACTCGCCGACCAACGACAGCGTTTCGCCCGGATAGAGATCAAAGCTCACGTTTTCGACGGCGTGCACCTGACGCGTCACCCGGTTAAACACGCCGCTGCGCACCGGAAACCGCGTGACCAGATTCTTCACCTGGAGAATGGGCGTGGCCTTCGCGGGAATGGTATCCTGCGGCGAACTATCGGCGATCTGCTGTGTTTCCTGATTCAGCAGCGGGAATTTTGCCGGAAACGCATGACCTCGCATCGATCCCAGGGTCGGCACCGCCGCAAGCAGCGCTTGCGTGTATGCATGCGACGGCGCATTGAAAATCTGATTAACGCTTCCGGCCTCCACGCTTTCTCCGCGACACATCACCATCACCCGGTCAGCAACTTCGGCTACTACGCCCATGTCGTGGGTGATGAAGATGACAGCCATGTTCATTTCACGTTGCAATACACGTATAAGTTGCAAAATTTGTGCCTGAATGGTGACATCCAGCGCCGTGGTCGGCTCGTCGGCAATCAGCAGCGACGGTTTGCAGGAAAGCGCTATGGCAATCATTACCCGTTGACGCATCCCGCCGGAAAGCTGATGGGGATAACGGTTCAGTACGTTACGCGCTTCAGGAATCCGTACCAAATCCAGCATGTGCAAGGCTTCACGCCGCGCGGCACGACGTTCCATCCCCTGATGCAAACGAATGGATTCGGCAATCTGCTCACCGACCGGAAAGACCGGATTCAGCGAGGTCATCGGTTCCTGAAAGATCATGCCGAGATCGGCGCCGCGCAATTTACGCATTAGCCCCTGACGGGTTAGCCGCAAATCCAGCACCAGCCCGTTACGTTGGCGAAACAGCATATCCCCCTGCTGAATCACCCCACCTGCCTGCTCAATCAATCGCATCAACGCCAGTGACGTCACCGACTTCCCCGATCCGGACTCGCCGACAATAGCCAACGTCTCCCCTCGATCCACCGAAAAGGTTAAATCGCGTACCGCATCCGTTCGCTGCCCCTGCTGCTCAAAATAAACGCTCAGATTGCGAACTGCCAATATCCGTTGGTCAGGCAGGGAAAGATTGGGTGAAGAGATAAGCGGCGATACAGAACGGTACCGTGTTAAAGCCATTAACTGTGAATCTCCATATTTACAGGGAGCCGCGCTTACGGCTGTTCCATCAGGAACGAATGATTAACGTATTCAGACTGTGGCGCGAATTGTTTATCGCAGTCATCCCTTTACCGGCGGTGGCCCAAAGCCACGTCGCCACCACACTCGCTTTTTGACTATATTTAGCGCGAGGTATGTTGTAAAGCGGAAATTTGATCAAGGCTTTGATAAAAATTCTTTTATAACATTAAGTTAATAAAAGCAAAAAAACAATCTATCGGCGCCTGCGCTTAATGAACGTCCATTTAGCATCATCGCCTGACGCACAAACACCCGATTCCTTGACTCGCCGACATTCTCCGTAAAGGCGTTCTCTGACATAATATTGGCATACGATCCTTATTTTCGCCCGCAGACTTTCCCCCGCGAAACCAATCATGGAGTGCAAATGGAAAGCGTTACCTTAGGCTTATTAACTCTCGAACAGGCGTTGGAAAAAATGTTTTCACAGGTATCAGCGATACCGGAAACGGAAAATGTTCCTCTGCATGACGCCGCCGGCCGGATTAGCGCCAGCGCGATAACCTCCCCCATCAACGTCCCCTCTTTTGCTAATTCCGCTATGGACGGTTATGCCATTCGCGGTGCGGACCTCGCAGCCCCGACGCCGCTGCCGGTAGCGGGCAAATCCTTAGCAGGGACGCCGTTCAATGGCGAATGGCCTGTCGGCACCTGTATTCGCATCATGACCGGCGCACCGATCCCTGAGGGCGCTGACGCCGTTATCATGCAGGAACAGGCGGAAGTCAGCGACGCAGGCGTGCGTTTTACCCATGACGTCAAACCCGGACAGAATGTCCGTCTGCCCGGCGAAGATATCCGCGCAGGCGCGACCGTCCTGCCCGCCGGGAGAAAACTGAGCGTCGCGGAATTGCCGCTGCTGGCTTCGTTGGGGATCGTCCGGGTTAACGTATACCGCCGTTTGAAAGTGGCCATCTTTTCCACCGGCGATGAGCTTCAGCCTGTCGGCGCCCCCCTTCAGGCCGGACAGATTTATGACACCAACCGCTTCGCCGTGCGCCTGATGCTGGAACAGTTCGGCTGCGAGATCAACGATCTGGGCATTATTGCTGATGACCCGGTCGCGCTGCGCGACGCCTTTGAGCGCGCGGGCCACAGCGCCGATTTGGTTATCAGCAGCGGCGGCGTTTCCGTGGGCGAAGCGGATTACACTAGGCAGATACTGAAAGAGTCAGGCGATATCCATTTCTGGAAGCTGGCGATCAAACCCGGCAAGCCGTTCGCCTTCGGCAAGTTAAAGCAGGCCTGGTTCTGCGGCCTGCCTGGGAATCCGGTTTCCGCGGTTCTTACTTTTTACCAGTTGGTTCAGCCGCTGCTGGCCCGTTTAGGCGGGCACACGGCGTGGCATTTGCCAGCCCGTATCCGGGTAAAAACCACCCGCGCCCTGAAAAAGACGCCCGGTCGCACTGATTTTCAGCGCGGCGTCTTCAGCCGTAACGCGCAGGGCGATTTGGAGGTCAGCACGACCGGACATCAGGGCTCGCATGTCTTCAGTTCCTTTAGCCTCGCGAACTGCTTTATCGTGCTGGAGGCCGAACGAGGCCCTGTCAGCGCCGGTGAATGGGTCGAAATAGAACCGTTCAATTCTCTCCTGGGATATTAAAAATGCTGCCTGAACTCAGTGATGCCGAGACGCTGCGTTACAATCGTCAGATTGTGCTGCGCGGTTTTGACTTTGACGGACAGGAGAAGCTGAAAGCCGCCCGCTTGCTGATTGTCGGGCTTGGCGGGCTGGGCTGTACGGCGTCGCAATATTTGGCGGCGGCGGGTGTTGGCCATCTGACGCTGCTGGATTTTGATACCGTTTCACTGTCCAACCTGCAACGCCAGATATTACACCGCGACCAACGTATCGGCATGGCGAAAGTCGAATCGGCGCAGATCGCACTGGCTGAAATCAACCCGCATCTGTCGCTGGATGCGGTCAACGCCAGTCTGAATGATGAAGCGCTGGGCGCGCTGATGGAAAAGCACGATGCCGTGCTGGACTGCACCGATAATGTGGCTATCCGCGACAGGTTGAATCAGTTGGGTTTTCAGCTTAAAAGACCCCTGATTTCCGGCGCGGCGATTCGCATGGAAGGACAGATCAGCGTGTTTACCTATCGCCCTGAGGAGCCTTGTTACCGCTGCCTTAGCCGATTTTTTGGCGACAACGCGCCGACCTGCGCGGAAGCGGGCGTGATGGCGCCGCTGGTGGGGACTATCGGCAGTCTGCAAGCGATGGAAGCGATCAAGCTGCTAACCGGTTATGGTCGCGTCGCCACGGGCCGTTTACTGCTATTCGATGCCATGACGCTGCAATTCCGCGAAACCAAGCTGCCGAAAAATCCGGACTGTGAGGTATGCGGCAGATGACCAGACATAGCGATTTCCAACGATGCCGATAGACAGGGTGACGCTCTGCCGCGTCCGCTATCTTGTTATGATCCTGGCTCTATTTATGATGTAATATTCATTTGCTTCTTAAGCGGGCCAGACTCACTATGAACCAGCTTCTTTCCATCGACGAAAGAATCCAGAACTCGGTAACCAAAGTCGCCAAAGTTGTTTTTCCTACCAATATCAATCATCACTCCACCCTGTTCGGCGGCACGGCGTTGTCGTGGATGGACGAGATCTCTTTCATCACTGCGACCCGTTTTTGCCATAAACCGCTGGTGACGGTTTCCACAGAAAAGATTAACTTTAATACACCGATTCCTTCCGGCACGATTATCGAACTTATCGGGCAGGTCAGTCGGGTCGGCAGAACCAGCCTCACCGTTGACGTCAGTGTTTTTCTGGAACAGATGTATACGGATGGCCGGACCAAAGTGATCTCCGGGCAGTTCAATTTTGTCGCCGTGAATGACGAAGGCCGCCCGATTCCATTATTTTAAATGGCTGTATTGATTGGGTGGTGTTATAGAAAAATAGTGTTATGGCGAAATAGTGTTTGAAACAACACGTCTTACTACGCCATAGATATCCGTATCACAGTGTAGAGATAAGCAACCATGTAGAGGGGACCAGATCATGAGTAATGCTTTTTTGCAAGCTATCAAAGCCCGCCGCAGCATCTATGCCATCGGGAATAAATTACCCATCTCCGAGGATGCGGTAACCGCGCTGATTACCGAAGCCGTAAAGCAAAGCCCTTCATCCTTTAACTCACAAAGCTCCCGCGTAGTGATCCTGTTCGGTGAACAGCACGAAAAACTCTGGGATATCGTTAAACAACAGTTAAAGCAAATCGTGCCCGCAGATGCCTTTGCCTCCACAGAACAAAAGCTGGCGTCATTCGCCGCGGGCGCAGGCACCGTACTGTTCTTTGAAGACACGAAAGTCATTGAAGATCTACAACAGAAGTTTGCCCTTTATGCGGATAACTTCCCTATCTGGTCTGAGCACTCCACCGGCATTGCCCAGTTCGCCGTGTGGTCCACACTGGCGCAGGAAAAGATTGGCGCCTCGCTCCAGCACTACAATCCGCTGATTGATGACGATGTGAAAAAACAATGGCGGCTACCGGCCAGTTGGCAACTGCGCGCCGAGTTGCCTTTTGGCGCTATCGAACAACCCGCAGGTGAAAAAACCTATATCGCGGATGAAGAACGCTTTCGTATCTTTAAGTAACTTTCGATACAAACGTTAATAAAAAAAGGGACAACGCATTCATGCGGTCGTCCCTTTTTTAATACCGGCATTTACCCTTTTCGTCACGATTGAAACGGATTATTGCATCCCAATAACGCGGTGCTCATTAATTCGGTTTCGGGGCGAACACCCGAATCGCTTTTTCCCGAATATTGAACACCGCTGGAGTTTTACCAATTAACTCGCCATCCGCATTAATATCATGGGGTTTTGACGTATGCAGCGATAAATGTTTGCCGGAAAAAGAGCGGACATTGCGCCAGCGGCCATGCGTTCCCCGACGAATAAAAGGAATAAGCGCAATCATCTCCCACCAGTGAGACACTTCAAGGCTATAGATATCGAGGCGGCCATCATCCGGCGCGGCGTTATGCTGTATCGCCATCCCACCGCCGTAAAAGCGTCCATTCCCGACGGAAACTTGCACCGTGCGAACGCGTTCCTTCACGCCATCGTGTTCGATTTCTGCCCGAAACGGACGGCTTTGTTTCAGCAATTTAAACGCAGCCAGCGCATAACCTAATGTCCCCCAACGCTTTTTGGACTCAGCCGACAGGTTGCGCGCCAATGCCGCGGAGAAACCGATGCTGGAAACATTAAAGAACAGATGTCCATTCACATCACCCAGGTCGATAGTGCGTAAATGACCCTCGGCAATGATCTCCACCGCCTGCCTGATATCCTTTGGAATACCCAGCGTACGGGCAAAATCATTTGCCGTTCCCAGCGGGAGAACACCGAGCGCCAGTCCCGTCTCCACCAGCCCCGGCGCCGCCGCATTCAGCGTGCCATCTCCCCCGCCAATAATCACGAAATCAATTTGCCTGGCATAACAGCGAATAATGTCGCTACAGGTTCCCGTCTCTTTTTCATCCGGTTCGATAATATTGATATTCCTAGCCTGTAATAGTTGTTTCACAACGTGCGCGGATGATTCGCCATTACGTGCTTTTTTATTTATAAATAGCAGCGCCGTTGGGCATGCTTTCCTATTCTCTGAATCGTAGTTCGCCATCGTTTATCAACTTAATCCGTTCAGAACAATCGAATTGAATCTAAGCATAGACACAATAAACTTCACAAGGCGGCTTTAACAAGCCCACAATTAAATACAAAAAATTACATTAAAAAAATTCCCCCGGTCTGCTTTCGTTGGCCTTTCTTTGTGCATCACTGCATTGATGTTTTTTAGGGCGGCTGCTTAACTTCAATAAGACATGCAACGGTATCCGTTAAGTGCAGGATAGACTTTACCTATGTTAACATTTGGTTCCAACATTGAGGATGATATCTTGCAAATTGGATTGATGATAAACTCACGCTGGTTGAATAAGCCCCGGGCAATCGTCCTGTTTACCGCTATGCTCTTCACCGCTTTTCTAATTATTAGCTGGACAAGCTATGAAGTCGCCATAGAATCGCTGGAAGAAGAAATAAAAGAAAACACCCTGCCCTTGACCAGCGACAATGTTTACTCCGAGATCCAGCAAGACCTGCTGAAACCCATTTTTATCTCCTCACTGATGGCGCATGACACATTTTTACGCGACTGGGTTATCAATAACGAAACCGATCCACAGGCGATGATCCGTTATTTGAAAGAAATCGATGATCGCTTCAACACCATATCCACCTTTTTCATTTCGGATCAAACAAAACATTATTACGATCCGCAACGTATCCTGAAAACCGTTTCTGAGCAATCTCCCGACGATCGGTGGTACTTTCAGGCCAGGACGTTATCGGATGAAATGCCCTATGCCATTGATATTTTAGTCGATCCTGAAAATCGCACTCGTATGGATATTTTCATCAGCCACCGGGTGATGGACTACCGCGGTAATTTCATCGGCGTCACGGGCGTGGGTATTCCCGTTGAACGGGTAAAACTCTTGATTGAAAAATACGAGCAGCGCTATAACCGCAACATCTATTTTATTGATAAAACCGGCAACGTGGCATTACACGGAAACACCTACGACCGCCCTTTGAAAATTCAGGAACAACCCGGACTGTCCCCGCTGGCTACCGCTATTTTGACGGTCCCCGGCGGGGCATACGAGTATCAGTTAAACGGCAAACAGATTTTCCTTAACACGCGCTTTCTGCCTGAGTTTGGTTGGTATCTGATGGTAGAGCAAAGCAATCATCCCAGCGAGAAGCGGCTCTTCAACACGCTGATGAAAAATCTCGGCGTCAGTATTAGCGTTAGCCTGCTGTTCTTATTTGTGTTGTGGCTGACCATCGGCGGCTACCAACGCCGTTTGGAGCAGATGGCAACCACCGATAAATTGACCGGCCTTATGAATCGGCAAGCTTTTGACTATTATTTCACACAATTATTGTCCAAACGTATTGCTCAACAGCGCCCCATCGCCCTTGTGCTGCTTGATCTCGACCACTTCAAACAGATAAACGACCACTATGGTCATGGCGTCGGCGATGAGGTTCTGGCACAGATTGCCAGCTTGCTACAGCAAACCGTCAGATACAGCGATCAAGCCTGCCGCTGGGGAGGAGAAGAGTTCGTGGTGTTGCTGGATGATTGTAATCTCGATAACGCAGTGCTGCGAGCCGACACGCTGCGCAAGACGATTGAATCGGCGCAAATCAGATCCGTAGACGACACCGTTCAGGTCACCATCAGTTGTGGCGTCGCGGAATATCAAAAGAGTGAAACATTGGACATGTTGATTAACCGTGCGGATATTGCGCTTTATCAGGCGAAACAGCAGGGCCGCAATCGGGTCGTCAAATCCGAATAGGGGTTAAACACGGACAAATGGCCGACTTATCTCGCCTTCGAGGATTTCATCGCCGCCTGACTCATTCCCTATTCCGTTTGCCATAGGCATATTGCACTTCAGAAATACGCAATTCATAGTGTTTGTACCACTCGGCAATACCAAATTCCTGCGCAATACGATGCTCTGCGTGGTTTTTCCAGCGTTTGATGGCTTCAAGCGAATCCCAGTAAGAAACGGTTATGCTAAACCCCTGACTATCGCGCGCGCTTTCCGCCCCCAGATAACCGGGTTGCTGCATAGCCAATTCCACCATCCGGATCGACATGGCATCATATCCATTATCACCCTCTGTGCGCTGAGATGAAAAAATAACCGCAAATTAAGGCGGTTTTGGCAAACAAGAAAATGGGGTATTCGACATGAACAGCCTCTGAATGTGGAGGTGAATAAAAGCGCGCTGACTTTATCTGCTTCAGATATATCCAAAACAGAATATTTTTTTAATACATTGGATTAACGGACGCAATACAAAGGTGGGATTGTGTATTTAAAGTAACGGGCATCGCCGCCGGCGACACCCGCTAGTCATTATTCCAGGTGTAAGACATCCGATGCGGCGCGCCTCTTCGCCCAGTATGCGGATATCACTAAATGCTGTCCGTTTTGGTCTGAACCCAGAAGGCGTGGATCAGTCCGGGGAAATACCCCAATAGAGTGAGAAGAATATTCAGGATAAATGCGCCCCCCACCCCCTTCCCCAGCAACACACCCAAAGGGGGTAAAAGAATGGTAAATACGACTCGCCAAAAACCCATATCAATCTCCGTAACGTGATGAGGACTTATGACATTAGTACAGGCGATATGATTTGTCAGCATCAAAGGGGGAGATCGGCGATATACGTCAGGAAGAGATAAACGAAAAACCGTTTTACAGATGATTTTCTCACCGGGATTTTTATCACAGAATGGAATGACGATAACTGCTTGAATAGTGGCGGAGAGAGAGGGATTTGAACCCTCGAAGGGATTGCTCCCTTAACGGTTTTCGAGACCGTCCCGTTCAGCCGCTCCGGCATCTCTCCGTTTAAGCGGTTGCTATGATGCCCGCTTTTGCGGCATTTTAACAGCATTAGCCCTCGCCTTTAAATTCAAGTGATGACTTAGCGAGCAACAGCGATGATTAAGTGGCCGTGGAAAACGAATATATCTCAAACGGAAACGCTTGAACGCTGGCAGGCGGCAATATCCATCCCTCTGCTGGCCCCGTTAAACGCTGCCGAACGGCAGTGTCTGACATCCATTGCCGATCAGTTCCTTAAGCTAAAGCGTCTGATACCGCTGCAAGGGCTGGCATTAACGGAAATCATGCAGCAACGCATTGCATTACTGTTTTCCCTGCCTGTGCTGGAGCTGGGTATTGAGTGTCTTGATGGTTTCCATGAAGTCCTGGTTTATCCCGGTCCGTTCATTGTTGATGATGAATGGCAAGATGATATCGGGCTGGTACACACAGGTAAAATCGTTCAGTCGGGACAGAGCTGGGATCAGGGGCCGATAATCCTTAACTGGCAGGAGGTGCAGGATTCGTTCGACCTGTCTGGTTTCAACCTCGTCATTCACGAAGTCGCCCATAAGCTGGATATCCGAGGCGGTGGCGCTGCTACGGGTGTCCCACCGATTGCCTTGCGTGACGTCGCCGCCTGGGAGCAACATTTACATGCCGCGATGGATACATTACAGGAAGAAATTGATTTAGTGGGCGAGGATGCCGCCAGCATGGATCCCTATGCCGCTCAAGATCCCGTCGAGTGTTTCGCAGTCCTTTCCGAGTATTTCTTTAGCGCCCCGGAACTCTTGTCTGATCGATTCCCGGCGCTGTATCACTGTTTTCAGGGTTTCTACCGTCAAGATCCGCTGAGCCGTCTCAAAACCTGGCAAAACAGTACTCACTACAATCCACCAATTATCTACTGACCGGAATAAAGACAGAATTGTACACAGCCTAAACAGTCAGATGATAACGCCGATTTTGCCGTTGACAGCATAGCGGGTGCCGGATATTATGCGCCCCGTTCACACGATTCCTCTGTAGTTCAGTCGGTAGAACGGCGGACTGTTAATCCGTATGTCACTGGTTCGAGTCCAGTCAGAGGAGCCATTTTCCTGTTTTCATGCATCCTTGCGAATCCCTATTTGTACATTGATTCAACAGGTTAGCGTGAAAATCCTTCCCGATGCGTTTCTAGTTTTCCCTCCGCATCGGGAAAAAATGGTGGTCAGATTTGGGGTCAAGTTGGTTCGATGACGGAGTGACCCCCAAATGTCTCTTAACGACTCAAAAATCCGCAACTTAAAATCATCCGCTAAACCCTTCAAAGTTTCCGATTCTCACGGCCTGTACCTTTTAATCAATCCAGGCGGTTCACGTCTCTGGTATCTCAAATATCGTATCGACGGCAAAGAGTCCCGCCTCAGTTTAGGCGCTTATCCTAATGTATCGCTGACCGACGCCCGGCAACAACGCGATGGCATCCGCAAGATGCTGGCGCAGAATATCAACCCGGCGCAACAGCGTGCCGCTGAGCAGGCGGCGCGTTCACCGGTTAAGCATTTCAAGACCGTGGCGCTGGGCTGGCATAAAAGCAATAAAACATGGTCGGAGAACCATGCCGCCCGCCTGCTTGCCAGCCTGAACAATCACGTTTTCCCGGCGATGGGTCATCAGCCGATAACGGAACTCAAAACCCGGCACTTCACCGTCCTGCTGAAAGGTATCGAAGAAAAAGGCCTGCTGGAGGTGGCGTCCCGTACCCGACAGCACCTGTGCAATATTATGCGTTACGCAGTTCAACAAGGATGGGTGGAAAATAATCCGGCGCTGAATCTGGTCGGCGTAACGGCTCCGCCGGTCAGGCGCCATTATCCGGCCCTGCCGCTGGAGTGTCTGCCGGAATTGCTGGAACGCATTGAAGGCTATCGGCAAGGCCGGGAGTTAACCCGGCTGGCGGTACTGCTCACCCTGCACCTGTTTATCCGTTCCAGCGAACTGCGTTTCGCAAGGTGGAGTGAAATTGATTTCAAAAACAGAATCTGGACCATTCCCGCTACCCGCGACGCTATTGCCGGCGTCCGCTACTCCGGGCGTGGCGCGAAAATGCGTACGCCGCATATCGTGCCGCTGTCCAGGCAAGCCATCGATATACTGAAGCAGATTCAAGCGATTTCAGGCCATCTGGAACTGGTGTTTCCCGGCGACCATAACCCGTATAAACCCATGTGCGAAAACACAGTCAACAAAGCATTGCGACTAATGGGCTATGACACCAAAAAGGATGTCTGCGGTCACGGATTCCGCGCAATGGCGTGTAGCGCATTAATGGAGTCAGAGCGTTGGTCGCAAGATGCTGTCGAACGCCAGATGAGCCACCAGGAGCGCAACAGCGTGCGGGCGGCCTATATCCACAAAGCCGCACATCTTGAAGTCCGCAAAGCGATGATGCAGTGGTGGTCGGATTTTATTGAAATAAACAGTGAAGGCTTTGTTCCACCGTACGTATATGCAAAACAATATAAAATTGCCTGACTCTAATCCCATGTTAGTGCCTGGGGACCTACCCCGGGCTTCCAGATATCTCATCGCCACCTCCATAACGCTCCCCTTACATCCCATTCTCAACACGCAAGACAACAGTTTTTCTGGCGGTATTCTGCAAACCCAACAATCGGTCAACATCATTCTCAGGGTGTTTCAGTAGAGCTGAAGAGCCGTTAAACAGCACTATTAGGGGAAAACACATATCTAAAAAATATTTCCATAAGTCACAAAAAACACATAGATTATTGATTTTTTGATGTTTTTTATTTTCATTTTGTGTCGTGCATAATAAAAATTTCTTTTAAAAGAAATATATTTCTAAATGTTGACTTTAAGCACATGAGTGGTTAATTATTAATCAATAAGCTAATAAATCCTTCAAACTTGCAGGGGGTTGAAATGGCAATTTTGATGAGTCAATGTGAAGATGGAAATGTATTCAGCTTTATAGTCAAAGGGTTACCTGTTACTGGCATACAACATTTTTTTACTGAATCAGCAGCACAAATCCGTACTCAACTACTTGACCGTGGAGCCGTCATCATCCGTGGTGTGGAAGAAAGCCGGGATCCAGATGTTTTTGAACGAATCATGGCATCTTTAGGCTTCCCTACCAGGGATTATATCGGGGGTTCTTCCCCACGCTCGTCAGTTAAGGGCAAAGTAATGGAAGCTACTCGGACACCTCCTTCATGGTCAATTATCCTTCACCAGGAAATGACCTATGTAAAACACCCACCCGAAATTATTGCTTTTTCCTGCGTCGAACCTGCCCGTAAAGGCGGCTTCTCAACTATTGGTGATATGCGCCGAATTAAACATTTGGTCGACCCCACCACATTACAATTACTGACGGAACGGGGTCTAAAACTACGCAGGACATTACCCGGCGAAAAACGGGTTCATTTAAAACCCGGTATTAAAAAAAGCTGGCAGGAGGCACTTTCAGCAATAACGAAAGAAGAAGCTGAATTTGTTTGTCGCTCTCGAGGCTGGGACTTTGAGTGGTGGAATGATGATTTAATTCTCTGGCAGGATTGTATTTCCCCAATGCGGCAACACCCCCTCAAAAGCGAGCTCATCTGGTGCAACCAGGCTCATTTCTGGGGTGCTGCAGCAATGATCGAATGGGCCCGGATTGATTCCAGATATGATGATGAAAATGAATTAACAAAGGCTACACAGACGAATCCCGAACTTCTGGAATCTATGTGTTTTGGGGATGGGGACCCTCTTCCAGAAGAGCTAACGCTCAATTTATTTAATCTGGTCCAGGGGGTTGAGCAGGAGGTGAGCCTGCACAGCGGGGATATATTACTTCTGGATAATTTACAGTTTGCGCACGGCAGGCGTGCATTCTCCGGAAAAAGAGAAATTAACGTAATCATTGCCGACTGGGGTGAGAATTAAGTTAATCCCACACAAGGAGAAGCATAATGAGTGTTAATCAACACAATGGTTCATCCATAAGTGATACCTTCATTCTTAGCCCAGAGCGTCTTGTTAGCCTGGAAGAGTTTATTGCTTTCTCGCAACCAGGTAAAAAAATCGCTGCCTCTGAGGCCACCAGAAACAGAGTTCGAGCATCAAGGCATGCTCTGGAAAAACTTGTCGACGAAGGCGCTGTGATTTATGGCGTCAATACCGGCATGGGTGGATTTGTTGATCATCTCGTCCCGCTTGACAAAGCGCCGGAGCTACAAAAAAACCTCATCCGTGGTGTTGCAACTAATGTTGGTGACAGATTTTCAGATATTATCTGCCGGGCAACTATGTTTGCGCGGATCGTCTCGCTTTCTCGTGGTAACTCAGCAATATCGCTCGAAAATTTCGACCGTTTTATTGCTATCTATAATTCGGGGATAATACCAGAGATCCCAAGCAAAGGTTCCCTTGGCACCAGCGGTGATCTAGGTCCATTGGCAGCGATGGCCCGAGTGCTTACCGGAGAAGGCGATGCCTGGTTTAATAATAAACGTTTGCCTGCTGCCGACGTTCTACATCAATTAGCTCTTGTACCACTCGAGCTTAGCTATAAGGAAGGGTTGGCACTCATTAATGGCACCTCCTGCATGGTCGCGCTTGCTGCCCTGAATGTCACTGAAGCCAAAGATCTTCTTGAAAAATACACGTCAATCTCCGCCTTTTCCTCAGAAACACTTCTTGCTAGGGTCCGCCCGTTCCACCCCGATGTTCATCAACTGAAGCCCCATACAGGTCAACGTAAGATTGCAGAAATGATATGGAATGACCTAAAGGGAACAAAACTGGCAGTTGACGACATACAGCTTTCATCAGAACTCGGTAGCAGGCTTACAGACAGCATCAGGCAGGAAGATATGCCTATTGAAGATGCTTATTCCATACGCTGCACACCGCAAATCCTTGGTCCCGTACTGGAAACTACAGAATTCGTAGAACGAATAGTGACTAACGAACTGAACTCTTCAAACGATAACCCTCTCGTAACACCTGAAAATGGCCTGGTCTTCCATAACGGGCACTTTCACGGGCAGTATATATCAGCGGCGATGGATTACCTGGCAATATCAATAATCACCATGTGTAATTTATCTGACCGCCGCACGGACAGATTCCTGACCAGCGCGAACAGTAATGGTCTGCCCTCCTTTTTGTGCGCTGAAAATGGCGGGCTAAGATTCGGACTTATGGGCGGTCAGTTTATGTCCTCTTCTTTAACTGCGGAAAACCGTGCGCTGGCAACACCACTGTCAATCCAGACACTCACAACAACCGGCGATTTTCAGGATGTTGTCTCTTTCGGCTTGGTTGCGGCCCGCAGGACTGCAGAGGTGCTTCAGAATACCCGTTACGTTATTGCCTTTGAATTAATCTGTGCAGCTCAGGCAGCAGATATTAGAGGGATAACAAAATTAGCGGGCACAGGCCTCCACTGGTACGAGCAAGTACGGGAATCCGTTCCCTATCTTGACCAAGATGAATCACTAACGCCATATCTGGAAGATATCGTATCCCGGTTACTAGGAGGACGACGTTGATGTTATCAGATAAGACCCAAGGCGATGCAGAACTGCCTGAACGTAAAGATGAATGTATTCGCCTGCATGCAAATGAAAATCCGCTTGGAATGTCAGACCAGGTACAAAATCAGTGCATGAGCGATCTGTTACTAATGAACCAGTATCCCGATCCCACCTATCGGTCGCTTCGTTCAGCTATTGGGCATCGCTGGAATGTTGAACCGGAGCAACTCATCATTGGTAATGGCTCTGATGAACTGATAGATATAGCACTGCGTAGTCTGTTGAAACCGGGCTCACGGATTGTCGCTCTCCGGCATAGTTTTATGATGTATAAAAAGAGAGCTCACATCCTCGGCGCAATATACAATGAGATCCCGGTTGATAATAACGGTCAGGTTACCTCGAATGATATAAATGAGATCGCTAACAATCAAACCGATATTTTAGTTCTGGTTAATCCGTCTAACCCATTAGCTAACTATATTGAGCCTTCATATTTATTATCTTTGGTTGAAGAAATACCGCTGAGTACGACAGTTATCATTGATGAAGCCTACGCAGAGTTTACGCCTGATCGTGAAAATACGGCCGGACTGCAGATAGTACGTAACCGGATTAATAGCGTATGTTTAAGGACATTTTCAAAAGCATATGGGCTTGCAGGACTACGCCTTGGTTGGGCTTATTTAAGTGTAGACTTACTCCCGAAACTGGAAACCCGTCGGGCACCTTACAACGTCAGCGCATTATCTTCACTGGCCGGAGAATATGCGCTTCAGGATACTGAACATCTGAACAGAACAACAGAATACTGCGGGAACTGGGGAAAAAGACTGGTTGATTTATTTGACGCATTTGGGATAAAGGCCAGAAGTGAATATGTCAATTTTGTATTTGTCGAATTCGGGAATGATGCGAGCTGTCAGGAAATATACAATATTCTTGAACGTGAAGGTTTTCTTACATCAAGATTAACCGATTACTCCCTTGAAAATTGCCTGAGAATTTCTTTCGGCACTCCTACTCAGATGGAAAAGTTATTCTCTGTCTTACAGAGAGAACTGATAGACCGGCATCTATTAGAATAAGTCATTTCACGTTTTAGAAAGCAAACAGGCACGTCCTATAAATGACTATGTAATAAAGGTAACGCACGATGAATAAAACATCAGCTTTATATTATAAAGATGCCTATCTTAACCAAGTTGATACGCAGATTAGTTATGTCTGCCGTGATGAGTCAGGTCTTCCATATTGCCTCCTCAATGAAACAGTATTCTATCCGCAAGGCGGCGGGCAACTGGGTGATCGGGGTTACCTGATGTTACCGACCGCCCATACATCGCCACAAAAGGTAAAAGTTGCCACAACAAAGCGCAAGGGCGATGAGATCAGGCATTACCTTGATATAGACGACAGCGAGTTCAGCTATCTGCAGGAACTTGCAAGTCAGAACGTAACAGCCATTCTTGACTGGTCGCGACGGTATCACCAGATGCGTATTCACTCAGCAGTACACCTCATCCATTGTGTGCTTGAGGAAGTTAGCGAGCATTCAATACCCCATCCTGTACGCTCGCCACTCAGTGATGATAATGGAGAGAACCACTACAATCTCCTGCTCGACGATATTGACGCAAATGTTCTTAATATGGTTACGATAAAACTGAATGCATTCTGCACTACAGGTCATGAAATACATACTGAGTCTGATGCTGAACGGAGAAACGGTTTCCGCTTGTGGAAATGCGGTAAATGGGTCATTCCCTGTGGCGGGACGCATATAAAAAACACAAGAGAAACAGGGACGATTTTTTCCACGCTGAAAGTTAAAAAGAACATGACGCGCATTACACTCTGGCTTACTGATGAATCCGGATAGGCCGGAAAATCAATATATAGTCAATATCCGGACTACAAATCATGACGATGGTGACTTCTGATATGAAAGCAGAACAAAATAAAGCAACACGTGGTAATACTTCCTCTGGTAACGCATTACGTAAAGCAGATGAAAAACGGGCCCTAGGCTCATACCTTATGCAGCTTCGGATCGAAAGGGGGCATCTGAAAGTTTCGACGTTTCTTAATGAGATAAACATCCCTTTTTCTGCTAATTATTATCGTGATATCGAAGCGGGAAGAAAATACCTCAGCATTGATTCTGCCGTAGAGCTTCATGATTCGCTAGGTGTAGAAGCATCCACTAAATCAAGCTTTGACTACTTCTGGCATTATTTTAAGGATTTATTACCTTCCGACATTCATGAGATGTTATTTGGGAAAGGTATTGAGACAAAAGATCTTTCCTCCCGACTTGAGCTTAGAGATCATGATTCAAAAATATTACGTCGCGCCTTTAGTTCAAGCCGGTATGAACGCGAATTTATAATTTCTGATGAAGTTATAAAAGCATTTCATAACAATTTCGATTTACTACCGCTTATGACATATGTCTATATGGTAGAGAAAGCGTCTGTTTCAGAAATTAAAAAAGTATGCCAGCAGCTTGATATTATATTCGATTCCCGCGTGGTGGATTTCCTGAGCCTTATTTCAAAAGAACGCAGTCATGATGAAGCGCCTTTCATCCGCTATGCACCGACACTCAGAATGCCCAGAACAAATGAGGCGATCAGACTCAAAGATAAGTTCCTGTGTTATGAAACAGAAAAATCATTATCCAAACCTGAAAGAAGTGAATATTTTGACCTGAATGGTACCTTTAAATTCAGTTCAATGATCACGCTTAAAGAACCGGAGATTGAGCAGATACAGGATCGACTTGTTGATCTCTTCTCCGTTATCGAAGTGCACAATAAATCAGGAAAACAACTGGAGGATGAAAAAGCCCATCCCTATTTTCTGGAATTAATCATTTCAGGCAGACCTGAGTACGATGGACGGTCGGCCCGGAAATCAGCAGGACCCAAAGTAAAAAATAGTTGAGGCGTGTAGCTCTTATTTTTAACTTTACCATGGAGACAATGTAATGAACATGTCAGCCATCGAAAAATTACGGGAAAAATTTGAGAACCGTTTTCACACCGAACAAACATTCCGGGAAAAATATTGCCAAGCTCCTACAGGCATAGCCTTAAATCCTCCCGACGTGGTGGTGACCGTGCGTAATGAGCAGGATATTGTTGATATAGTGTCGCTTTGTTCTCGGACAGGGCTACCGGTTATTCCCTGTGGGGCACGGACGTCCATCGAAGGGCAGATAAATGCCCCACAAGGTGGTATCAGCATTGATTGCTCTGAAATGAATGCTATCACCGATATCAACATTGAAGATATGACGGCAACAATCCAGCCCGGCGTTACACGAGAGCAGTTAAATGATGCCCTGCAAAATACCGGATTATTTTTTTCCGTTGATCCTGGCGCGAATGCTTCCATCGGTGGAATGGCTGCAACCCGTGCATCTGGTACAAACTCTGTCCGTTATGGAACGATGGCGACGAATGTCCAGGCCGCACGTCTTGTCATGGCGGATGGCTCTGTGGCAAAAGTCGGCTCCAGAGCCGTAAAATCTGCAATGGGATTAGACCTGCTTTCACTTGCGATTGGTTCTGAGGGTACACTGGGAATTTTCAGTGAATTAACCGTCAACCTTCATCCTGTCCCGGAAATGATTTTTTCAGGTGTCTGCGCATTCGACTCTGTCAGGAATGCCGTGAAGACCGTAACCAGCTCGCTCAAGTCAGGATTACCCATTGCGCGTATTGAATTACTTAATATCCCCGCTGTTCGCGCTTGTAATACTTACTCCGGTCTTGGCTTACCTAAAAAGCCTCATCTCTTCGTGGAATTACACAGCAACATGCTCTCAATGGCAGGCAACGTTGCGTCTTTCACGGAACACGTACACAAACATGGGGGAGACGTGCAACTTTCTGAGGATGTCAGCGCCAGTGATATAAGACGGTAATTCACCATTTGGATTGTCCGCTCCACCCAACATGTTGTTTCCTTGAGGTTCTCACACCAGAAAGGACATCAGCATGCTGAGCAGAGAGGACTTTTACATGATAAAGCAAATGCGCCAGCAGGGTGCGTATATTGTCGATATTGCCACTCAGGTGGGTTGTTCTGAGCGAACCGTCAGACGGTACCTGAAATACCCGGAACCTCCGGCCAGAAAAACACGCCACAAAATGGCTAAACTCAGGCCGTTCATGGACTATATCGACATGCGTCTGGCAGAGAACGTCTGGAACGGCGAGGTCATCCTCGCGGAAATCAAAACGATGGGTTATACCGGCGGCCGCTCCATGTTGCGTTACTACATCCAGCCCAAACGTAAGATGCGGCCATCGAAGAAAACAGTTCGCTTCGAAACCCAGCCCGGCTACCAGCTCCAGCATGACTGGGGGGAAATTGAGGCTGAGGTTGCCGGACAACGATGCAAAGTTAGCTTCGCGGTTAACACGCTGGGGTTCTCCCGCCGCTTCCATGTCTTCGCCGCACCAAAGCAGGATGCTGAGCATACCTATGAGTCTCTGGTTCGCGCCTTCCGCTACTTCGGCGGCAGCGTGAAAACCGTGCTGGTCGATAATCAGAAAGCCGCGGTGCTGAAAAATAACAACGGGAAAGTGGTGTTCAACTCCGGGTTCCTGCTGCTGGCCGACCACTATGGCTTCCTGCCACGGGCCTGCCGCCCGCGAAGGGCCAGAACCAAAGGTAAGGTGGAACGGATGGTGAAATACCTCAAGGAGAACTTCTTCGTCCGGTACCGCCGGTTCGACAGCTTCGCCCATGTTAATCAGTTACTGGAGCAGTGGATGGCTGACGTTGCTGACCGACGGGAACTTCGCCAGTTCAGGCAGACACCGGAACAGCGCTTCACGCAGGAACAGGAGCATCTTCAGCCGTTACCGGATACTGACTTCGATACCAGCTACTTCGATATCCGCCATGTCTCCTGGGATGGCTATATCGAGGTTGGCGGAAACCGTTACAGCGTACCGGAAAGCCTTTGTGGTCAGCCGGTCTCAATACGGATCTCGCTGGATGATGAGCTGCGGATCTACAGTAATGAGCAGCAGATGGCATCGCACCGGCTCTGTTCGGCTTCATCCGGCTGGCAGACCGTGCCGGAGCATCACGCCCCGCTCTGGCAGCAGGTCAGTCAGGTGGAACATCGCCCGCTAAGTGCGTATGAGGAGCTGTTGTGATGCACGAACTGGAGGCACTGCTGGGTCGTCTGAAAATGGAACATCTGGGCTACCACGTCGAAAGCCTGCTGGAGCTGGCGGCCAAAAAAGAGCTGAACTACCGCGAGTTCCTGTGTATGGCGCTGCAACAGGAATGGAACGGGAGACATCAGCGAGGTATGGAGTCTCGGCTAAAACAGGCACGGTTCCCGTGGGTCAAAACGCTGGAGCAGTTCGACTTCGGCTTCCAGCCAGGTATAGATCGTAAGATCGTCCGGGAACTGGCCGGGCTGGCGTTCGTGGAGCGCAGCGAGAACGTGATCCTGCTGGGGCCGCCAGGTGTGGGTAAAACCCACCTGGCAGTAGCACTCGGGGTAAAAGCGGCTGATGCTGGTCACCGGGTGCTGTTCATGCCACTGGATAAGCTGATCGCCACACTTATGAAGGCAAAGCAGGAAAACCGGCTGGAAAAACAGCTACAGCAGCTTGGTTACGCCCGGGTGCTGATACTGGATGAGATAGGCTATCTGCCAATGACCCGCGAGGAGGCCAGTCTGTTCTTCCGGTTGCTGAACCGTCGGTATGAGAAAGCAAGTATCGTACTGACGTCAAATAAAGGGTTCGCCGACTGGGGAGAGATGTTCGGCGATAACGTGCTGGCAACGGCAATCCTGGATCGGCTGCTACACCACTCAACCACACTGAACATCAAAGGAGAAAGCTACCGGTTAAAGGAAAAACGCAAAGCCGGAGTGCTGGCAAAAAACGCCACGGCAATCAGTGATGATGAAATGGCGGAAAGTGGGCAACATTAATGACCAATAGCGGACATTAAAAATGGCGAAAAATGGCCAACAATCCTGGCGTTGACAGAGGATCCAGCAGAAAGAGAAATACTGTGGATAGCGCGTCATGATGCATGGTGGGCATTCCACGCTTTTTATGAAGGTTGTCAGGGGATCCCCACTGATGTTTGTGTGCCCTTATCACGCCTGAGTGCCTGCATTGCTGCTACAGAAAGAGATATTGCAGAGACAGGGCTCAATGCACCTCTTATCGGACATGTCGGGGACGGTAACTTCCACCTTCTACTAATGCTTCATGAGGGGGAAGAAGAAACATCCCGGGTACAGGAATTTCTGAACCGTTTAGCTGAACGTGCATTGTCATATGGTGGAACAATCAGCGGAGAGCATGGTGTCGGACAGGGAAAAATCAAATGGATGTCGGCACAACATGGAACTGCACTGGAACTGATGAAGACTATTAAGTCAGCCCTGGATCCTCTCAATATTTTAAATCCGGCAAAAATGTATTGATCAATATCAGCAGAAGATTCAGGTTACTAAAAACGGGGTAAACAGCATGCGACACATATTAATTGTTGGAATAAATAAGATTTCAGTAAAATATATCTGTGATGCGATTCACAATGCAGGTTACGAACCCATACTTTCCATTGAAACATTAGGTCTTTGTGACGATGCTCGCCACGCGATCAGCGACGTAATCTGTATTCCCCCTTTTACTGACCATGAGAATTTATCTGATTATTTGAGATCTCATCCTGATATCTCTCAAAAAATACATAGTATTACAACGTTCTTTGATGAGTTATTCCCGATGATTACCGCAACCGCAGAGGAGTTCGGATATAATGGCCCACCTCGCATATTTGCAGAACTGGCATCAAAAGAAGTGGTCGGAAAGTTTATCCCTGAACATGTTCCTCCAGAATTACAAATCTCCATTTCCGACAAAGAATTCTCCATTCCATGGCTGGAGATGGATAAAAACAATACTGTCATTTTAAAACCCGCTATTGGCTCCGGGGCGCTTGCAACCTCAACGCTGACTCTCGAACCGGGCAAGGATCCGATCCAGATAATAAAGTCTGCTATTTCTGAAAGTAGAATTGAGCACCCTGAAACGCTCTGGATTATTCAGGCTTATTGTGAAGGTATACTCGTGAGCATGGAAGGATTTGTCCAAGAGGGTACAGTCGTCTTTCTCGGTCTGTCTAGGCGAGAAAGAGTCAAATTCACTGAGGTTGCCAACCATTTCCCTTCTGATAACAGTATTCAACCCTCTGTACTGGTAAAAATTAAGACCGCCATTGACGACCTTATCAGTCGATCAGGGTTTGATAATGGATACTTCCATTGTGAGTTTATCACCACTGACGCTACTGCTTATCTTATTGATGCCAATATGGGGCGTTTAGGTGGTGCGACAGTTGTAGAACAGATCGCATTATCCTGTGAGCTTTCCCCAGCAGTTGTTCTTCAGCACGCAGCATTACTCCCTCTGGGTTTGGCAAATACCATCCCAGTATATGCCCCTTCCGGGAAACGCAAAAATACGCTTGGGTACTGGTATTGCCTGGAGGAAGAATCGCTCATCTGTGGATGGGACATTCCGCCACTGGTATCCATTCATACACCGATCGCCAGTCCTGGCAACCTAATCCAGCCTGTCGGCGTTTCTGATTATTCCTGGGTCGGTATGCTGGCAGGTTACACTGAAATAGTTCAGGACGAGATAAAACTGATACGCATCAAAACTGATCGCGGAGACAGGCTTCCTGTATTCAAATGATATATATTATTCGTTTTTTCTCATCAGCAGCCTGGAGTTTCTTTTATCCCTTTATGGCTATCTGGCTCAATACCGTTGCAGGACTGAGCAGCAGTTCTGCTGGCATCGTCGTCGGATTTGCTATTGTTGCCAATCGCACTGGGGCACTCGCTTTCCATCGCCTTATGGATAAAACTGAACGGAAAAGGGAGATCGCCTTTTCATTAATAGGCGTTGCAGTATCTGCCTCACTAATGCTCATCGCGGCAGCAACGGGGGTTTCAGACACCCTGGTCTGGATTGTTCTCGCTACGTTATTTGGCCTCACCAACTCTGTATCGGTTATCTCGCAGATATCGTACATCGTTCATGTCTTCCGTGAGAATGAACATGAGCGTGTTCTCTCGTATGAAAACGTGGCCGCGAATGCGGGTGCGGGGATCGCGCCATTTCTGGCCTCTTTTCTTCTTTCTGGTACAGGATACTGGTTCGCCTCATTTCCTCTGTTACTGGGAGTGATGGCAGCAATAGCGACCCGGACGTTGCAGTATTCCCCACATAACTCATCGTTGATAAACACAAAAACGTCTACCGGGGACTCAGCTATTTCCCATAATAAATATCGTATTATCGCTTTCCTGATTATTAATTTTATGACGATGATCGGCTATGCCCAATTTTATTATGTCTTTCCGACTTATGCCGTGGAAAAATATTCCAGTGAACTGGTTGGTTCCCTCTTTCTGCTCTCAAGCGGGATCATCATCGTTGGTCAGATTTTTATCACTTCAGCCTCACAGAAAGTGAGCCGCTTGTGGAGAGTTGTTATTTCAAATTTATGCATTGGTGGTGGTTGTGCTTTATTAAGTGCTTCGTCTGAACAACAATCTACGCTTTATCTGGTTGTGGTTCTGATCGTCACAGGAGAAATGATTTGCGGTCCGTTGTATCAGGCGCAAGCAGTTAAAATCTGGCGTGGACGCCGATCTGTTGTGATGGCAATACAAACCTGCGTCTGGGGTGCGGCAGAAGCTGCTGCCGCAGTGACTGGCCTGATGCTTATCGCACGGGGTATGAGCCTTATCTCATTTCTTCTGGGGGCACTGGTATGCTTTATTGCAGCAATAGGGGCATGGCTGTCAATAATCTGGCGACGCCCTTTTATTGGCATTGAAACTGATAAAGATATCGCCGATTCTTCATAAGAAGACAAAGTATTGATATAAAATAACGCGATTATTGTGGTAACAATCGTTGCCACAAATCTGTCATTTCTTGCGTAAGCCCTATCTTATATTGCAAATTTAAGCACACAGTCCTTTATGGTAAGAAAGAGGGGGTTAAATATAACTCAACTCATTAAACTGAAGTACAACCTTAATTTAAACACCCCAATAAATAATAGCGGAGTAATTATTAAGTTGGTTATCATAAACTATCATGTGTGTTATGTGGCATTCAAGGAGTTTCCTTTATGCAAAAAAGCGTATGTAAAGTCAACGATTCCTTACCGAAACCAGCCTGGGTTACTATTAGGGAAGCGGTTAAGATAACAAATAAATTGAGAGACATCAAAATGGCAGAGCGTGATATTTACCGACATGCTTTATATGGAAATATTTGTCTCTCTATATACTTCCAGTCTCCGCCAATATTACGGAAGATAAAGTTATCCCTAAATAAAATAAAACTACGCCCGGCGGAAAAATCACTGCGATACCGGCTTTGCATGCTTGACATGGATGGTTTTATGAATGGGAATGATTTAATCCTTAGTACAGAGGGAAGATATATCATACCTGACCAGTTAGTCTTGAACTCCGGGTTGCGAGGGTACGAATTCGTTCTCGTTCAACGGTTACTTGCACACTCTCTAAAAATGCCTTTACCCGTTACAGGTGCAAACGATGCAAATTATGGTATCACCGTCACCATGTCAGGTCAGACGTATCAGGTTTTTGAAAAAATGGCATGGCAGGAAAGAATAAAGCAGCAAATTATGAGATTACCCGAACATATAATCCCAGATATTTATACGCAGGACTCAGTACGTGATCTTTCAGATTGCTCAGGAAAGGGGTATTTTCCAATTTATGACCTTCCCGAGGATGCTTGCTTTGTCATTCGACAGGAAGACCTTGATAAATTACTCTGTATACCTGCAGAAAGGTTTACTCACTCTTCATCCACCCGAATCACAACGCCCCTGTCACGTCTGTTCTGGCTGGCATGTAAATATAATGACTCCATTAGTCCTCTGCTCAGACATCCCTATAAGCTTCTGCCGATTTTCGAGCAATGGGCCTCTGACGAAGGCATCACAGACAGATTCAGCGGCGACACGCTGAAAACAGCGCTTGAGCGCGGCTCGCCTACATCTGTTTCGGCATCAAAAAGATGATAGTTCTCCGATATAAAAACCCGTATTAAGGACTCTGCCACCCGTAATACGGGCTCATCAACTTTATCCCCGCCGCGGCTTTGTGCTGTCGTGTCATCTCCGGGCAAACCCCTCTTTGCTACAGGAGAACACCGTGACATCCCATCAATTATTACGTTTGAAACAGGTTGAAGAAAAAACCGGTCTGAAACGTTCGCAAATCTACCTCTATATGAAAAGCGGTCGCTTTCCCCGCTCCATCAAGATCGGCCCGGCCAGCGTGGCCTGGCTGGAATCTGAAGTGGACGAATGGATCAGCCTTAAATTAGCCAACCGCTTAACGCGCTGAAGGGAGAAGCCGAATCATGATCCCGTCACTGAATTACGCCATATTAACCGATGCCCTGCACGCGCTGAAGGAGGGCGATATTCGTCACTGCGAAGCGCTGGGGTTTACGTTCGATGAAATGAACGCCCTTAATCAGTTGTCCCTTGACGAACTGTTTATCCTCAGCCGGGCGTCGGCGCAGTTTATGGCCGTCAGCGTTCGCCATGATGCGCTACGCCAACTGTTGGCGCTGTCGCGACAGGAAGTTCAGCGCCAGCAGCAGATTAACCGGGCCATCCGGCTGGGCGGCTCGATTACGCTGCTGAACCGCTATTTCGGCCTCACCTCCAATGAAATCTGCGTGCGCCGCCGTTTGCTGGGCATCGCGATCCCGCAAGGCCGGACGCCCATCCCGGATGAACAAACCGACGCCGAGATCTGGCGGCAATGGCAAAAACGCCGCGTGGCGAACCTTGAATCGCCCGAAGCATTGACGGCGATGATGCAGGTCACCGAGGCGCTGTCCGCGCCGACGGCAGGACCTTCGCTGACCAGCGTCTGGAATCGCATCACGCTTTGCGAACGGGAAGCGTCGGACAGGAGGGGGTCGCATGCCGGATGAGATCGATCGCGACCAGGAATTTAACGAGCAGCGGCTGGAAGAGATGATCGAACAGAGCCGCTTCAAACCGGCACCCACGCCGTCACTGTTGCATTGTCGTTTCTGCGGCAAGCCTATTCCCGAGAAACGGCGGCAGACGTTGCCGGGCGTGACGACCTGCACACAATGCCAGGCAAAAATTGAACGCCGCAGGCGATAAAAACGCGCGGAGAACAAGGATGTTCCGCACGCTTTTTATTTTTCTTCAGCAAGAACATCCTGATTTTTACTATTGGCAAGAGTGTCGAAAAAAATAAAAAACCAAACTAATTCTCAAAAAAATATTCCCCGCAAGATAAAAATCAAAATCACATCAAGATAATTTCCCGTCTTTTTTCTTTTATTTTCCAGTTTGAGTTTCTTGTTACCCGCCTGAATCAGAAAGCGCACCCTGACCACGTCGATATTTGCCGACGATGTTCAGGACGTTTATTTCACCGGGCCAGGATTGCCTGAATACGCTCTTTAACAATCGGGATCGGGCTGTCACGCAACCACAATTCAGGGTGCCGCTGAATGTTCTCGCTGACCCGTTAAAACCGGAATGCAGGATCGGGATGTGACCGATGTTTCACGCGCTTTTTTATCAGAGGAAAAATCATGCGAAAACCCCTATATCACGTCTTCGTCACGCAGGAAAGTCAGCCCGATGCGCAGGGCGAAAAAAGCACTTACTGGACCAAAGTCGGCGTCGCCTTCGCCCATCACGGCAAACCCGGTCTGAATGTGGTACTCACCCCCGGCATCGCCGTCTCCGGCAAGCTGGTGCTGCTCGAGCCCAGAGAGGACAGCCCCGCGCCGCAAAATATTGCCGCCGATTAATACGCTTCCCGTTCCTTTCTGTCGCAGCCCTCCTGTATTTACCCTTCTGAGGTCGCCATGCTTTCCACCTCCGCCTTTCTGGCGGCGGCCATGCAGTGCGCCGCCAGCGTTCACCCGGCCACCGCGCTCGACGTCGCGCGGGTGGAATCCGGTTTTCACCCTTACGCCATCGCGGAAATCGTGCCGAAGCCTCGGCGCGCGCCCGGCGGCCATGGGGTGATTTCTCATTATCCCGCCGACAAGGCGGACGCCGTCGACATCGCCAGCCGGTTGACCGCGCAAGGCCGCCGCTATTCGGTCGGGCTGATGCAAATCACCAGCAGCAATTTCCGTCGCTACGGCGTCACCGCCCGCGAGCTGTTCGATCCCTGCGTCAATCTGTCGGTCTTCGAGCGCATCCTCACCGACTGCTACCGGCGCGGCGGCTCCCTGCAACGCGCGCTCAGTTGCTACTACTCTGGCGACTTTAATCGCGGCCAACGGCCGGAAGCCGCCTTTAACCGCACCAGCTATGTCCAGCGTATCGGCTATGCCGTCCCGTCGACGCGGGAAGAGAAACGGCGCGGCCCAACCGACAACGCCATCCCGGCAATCCGTTACCCCGCCGTCGTCCTGCGCGGCGACGCGGCCGGTCTCGCCACGCCAGCGCCACCGTCCTTGCGCTACCCGAACGCCGTTATCCGCGGCGCGTTACCCATCCCTGAAACTGATAAGGAGAAATGACGATGAAAAAAGGTAAATTCTGGTCCGCTGTTACCGTCGTATTACTTTCCTCGCGCGTACTGGCGGCTGGCGGCGGCTTTAACAAAGCCAACGAGACGCTGAGCAATACCTCCACCGGCCTGCTGGGGCTGGCCGCCGTCACCATCACGCTGGCGACCATGTGGATCGGCTACAAGGTGCTGTTCGACGGCAAGAGCCTTTCAGACATGCGCAACGTCATTATCGGCGCCATCCTGATTGTCGGCGCGTCCGGCTTCGGCGCCTACTGGGCCGCGTAGGGGGAGCCGATGACCACGCTGAACAAGGCGCTGACGCGGCCCGCCGCCGTCATGGGCATTCCCCTCGTACCGTTCGTGATCGTCAGCGGGGCTATCGTCCTGCTGGCGGTTTACCTCAGCTATTACCTGGCCTTGCTGCTGATCCCCGCCTGGATGGAGATGAAGGCCAGGGCCCGTAAGGACATCCACTATTTCGGGCTGCTCTGGCTGGCGTTTAAAACGCGCGGCCAGTGGGCCGCCAACCGCCATTTTGGCGCCAACGCCATCCTGGCGAACCGCTATGACGCCGTCGATATTGCGGAGTTTACCGACAAGATGAAATTAAACGCGCGCATCACGCTGGATAAATACATTCCGTATTCCTCCCATATTCACCCTCACGTCATCAGCAACCGTCACCGGGATTTGGTGGCGACCTGGGAACTCGGCGGCGCCGTTTTCGAATGCGAAGATGAACATCATCTTACTTTTCTGGCGACTCACCTGAATAACCTGATCCGGTCGTATGAAGGGCAGCCGATCACTTTTTATCTTCACCGCATTCGCGAACCCTACCAGGACGCCTTTGCGGCACAATCGGGCCTTCCCTTTGCCGATGAGGTGGCGGAACTGTACTATCGGCCCCTCAAAAATAAACCGCGCTGGCGGCACCGGTTATTTTTCACCGTCTGCTTTGCGCCGCTCTCGCCGCTGGAGAAAAAGGCGCTGAGCAGGCAGCCGGTCGGCAAACGGCAGGCGGCGCTGGATAATGCCCTGAAGGCGATGCTGGAGCACTGGGCGTCATTGAACGCCGCCTTATCCCGCTATACGGCGACGCCGCTGGGCGTTTATGAGGCAAATGGGCGGGTGTACTCCTCGCAGCTTGCGTTCTACCATCGCCTGCTTACCGGCCAGTGGCAGAAGGTGGCGGTCACGCGCGCGCCGTTTTACCACCAACTTGGCACGGCGGACATATTTTTCACCACCGATACCGCCGAATGCCAGACGGTGGGCGGCTCCCGCTTCTTCCGCAGTCTGGAAATCAAGGACTATTCGCCCGACACCGCCACGGGCTTGCTGGATGCGCTGTTATACGCCGAAAGCGAGTATGTGCTGACGCAGTCCTTTAGCTGCATGGCGCGCGATGAAGCGCAGAACCATATCCGGCTGGCGGAAAAACGCCTGAACTCGGCGGACGACGACGCCCTGTCGCAGCGCGAAGAGCTGATTGTGCTGCGCGACCTGCTTCAGTCCGGACATGTGTCGTGCGGCAAATACCACTTCTCCCTGCTGGTTTCATCCGCCGACGCCGACCAGGTGGTGAAGGACGCCACAACGCTGGCGCAGCCCTTCGCCGACCTCGGCATCATGACGACGCTCTCCACGCTGTCGTTGCCCGCCGCCTATCTGGCGCAACTGCCGGGCGTTTATACCTTGCGCCCCCGGCTGGTGGCCGTCAGCAGCCAGAACTTTGCCGATATGGCGAGCCTGCACAACTTTCATCCCCACAAGCGCGACGGCAATCCCTGGGGCGAAGCCATCGCCATCCTCCGCTCGCCGGGCGGCGGCGGTTATTACCTCAACCTGCACGACAGCCAGGCCGGACGGGATGACTTTAACGAGAAAACACCGGGCAATACGGCGATTATCGGGAAAACCGGTTCGGGGAAAACGATGCTGATGACCGTGATGCAACAGCTGATGCAGAAATACCGCAACCCGGCGACCTTTGCCGCGTCGGCCGCCATCAAGCGGCTGACCACCGTCTATTTCGACAAGGATCGGGCGGCGGAGATGGCGATCCGCCAGATGGGCGGGCGTTACTTCCGCATCCGTACCGGCGAGCCGACCGGGTTCAATCCGTTTTCGCTGGCGCCGACCCGGCGGAACATCCACTTTATCAAACGGCTGGTGCGGATGCTGTGCCGGCGCAACGGCAAGCCGCTCGATCCGCGCGACGAAGCGCGCATCAGCGCCGCCGTGGACACCATCATGCTGGACTATCCGGCGGCATACCGCCGTTACGGCATCACCCGGCTGCTGGAGGTGTTGCCGGAGCCGCCGACCAGAGAGGCCCGCGCCAACGGGCTGCGCATCCGGCTGAAACAGTGGGCACAAGGCGGCGAGTTCGGCTGGGTATTCGATAACGAGGCGGATACGTTCGATATCAGCGATATCGACAACTTCGGCATCGACGGCACGGAGTTTCTGGATGACGACGATATCCGGGGGCCCATTACCTTTTATCTGCTGTACCGCGTCACCAGCCTGCTGGACGGCCGCCGGCTGGTGATGTTTATGGATGAGTTCTGGCGCTGGCTGGCCGACGTCGAGTTCTCCCGGTTCTCGCTCAATATGCTCAAGGTCATTCGCAAGCTGAACGGCATCTTCGTTCCCGCCACCCAGTCGCCCGATGAGATCGTCAGGCATCCCATCGCCCCGGCGATCATCGAACAGTGCGGCACGCAGATCTTCCTCGCCAACCCGAAGGCCGGCCATGCGGACTACGTGGAGAAAATGAAGGTGCCGGAAAACGTCTATGACATCATCAAAAATCTGGATCCGGGCGAGCGCTATATGGTGATCCTGAAAACGCCGCTGCGGGCCGGCGAAACCCGGCCGTTCGTGGCGCTGGCGAAAATGGACCTGTCGGGGCTGGGGAAAGTCGGCAAACTGCTGAGCGGCAGCGAGGACAACCTGAAGATCTTCGACGCCCTTTATCAGGAGGGCATGAAGCCTGAAGAGTGGAAAGAACGGTTTCTTGAAAGGGCTATCTGAGAGGAGATAACAATGCGTACCCGAAATACCGTGCTGGCGTTAACCATCTTTCTCTCCGCTCCGACCTTCAGCGCCGGGATCGCGGTTTTCGACGCCGTGCAGAATGCGGAATCCATTAGCCAGTGGACGGAAAAGCTCAAGCAGTGGCAGGATACCGTCGTCCACTATAAAAGCGAGCTGGAAGCCTACAAGCGGCAATTAGCCACGGCGACGGGGATCCGGGATATTCAGGGCTTCCTTAACGAGGCGAAAAGCCTCAAAAGCGAGATTGACGCGCTGCGCAAAAACGGCGTCTCGCTGGATGATCTGCTGACCCATCAGGACGGTGCCTATTCCGCCGAGCTTCAGCGCTTGTACAGCAAATATCAATCTTTCGATACCTGTAATCAATCCAGCGCCTCGCGGCGTTATCTGGACAGTTGCAAACAGATCATCCTGAATCAGGCGGTGGCGATAGAAAACACCGCCGACGTTGAAAGCAAAATCGCCGACACGCTCAAGGATATCGCCGCGTTATCCGACCGCATTTCGAATGCGCAGGACTCGAAAGAGTCGCAGGACCTGGCTAACGCCGTGGCGGCCAGAAGCGTACAATTGAACGCGCTGACCAGCCAGTGGGAAATGTTCGTCAGGCAGGCGGAACAGCGCTCCAACCTATTGGCCCAACAGCGGCAAAAAGCATTTAATGAACAGCAGCTCGCCGCACCCGTGCCTGACTTTAATGATTGAGAGGGCAAAAATGAAAACGTCACTTTACCTATTCCCGATTATTTTAGGCGTTTTGCTTCTGACGGGGTGTGATAGCCCTAAATCGAAGCAATGGTATAAAGAACATCAGGATGAGATGAACACCCGGTATACGGCCTGCGAAGCGTCCGGTGAAGATTCCCAGGATTGCAAAAATGCCCGTGAAGCGCGATTCGAACTCCGTCAGGAAAATGCCAAGGTTCCCGATTTGAATTAAAGGGGTAATCTATGTCAGGTGGTATGTTTGTTGGCATGAACAACACGATCACTGACGGTTTACATGCCGTACTGCGGGGGCAAACTTCCGTGTACGGCGATATGATAAGCGTTATCGCCGTCAGCTCCTTCACGTTATTTGTCACATACCGGGGTTATCAAACCCTGGCCGGAAAACTTCAAACGCCCGTAGAAGATGTCATTTGGGATGTCGGGCGAATGTTACTCATCATGACATTCGTTTTAAATCTGGGGGGCTGGCTGGATCTCACCATTTCAGCCATCAACGGATTAAAAGACGGCGTCAGCGGTGATGAAAATGTCTGGGTGTTGCTGGATACCGTCTGGGCCAAAGCGCAGACCATCGGGCAAAAGCTCTATCAACTGGATGACGCCGCCTATGTGAAACTCAATGGGGGGCTTGCCGAACTGCTGGTCTGGGGCGGCGCTATCGTTACCTTGCTATTCGGTTCGGCCGTTAACCTTTTAGCTGAACTTACGATAATATTAATGACCACCACCGCGCCGCTTTTTATTTTCTGCCTGCTGTATGGTTTTTTGATCCCCATGTTTAATAACTGGCTGAAAATCATATTCACCGTCATCCTGACGATATTATTTTCGGCGCTGTCGATCCGGATCGTCATTAACTATCTCAATGGCATATTGGATAAAGCGGTTAATTTTGCTGATAACGCCAATATTATTACGCTTGGCGTTCAGTGTTGTGTCGCCGGTGTTCTCTCCGGCGTCATCATCTTCTTCTCCGCAAAGATCGCCGGCGCACTCGGCGGCGTCGCCGTTCAGGCCGCGTTACAGGGCGCGGCCATGAGCGGTTTAAGCGGGCTGGTGAAAAAATCCGCCGGCGCGGCCAAACCGACGCTGAAGGCCGGGGCTGCCGGCGCTCGGCTGGCCGCCAAAGGCGGCGTTATGACGGGCCAACTGATTGGCGCCGGCGTGAACAACACCGTCAGCGCCTGGCAAAAGCGCACCGCCGCAATAGCGAATATGAAACGCTTCAACCAGCAGCGTAACCGCTGATTTTTCCCTAATCCCCACCTTTGCATAGCGCCGTAGCGATCGCTGCCGGTGCGGCATCCCTGTCTCCGTTAAACAGAGGAATCCACATGAAATTCAGCCTGTTATTGCTGATGCTGTGCGCGCTCACGGGCTGCGTACGGCACAACGGCGGCCTGCCGCCGGTATCCGGCGAACCACAGCCGGTGAATTCCCCGACCACTATCCAGGAACTGACAAACCATGCCCGAGATTAACGACGTTATTGGCGCATCCAGGGCCTTTGAATCGGTCATCCTGGAGAGAGACGCCCGCGAGAAAAAGCGTGCCTGGCTGATGGCGGCGGTCGGATTTTTTCTGGCCGCGATGGCGATTGCGGCCATTATCATCCTGCTGCCGCTGAAAACCACCGAAATCGAACTCTGGTCGGTGGATAAACAGACCGGGCGTTATGACTTTATGACCCGCATCAAAGAGCGGGATATCTCTACGGAAGAGGCTCTCGCGCATTCCCTCGCGGCGCAGTACGTCAGCCTCCGCGAAGGCTATAACTATTTTTCCCTTCAGCGCGATTATGACGATGTGCAGTTATTCAACAGCGACGGCGTGAACAAGGATTATCTGGACGGCTTTAACGGCGACCAGGCGCCGGACGTTGTTTTCAACAAAGCGGACTATGTCGTCGCCATCGACATTATTTCCAACGTTCACGCGCCCGCCACGGCCCCCGACCGTCTGGCGACGTTACGCATCAAGCGGACTCTCCGCCGCATTGCGGATAATTCGGTGAAAACCGATATCTGGAATATTCGCCTGACCTACCGCTACCTCCCGCGCAAACAACTGACGGACAGCCAGCGTGAAGTCAATCCGCTGGGGTTCATCGTCACCAGCTACCAGCGCGATAAAGAGCTAAGGAGCGAATGATGCTGAAAAGAATGCTGACCTGCGTTTTTCTCCTGACGTCATTGACGGTCTGGGGCGCGGCGACGCCGCGCGGCAGCGCGTATGACAGCCGGATGCAGAGCGTCTCGTATAACAACCGGAACGCCACGGTTGTAAATACCCGCCCCGGCTACGTCACCACGCTGCTGTTTGATGACGATGAAACCGTTATCGACGCGCAGGCGGGCTTTCCCAAAGGCTGGACGGTAACCCGGCGCGATAACCGGGTGGCCGTCAGCCCCAATCCCATCGCCCAGCCGGTAACCGATGCCAACGGCAACAACGTCAGTCAGGTGTTTCTGCCGACCGCGAAGGACTGGAAAACCAATCTGTTTGTGGTGACGTCAAAACGCGATTACAGCCTGGAGCTGAACGTGCTGGAGCATGACTCGCCCGCGCAGGCCTTCGTTATCCTCTATCGCTATCCCGACGAAGTCCGCGAGCAATCCGCATCAGCCAGCGCCGCCCGCCAGAAACAGCTACGGGAAACGCAGGAAAAGCAACGGATAACGGCGGCGTTTCGGCAGGCGGGCACTCCGCGCAACTGGCGCTACACCAAACGGGTGGCGGCGGGATCGGCGGCCATCGCGCCGGACTTCGCCTATGACGACGGCCGATTTACCTACCTCGGCTTTTCACCCGTGAAAATCCTGCCTTCCGCCTTTACGGTCGTTAACGGCCGGGAGCAAGCGGTGACGCCCCGGATTGTCAGCCAGGGCAACTACAACGTGATGGTGGTGCGTTCTCTGTCGCCGCGCCTGGTGCTGCGCTACGGCAATGCGGTCGTCGGGATTGAGAACTCGGCATTCGGCAACGCGACCGCGGCTAACGGCGATACCGTCTCCCCCGACGTCACGCTGGAGGCCAAATGACCGATAAATTTCCCCCGGAAGACGCGCCGAAAACCACGGCGGAGCTGGAAGCCGAGGCGCGCGAACGCGCCCGCGCGGCAATGGCCGGCCAGGCGTCGGAGCAGAAAACGCCCCCCGGCCAGCCCGAAGTGACGCGTTTTCGCAAACCTGCCGGTCGCCGAACGCTGCTGGTCAGCCTGCTGAGTCTGGCCTTACTGATGGCGCTGGCGCTCGGCGGCGATTACTTTCTTACGGCGATGAAAAACGGCGATGAAAAGACGGCCGACGCCGCAGGTCCGCCGTCGGCCGGCGCGGCGCGCCCGCCACGAACCGACCTCGGCATGGATGAGAACCCGTTCAGCCTGTTCGCTCCCCAAAAGCCGGAAACGATGGCGGACAACGCTCGGCCGCAAAGCATCGCGCCGCCGTCACCAACGCCATCTGTCCTGAACAAGGCGGCGGCGCTGGCTGACGGACCGGGCAACGTCGCCGAAACGGCGCAACCCGGCGCTACGCGCAGCGCACCAAGCGAACCGCGCAACAGCGCAGCCACCGCCCGCGAGCCGCATGCCGCCGCCACCCGCGCCGACGGTGATCAGGACAATCCGGGCGTGGCGAAAGTCACCGGCGTTCGGCGGCTGAACCTCGATCCGGATCTCTATATCCCGGTCGACCGCTATATTCCGTGCTCGATGATGCGCCGCTTCGTTTCCGACGTGGGCGGCGCGCTTTCCTGCCTTATCAGCGAGGACGTCTACAGCGCCAGCCACCATGTGAAGCTGATCCCGGCGGGCACCGTCGCCAGAGGCGTCTATCGCACCGGCGCGCTGCAACACGGCCGCGGCCGGCTGTTCGTCCTCTGGACGGAACTGCGCACGCCGGAGCCCGGCAGCCTGCAAATCCCGCTGGTCGATACGCAGGCCAGCGGCCAACTGGGCGAAGCCGGCATCGCCGGCTGGGTCGACAGCCATTTCTGGACGCGGTTCGGCAATGCCCTGATGCTGAGTACCGTGCAGGATGTGGCCGCCGCGGCGTCGGATTCCGCGCCGGGCAAAGATCGCAATACCGACTACACCGAAAACACCCGCGCGGCCACGGCGGAAATGGCGAAAACGACGCTGGAAAACAGCATCAATATCCCGCCCACGATGTACCTGAATCAGGGCGATATTATCGGCATCATGACCGGCACGGATATCGATTTCTCTTCTGTTTATCAACTGCGACTGAAAACGAGGTGGTATGCGCGCTGAGAATCTGTCCCTTGAGTTTATGAAAAACCGGCTGTTCGGCGATTTACTGCCGCTGGCGGGTCTGACCGAGATCGCCATTAACCGCCCCGGCGAAATCCACGTCAAGATCCACGGAAAATGGCAAAAGCGCGACGCCCCGGTAACGCTGCGTCAGTGCCTTGCGTTCGCCAAGGCGCTCGCTTCCTGGAATGAGGACAACGTGGATGAAACCTCGCCGATCCTGTCCGCCACGCTGGGATCCGGCGAGCGCATCCAGACCATTATGCCCCCGGCCTGCGAGCGCGACACCGTTTCCATCACGCTGCGCAAACCCTCATTCGCGCAGAGAACGCATCGGTCCTGGATAGACGCCGGGTTTTATCAGCGGGTGACCGGTAAGGAGCAAATTGAAAGCAAGGACGATGAGCTGGCCGGTTACTATCATCGGGGAGAAATCCCGCGCTTTATGGAAAAAGCCGTCGAATACGGCAAAACCCTCTTTATCGTTGGTGAAACCGGGTCGGGTAAAACCACCTATATGAAAACGCTGCTGCACTATATTCCGCCGCATCTCAGGCTGACCACCATCGAAGACAATCCGGAAATCCGCTTTTACCGCCACGCCAATTATGTCCACCTGTTCTATCCGGCGGACGCCGGAGCGGATGCCATCGTCACCCCCGGCAGGCTGATCCGCGCCAACTACCGCATGAATCCGGATCGGATCCTGCTGGCGGAAATTCGCGGTCGGGAGGCCTGGGACGCGCTGAAAATCATCGGTTCCGGGCATGAGGGGCTGATCACCTCGATGCACGCGGGCAACCCCGAAGCCTGCATCGAAGGGATTATCGACCGCTGTTATGAACATCCCGACTGCCGGAATATTCCGTTCGCGGTGCTGCTGCGCAAGGTGCTTAACAGCGTGGACGTGATCGTCAGCGTCGATATTCACGGCGATATTCGCCGCATGGGCGCGATTTATTTTAAACCGCTTCACTTGAGCAGAATGAAGGAGGTCTTCAATGAGGCGAGCCGTTGAGATACTGTACGCCGGCGCGGCGCTGGCGGCGCTTTCCGGCTGCGCATCGCCGCCGGAGCCGGTTCAGCCCGCCTGGGATACCCCCGGCGTTGCCGTTAACGCCACGCTGCCGCAGTGGTCGGAAAACCGCATCGTCATACCGTCCGCCCATGTCGACGGCAGCTGGTCGATGTCCATGGTGTTCAGCCCCGAGGCCATATATCCGCCCGGCGTCTGGTATGCCGTCGCGCACTCAAAACAGGCCGTCGTCAGTGCGTCCGATGGGGCAAGTTATTTCACAGCGAAAACCTGGCTGAGAAAACACGGTTATCGCGCCGTCGTAATTTATCAGCCTAAAGCCGCCGACCGCTTCATCGGTCATGCCGTCGAGATATATTTTTACCGCTGACCGCGACGGTCATCCACGTTCGCAATTCCCCCGACCTTTATCTGCTGCAATAAAAGGATACCACCATGAAAAATACCCTTATCGCGGCGGCGCTCCTGTGCCTGGCCGCCGGCTTTTCCGCGCCGTCATTGGCGGCCGATCCCTGCGAAGCGGTGTTGTGCATGTATGGAAAGGCAACCGGCAACGGCGGCGGCAGCGAATGCCGCCAGGCGGAGCGCGCCTTTTTCAGCATCAACGCCTTTAAAAAACACCATCGCTTCAATCCGGGCAAGACGTTTGAGATGCGCCGGGATTTTCTCGCGCAGTGCGCCGGCGCCGATCCGGCCGCCGTCAGTCAAATATTATCGCGCTATGGTCGGGTGCGCGGCTGACCACGTTCCACGACAGGATAAAGGAACGATGGCATTGAAAGCCGCTCAATTCCTGCCGGCTTGGTTAAAGAATTGCGCGCTCCTCACCATACCAAAGTTGGGACCGTGACAGATCCACAAACCGGCGTTCGTCGTCAATAAGCGCTTGCAGCGTTTTAAGACCGTCTACCGTTTTTCTCGCCGTCAGATGGGCGTCCAGATCATCCCACCACAATTCCGCGCAGCCATCAAAATCGGCGCGATCACTCCCTCTCCCTTGTTCTAATGCGCGTTGGGCCGCTAAATTACACAAGGGATAGGTCTGAATGTATCTACGAATACCCAGTATCGCCGCATACTTGCGTACCAACGATGCATGGCTGTTGCGCCAATAGGCGTCGAACTCTTCTCTGGTGAGTTCAGGCAAGCGCTTCACGCACATGATAAGTTTAAGCATGGTTGTCGCTCCTTTCATTGTTGTTGAATTGAGCCAATGTTAGACTCTGACAGTACTGTCAGAGTCAAGAGCGAAAATGAAAATCGGCGAACTTTCATCACGAACCGGCGTCAGCATACGGATGTTGCGCTACTACGAGCAGAAAGGTTTACTTAATCCCTCGCGATCTGAATCAGGCTATCGTCGTTATGGGGTCGAAGACGTACAAAGAATCAAAGACATTGCCCTGCTCAACGGGGCAGGTCTCCCGCTGGCGGCTATTCGAGATTTGTTAGCCTGCGTACCATCAGGCGCGAACCCCGCGCCTTTGTGCTATGCGCTGAAATCGCGGATCAGAGAACAACTTGAACAGATCGATCGGCAGATCGCATCCTTGAACAAGAGCCGCCAGCGTCTTACTGGCTTGCTTCGCTAGCTCAATTGGCACTTCTTGTATAAATGGATTGAAGGAAGAAAGATGATTTTTTTTCAATCAGATAATGAATTTTAGAATCATCATTCATACCACCGATGGTGGAATCGACAAGGCAATGCCGCTCATTAACTTAACGCTGCTGAAGCGCGAGTCGGATCCCGAGACCACAGTAAATACAGCCGACAACTTTACCTTGCCACTTTAGCACGCTCGGATAACGACGCAGGAAATTCCCCATTTTACCCGCCCCCAGCGCAAAGATAAGCGTACTCCCGAACCCTATCATCGCAAACAGTACGCCCAGCAATAGAAGTTGCAGGAAAACGACACCGTTTTCCGGGCGTACAAATTGCGGCAAAAAAGCCAGGAAAAAGAGTGTCGTTTTGGGATTAAACAACTCGGTTAATACCGCTTGTCGAAAGGCCCGCCCCACCGACAAGCGTACCCGTTCCTGCTCAGGTATGACTGTTTCCCTTTGTCTGATGGTCCTGACGCCAAGATAGAGCAAATAGATTGCCCCCAGATATTTTATGATGCCGAACAGAGTGGACGATGCAGCAATAATAGCGGAAATACCCACGACAGCGAACAAGGTGTGGATGATATCAGCAACTGAAATGCCCGCACCGGTCACGATACCGATTTTCGTTCCTGATGTTGTCGCACGCGCGATAGTTAGCAGCGTCGCCGGACCGGGAATGAAAACGAAGCCCAGTACGATAGCGCAGTATGTCAAAAGTGTTGTGTAGTCGATCATGGCTATCGTCCCCCTTCGATGGCGAGCTTTAATCCCAGAGCGGTAAAAGAAGCGGCAAATGCCCGCCGCATCCACCCCATCGCCCGGGCGCTTTGCAGCAGGCGTTGGCGGCCGGTGGATGCCAATAGAACATAGCCCATGAACACAGCAAATGTCATCAGTGTGAAAACTAGGCCAAGCTCGATCAGCAGGCTTGGCGTGCTGCCAACCGGCACAAACTGGGGGATAAACGCCACGAAGAATAACGGGAGCTTAGGGTTGAGAATGTTCAGCAAAATGCCGCGCCAGATCAGCCGTATGGACGTAGCCGACGTCCCGGGTTTCACGGATAGGCCTCCCCGGTCATTCAGCACCGCCCATGCCATCCAGAGCAGATAAGCCACGCCAGCAAACTTAATGCTCTGAAACAATAACGCGCTGGTATGCAGAATAGCGGCCAAACCGGCCATAGCGACCATAAGGTGAATGATGGTAGCAATGGTGCATCCGATTGCGGCCCAAAACCCCGCCCGCAAACCACCCCCTAATGTTGCCGAAAGCGTATAAACCACGCCTATCCCTGGCGACAGGCATATAATGAAGACAGTGACGAGATACTCAATAGTCATGCATCCCCCTCTGGTATATCGAATATTATTTGTCGTCATCGATGGGCCCAGAGTGGAAAGAACATATTCCCACCCGACAGCAGGCTCGTCTGACTGGTAAACTGTGTAAGTGATGTGGATTACCTTGAGAAATACTATCAAGAAAACGGATAAGGCTTAACGCTATTCTGCACAGGCCTAATCCAGAGAATGCCGGCTTTGTTTTTTCATTCGTATTCCTTAGTAAAAAAAGCTTACGAATACAGTGGCATACACGAGACAACAGACGAATTCTCAGCCTATCAAATACTGCCGCAGGAATACGTGCCTTTAACCAGATATACATTACGAGCAGACGGCGATTTTTGGGCTTTAAAATTTATGCGTCAGCAAAAATTTTAAAGTGGCGTAAGGCGAGTAAATTCAATTTCAAAGAAATTGTTAATTTGCGTCGCCGAACCCACCAGCGAGCGCTCACCCCCAGGTGAACCGAGCTGGCGGGGGGAGCCGAATAAATTTCGCCGCCCCAGCGAGCGAAAAGCTATCGCCCACGATAGCGGTTTATTTGGGGGGCGCAGCCCCGCACACCGTCGCGGCTAAGTCTCCGGCCCAAAGCCGGTAACGTGGCGCGACCACCCGCTTTGAAGGCGTTTTCCCATTTTTTCGCTTGGCCGGAACGGACAAAAGAAAAAATAGGCGAAAAACGGCGTCTCAAAGGGGGTGGTCGCGCGTAGCGGGCGACGGTGTGCCGCCTTTGACCTTGGGGGTTTTGGCGCGGCGTACAGCCGCGACATTACCCCCATGTGACATATCATAAGGGCGTCCAGCCCGCATGAACTGGCGCACGCCGTTCGGGCAGGGAAGCATGCTTTCCTGAACATGGCCGCACAGCGGCCACCTTCTTTAACCCCATACTCTCGCCCCGCCTTTTCGCCCGACACCATGGGGCGAACTGATGGGGCGATGTCATGGGGCGAACTGCTGACAAAGGAGGCATCGTGATTTTGAATAAGCTGGCAGTTTCACTCTCGCCGATAGTGAATGGCGCGCTGAGCTTCATTGCTTTTATGCAACAGCACCAGCTGATGCTGGCGCTGTTATCGGGGCTGACGATGCCGTTTTTCGCTTCGATGAAAAGCGAAGAACGGCAAAAAGCCCCGTTGTGGCAAAAGCTGATTATTGCTTTTTCCATACAGTGTTTTCTTTACGGTACGATGGCCCCGGTTGTTATCTGGATTTTCCAGTGGCTTTATAAAGGCCGTGTAGTCGCCAGCATTCCCGTTCTAGCATGGCTGGTGCTGATTGCCTTTACCGTAACGGGTTTTATTTTCCATATTCTGCTACGCAGAGTATTAACCCCCGAGCTGGATAAAATAAAGAAACGACTCATCAAAAAGACCAGTCTTGAACGAGAATTACGCACAGATGTCCGCACGGTAAAATCGCTGCTGCCGGAAACGCTGCATTATAATCCGCTTGATTATATCAACCTAAATAAGGGTATTTTTATCGGGATAGACCGTGATGAAAAACCGATGCATCTCCCGTTAAAAGACTGGCAAAGACAACATGCGGATATTATCGGCACAACTGGAGCCGGTAAAGGGGTTGCCACCGGTATATTGCTTTACCAAAGTATCCTGGCGGGTGAAGGTGTATTTATTATGGACCCAAAGGATGATGAATGGGCACCGCACCTTTACCGCAAAGCCTGCGAGGATGCAGGCAAACCCTTTGCCTTAATTGACCTGCGAAAACCGCAATACCAGTTAAATCTGATTGAAGATATCACGCCCGATGAACTGGAAGAGCTTTTTGTCGCCGGTTTCAGTCTGGCGGAGAAAGGGCAGGAATCGGACTTTTACCGTATCGACGATAGAAAGGCCGCACGCATGGCGGCGCAATTTGTCAGTCATCACCCATCCTCGACTATCCGCGATATTTATAACGGCGAATATGTTCAAGGTATCGCGGAAAATATCAAAGCCTTTTTCGGCAAGATTGAAGAGCTGGCGTTGCTCAATGCCATCAACGCGCCGACAGGATTTTCACTCCAATCGGTTTTTGATGAAGGTGGCTGCTGCTATGTCATCGGCTCAATGCGCAATAGCAAGATTATCACCGCCCAGCGCATGCTGCTGGTGCGACTTTACCAGTTAGCAGAAAGGCGCGACCGGGTAAAAGAAACGCCCCGATCCATAGCCATCTTTCTCGACGAATTGAAATACCATCTGTCAAAACCAGCTCTGGAGGGGTTAGGCGCGGCGCGGGATAAAGGCGTGCATATCATCATGGCGCATCAGTCCGTCGCCGATTTAAAAGACTGCCCGGCGGATTTAAAAGGCGATGCTGTTGTCGGCGCCGTCGTTGAAAACGCCAAATTCAAGCTGGTATACCGCGTTATGGACCCGGATACAGCGGAATGGGTGGCGAGAATGTCCGGCACCATATTAGTGGATGATGAAGTCCGCAAGGCGAAAACCGATGCCGTGCTAACAGAGACTATCGACAGTGAACGCACCATCAGGCAGGCCGAGCGTTTCTTTATCGACAGCAATATGATCCTGAACCTGCCCGATTTTGTCAGCTTTATCTTTACGACGACAACGCTACCCTCGGCCTCACTGATTTCCCCCATCAAGGTACAAAAACGCGAGCTGGAGATCTGTTCCGTTTCTCCGGATATTGCCGCGTCGGCAGCGCCGGCAAAAGTCGCGCTGGACTTCGACGAGGAAAATGTACCTCCCGTTTCAACGCCCAATGTCACCGTAACCCAGCCAGACCTTTTCTTTGAAGGGGAAAGAAAATCAACAAAACCGAGATCTGATGATGACGAAACACCGTCCTTGCTCAATTTTTAGGAGGAGTCATGCTTATCGCCACGCATAACGAGCGCATCGCTCGCAACAGCGAGAAGATAAAAAGGCTGCTGAATTTCCTGAAGGAAGAAACCTACAGCGACTTTAAAACGCTGATGCTGCTGTTTGGCTTCAGGGATCACAAATCGCTGTATACGCTGCTGACAAAAACTGAACGAATGGGGTTAATACAAAAGCATGTGTTTGAATCACGGACGATGAAAATGTCGTTGTGGGGCATAACCAGCGACGGACTGGCTATCGTTTTAACGCCGGACGATGACATTTTCCCGGCACGCTTTGAACCGTCAAAAATCACCGGCTGGACGCTGGAGCACCACCTTGATAATCAGGTTGCTAGGCTCATCCTGGAGAAAAAAGGCGCATCCGGATGGGTAAACGGCGATCGCTCAACGTTCCTCAGCCAGTATCAGGTCAAACACCGTCCGGATGGACTCATCACACTCCCTGACGGACAGGTCATCGCAGTAGAAACCGAGCGCCGCCTGAAAACCAAAGCTCGCTACCAGGCGATTATCGCCAGCCATTTGCTGGCCCGGACACAAAAGAACTGGATTTACGTCTTTTATATCGTACCGGACCTACAGAAAAAACGGGCGCTTGAACTGCTGTTTGGCAGCATCAAACACGTCATCGTCAATCATCAGCACATACCGTTGGAAGCACGTCACCGCAATGTTTTTCGCATTTATACGCTTGATGAACTGACACACCTGTAATTAGATAACTATATGTAAGTTTTACCCAGGTCATCATGATGACCTTACCCGGCTTGGCGGCAATACCGACAAGCCGGGTAATTTTTATTCCACTGCGAGGTGCAGACTGTTCGGTACTCGCTGCACTGCGTTCCGCCTCAGTCTGCGCCTCGCCGCGTTGCCGGTTAAAAACCATGAAACCGCACTCCTTTGCGGTGTCCGGTCCCAGAATCAAAGTTTATCCATCAGGTAACGATGCGCTTTTGAGGCGGCGCTGGCCGCTTTGAAAACATAGCGCTTGTCGTTTTTCAGCGCCTCGAGCCATGAGGCAATATAGCTTTCATGCTGCACCTCTCCGACAATCCCCAAATCCGCCATCAGAAAAGCACTTCCCAGCTCCGCGACAAGTTCTTCCTCTGCATAATCCGCACTGCCAAACTTCCCTTTCATTTCACGGTTCAGGCGTTTTTTACCCCCACTCCAGTGAACCAGCTCATGCAGGCCGGTAGCGTAGAAGTTGGCCGCATCAGCGAAAAGATGGCGCTCCGGTGTCAACGCCAGGATTGTTGGCCATTTTTCGCCATTTTTAATGTCCGCTATTGGTCATTAATGTTGCCCACTTTCCGCCATTTCATCATCACTGATTGGCGTGGCGTTTTTTGCCAGCACTCCGGCTTTGCGTTTTTCCTTTAACCGGTAGCTTTCTCCTTTGATGTTCAGTGTGGTTGAGTGGTGTAGCAGCCGATCCAGGATTGCCGTTGCCAGCACGTTATCGCCGAACATCTCTCCCCAGTCGGCGAACCCTTTATTTGACGTCAGTACGATACTTGCTTTCTCATACCGACGGTTCAGCAACCGGAAGAACAGACTGGCCTCCTCGCGGGTCATTGGCAGATAGCCTATCTCATCCAGTATCAGCACCCGGGCGTAACCAAGCTGCTGTAGCTGTTTTTCCAGCCGGTTTTCCTGCTTTGCCTTCATAAGTGTGGCGATCAGCTTATCCAGTGGCATGAACAGCACCCGGTGACCAGCATCAGCCGCTTTTACCCCGAGTGCTACTGCCAGGTGGGTTTTACCCACACCTGGCGGCCCCAGCAGGATCACGTTCTCGCTGCGCTCCACGAACGCCAGCCCGGCCAGTTCCCGGACGATCTTACGATCTATACCTGGCTGGAAGCCGAAGTCGAACTGCTCCAGCGTTTTGACCCACGGGAACCGTGCCTGTTTTAGCCGAGACTCCATACCTCGCTGATGTCTCCCGTTCCATTCCTGTTGCAGCGCCATACACAGGAACTCGCGGTAGTTCAGCTCTTTTTTGGCCGCCAGCTCCAGCAGGCTTTCGACGTGGTAGCCCAGATGTTCCATTTTCAGACGACCCAGCAGTGCCTCCAGTTCGTGCATCACAACAGCTCCTCATACGCACTTAGCGGGCGATGTTCCACCTGACTGACCTGCTGCCAGAGCGGGGCGTGATGCTCCGGCACGGTCTGCCAGCCGGATGAAGCCGAACAGAGCCGGTGCGATGCCATCTGCTGCTCATTACTGTAGATCCGCAGCTCATCATCCAGCGAGATCCGTATTGAGACCGGCTGACCACAAAGGCTTTCCGGTACGCTGTAACGGTTTCCGCCAACCTCGATATAGCCATCCCAGGAGACATGGCGGATATCGAAGTAGCTGGTATCGAAGTCAGTATCCGGTAACGGCTGAAGATGCTCCTGTTCCTGCGTGAAGCGCTGTTCCGGTGTCTGCCTGAACTGGCGAAGTTCCCGTCGGTCAGCAACGTCAGCCATCCACTGCTCCAGTAACTGATTAACATGGGCGAAGCTGTCGAACCGGCGGTACCGGACGAAGAAGTTCTCCTTGAGGTATTTCACCATCCGTTCCACCTTACCTTTGGTTCTGGCCCTTCGCGGGCGGCAGGCCCGTGGCAGGAAGCCATAGTGGTCGGCCAGCAGCAGGAACCCGGAGTTGAACACCACTTTCCCGTTGTTATTTTTCAGCACCGCGGCTTTCTGATTATCGACCAGCACGGTTTTCACGCTGCCGCCGAAGTAGCGGAAGGCGCGAACCAGAGACTCATAGGTATGCTCAGCATCCTGCTTTGGTGCGGCGAAGACATGGAAGCGGCGGGAGAACCCCAGCGTGTTAACCGCGAAGCTAACTTTGCATCGTTGTCCGGCAACCTCAGCCTCAATTTCCCCCCAGTCATGCTGGAGCTGGTAGCCGGGCTGGGTTTCGAAGCGAACTGTTTTCTTCGATGGCCGCATCTTACGTTTGGGCTGGATGTAGTAACGCAACATGGAGCGGCCGCCGGTATAACCCATCGTTTTGATTTCCGCGAGGATGACCTCGCCGTTCCAGACGTTCTCTGCCAGACGCATGTCGATATAGTCCATGAACGGCCTGAGTTTAGCCATTTTGTGGCGTGTTTTTCTGGCCGGAGGTTCCGGGTATTTCAGGTACCGTCTGACGGTTCGCTCAGAACAACCCACCTGAGTGGCAATATCGACAATATACGCACCCTGCTGGCGCATTTGCTTTATCATGTAAAAGTCCTCTCTGCTCAGCATGCTGATGTCCTTTCTGGTGTGAGAACCTCAAGGAAACAACATGTTGGGTGGAGCGGACAAGCCAAATGGTGAATTACCGTCTTATATCACTGGCGCTGACACTTGAGCAGTTGCCCCCATCGAATGGCATGTGCCGGCTGTGATTTTAATGTTCCCAAAGCCAGCGCCAGAGCGCAGGCTTTAGAAAGTAAAGCATCAATCGGACATTACTTGGAGGCCGTGCCCCTGACGGCGGATGAGCGGGCTATTGTTGAGGGTGACCTGGAAAAGCTGGATGGACTTATACGAAAGCTCGATGATGTACCGACGCTGGATGGCAAAACGCCCATCGAGATCGCGGCAAAAAAAGCCAATAATCGTGGGCGTCCCAAGGAGCCGCTGATTTACTCGTTTTTTGCCCCGAGAACTCTCTGGAAACCTTGATTTATAACGGGTCAATAACTAAGTTTTGAATAAATCAGCGTTTCCCTAGCGTGTCTTTTCTCTCACGGAGGCCCATCTAAATGAGTCGATGCAACGGGTTATTGGCTATCCAGGGCTTTTCTTATCTTCCGCGCTCGGGACGACTCGATAGACATACTATAATTTTCTGGATCACCCCCCACCCGATAGACACGGAATGCCTCAGCACGTTCGTTTAACGTTTCTCTGGAAGAGGACCGGTTTGTGCTGACAATATCGTTTGCTATGTGGGGCTGAGCGTTCGCTACAGCAGTCACTGTGCCACGGGAATGCGCATGTTTATAAAATACGGCAGGCAGCACTTGCTTTCCGTCAACCAATTCTATTCCTCTGGCAAGTCGCGATCGGCTATCTTCAGTCTCTGGAAAACAATAGCCACTATCAGCCAAAGTTTCATGAAGACTGTCAAAGACACTATCTTTTTGGTAGGCGCACAAAGCAAAGTTAAGCGAAAATATAACACAGTCGTGCCATGAGCGTTGTGCATCAGTCTCTATGACAGACATCTTAGCATTTCCTCGAAATCGCGTATTGACCTCCTCGCGCAGTTGAGGATAGCCCGGTAAGTAAGCAGGAGGGTAAACATCATCCTTATAGGCGGTAATGGGCTCCAATACGATCAGCGTCTTTTGACCATTGGCGTGGTTACGTACGTCCACCGCAACGTGGTGAAGCGAGGGCGGATTTAGCCGAAAAACGCCACGCCACGCGCCAGGCTCATTATGACTTTGTAAATGATCGAGGAATGTGAAGCGCGAGTCGAAACAATGAAGGTTAAGTTGTGAATAGCTTGTGTTATAAGCTGAGACAAGCGATCCCAGGCTTTGAACGTCAAGTTGGAGTGTATCAATGTTGGACTGTCGGTATTCTATATTGTCGAGTATGTTTTTTGCATAATGCAAGAGATCCGGATTTGAACTCATCAGTGATCTGTAGTACGACTCGCGGAGCGCTGAAATCTTGTACTTGGCTCTGTCGGGTATGTCAGCAGCTACAGGTTGCCTAGGCGAGTGCGTAGGGAATTGCTCCCATTCGCTGTCGGAACTTGAAGGGCTTGAAGATGCTTGGTCGGTATCAGCGCCATAATTTCTCCCATAATCTTCGTTATAGTCATGCCGGACGCTAGGTTTGGAAACGCAAATTCCCATCGTGATGTTCCTTACTGCATAGAAGGCTTCTGGATTAAACGCCCTTGAGTGGTCAGCTAAGCTACCGTGGTTCCATGAACGATGGTCATCCTGCCTATCAAGCCAACCAGAGACCGTGAGCTACAGGGCACATCAGTGTGTTGACTTTCTATTCCACATAAATGCGGACATGTCGAGCAGAGTGATGGCTTTGCTTGAAGAGATGGCGCTTGCATTGGAAATCTATTCGATTGATGTGGCATTCCTTGATCTGACGGGTGTGAGCCAGTGCAGGCAACTTGAGCAGTTTGGTCGTGAAGTGAGAGAGCGCATTCTCATGGAAACGGGTTTGACAGTTGTTATAGGGATCGCGCAGACAAAAACCCTGGCAAAGGCGGCTAACTTCTCGGCCAAGAAATGGAGCAAAACCGGCGGCGTGGTGGATTTGTCCGACCCGGCAAAGGAAGTTGTTGGGGCACATGCCAGTCGATGAAGTCTGGGGGGGTGGAAGGCGGATCAGCAAGAAACTGGGTGTGCTGGGGATAACTAAGGCGCTACAGCTTGCAGATTGCTCGCCTTGGTTTGTTCGCAAAAATTTCAACGTGGTATTGGAGAGGACGGTCCGGGAATTGAACGGGGAGTGAACCGCCCCGGTTTTCTTGGAGAGGGTTAAAGCAGGACGCTCAGGCTGCCAGATTGTTACATTTTCTGGAAGCATAATATGCTTTCTCGGCTTCCACTGGTGGTATGTGACCGATGCGTTCGAGCAACCGTCGATTGTTGTACCTGTCCACCCACGCCAGCGTTGCCAACTCCACTTCTACCTGATTTTTCCAGCTTTTACGGTGTATGCAGCTTTGTAAAGGCCGTTGATACTCTCGGCCAGAGCATTATCGTAGGCGTCCACCAAAGTTGATTGGGGCACTCTGCCACGAACTGACGGTTTACCCGCTCTGCTGCCGCCGCTGTTTTGCGGCTGATCGTAGTCCTGATGACCTTGCCACGGAGTACGCCCCGCAGACCCATCATTTTCATCAGACGCTCCACAGTACATCGTGCAACGCTGAAGCCCTCGCGGAGCAACTTTTCGTGCCCCGTAAACACGGTAATTTTCTTCATAAACGCGTTTTATCTCCAGGCTGATCTGAGCATCACGCTTTTCTCGTTGGCGACATTTTTCGGGGTGCTGCCGGCGTTGCTGATGCCAGTAATATGTCGACGTGGCAATATCCAGCTCGCGACATACCGGCCCGACCCCGTGCGTACCACTCAGACGTTCCATAAGTGGCATTATTTTTTCCAGTGGCGGTCGATCTCCGCCTGCGCAAAATAAGCAGAGGCCTGACGCAATATGTCATTGCTTCGGCGGAGTTCCCGATTTTCACGCTCCAGTTCTTTTAAACGCCAGCGTTCATCAACAGTCAGTCTCCCATCATCAAAATTTCTGGGGGAAACATCGCCATGAGTATCAGTTCTGTGCTGTCGCAGCCAGGCCCGCAAGGTATCGTAATGACAAGCCAATTTTTGATGAGATGGCGCGAATGGCATCCGGCTCGGAGTCATATTCAGCGCGGTGTTCAAGAATCATCCTGACGGCACGTTCACGTAGCTCTGGCGGATAACGGTTTGCTGATTTTGATTTCATTTAGGATCGCCTTCCACTGAGAGTTTAGTCTCCAGGAAACCCGGTACGGTTCAGTGATTTCTAGCGCGATATTTTTCTGTTCCGGGCAACTGAACCATCAACCATCCAGACACAGACTTGAAAAACAGATTTGGCAATATCGATACCAACAACGCTGCTCGTATTCATGTGATGTTACTCCCAGATTAATGCAGTCAGTAAAAGTATGGCACTGACTATCTTAGGAAGGGGCGTCCATCACATCACTTCAATGACGCTGTTCAGTAATTCAATGGCGTTCGAGGTATACATTGCCTAGCGGATAATGCAGCGTTGAATGTGGGTCTGCGGATACACGCTGTTTATCGCATCTGGAAAGCCTTTCAGACCATCCATACCGGCGATCAGAATGTCCTCAAGCCCCATCATTGATGCTACATTTTGCCACAATGAGTTTGCTTTATTTTATGTCATCAATCACTGGGCATCATCACCGACTTATCGGGCAAGCCGCGTCAACGCACCAACCGCCAAATACTCGCATCTTCCTTCTCTCCCTGTTTTTAGTGCACCCATATATTGATTAATTTTTTTAATGGTTAAACCAAAATTAGCGTCTATATTTAACCCATACTTTTTAGCAAGCACAGGCGTTATATTTTAGATAAAAATAAATAAAATCGGCTTTACACTGATTTTTATGGATTTTTTCAGGCGAAGATATCTCGCTCCTTTCCCATGCCTATAAAAAATTCATTAATTAAATTAACTAATAATCCGTCGGAATAATAATTCGGCAGGAATGCGCTCGTAGTTAAAAAACAGCCTCAATTATATCGGAATTGGAGTATTTCAATGTCATTTATTCAAAACCATTCTCAGGAAAGCCAGCCTGTAATTAATAACGAATATTCCTCCAACTCTTGCAGATTACCACTGAGTTCTACTCAACAAGTGGTGTGGCTTGACCAGACGCTTAATCCAGACTCTCCTAATTACAACATCGGCATACGGCTCCGTATCGACGGGCATCTGGATGAAGCGCTTTTTGGCCAGGCTTTCGACATTCTTGTATCGCGTCATGATGCATTGCGTTTACAGCTTGTTCACACCGATAGCTTACCTTTTCAGGAACTCACTGATGCGATTTCAGAGCCTATAAGCACGTATGATTTCTCACAATATGATGATGCAGAAACTCAGACTCAGCAGCACATCCATACAACATTTGGGCGCCCGTTCAATCTGCGTGAAAGGCTATGGCGTTCCGAACTGATGCGAGTAAGCGGCACGCGTTGGTACTGGCAATTTTGCTGCCATCATCTGGTCGCAGATGGTTGGAGTTTAAAACTGCTTTTCAACGATCTGACAGATACTTACAACCGGTTAATTAACCGGGAGGAAATGAAAGGCGTCGCCCCTTCCTATCTTGAATTTGTTACTGAAGATCTGACTTATCTCAACACCAAGAATTATCAATCCGACCTGAAATTCTGGCTGACTCGTTTTAAGACCTTACCTCCGGCATTGCTACCCCTATCAAACCCAAGCCACAAACACATATACAAGTTATCCTCACCCCATCTATGGGAATTAGAAAATCAATACTTTCAGCAAATCGAAAGTATTGTGGCCGAGCAGGGGTTCTCCATTCTCCATTTTATGTACGCTATTCTGGCGTGTTATTTTTCTCGAACCTCAAAAGCGGAAGACATTGTCATTGGCATTCCTATACATAATCGTAGAAATGCCAAACAAAAGAATACGATAGGGATGTTCTCATCCGTCATTCCCGTAGGTGTGAACATTATTAAAGGGGATTCTTTTCTTGATATCATGCGAAAGGTAGCAGTGGAACTGCGCCATTGCTATAAACATCAACGCCTACCCATCACAGAAATTAATCAGCACACGCGAATCAGACAAAAAACAGGTCGAACTCAGCTTTTCGATATCACGTTATCGCTTGAATGGTTTGGCTTTAACATTCATGTGGAAGGTACGGATACCGAATTCCAGACACCACATCGTGCGACACAATTTCCCCTGGCTATCAGCATCTATCAATATAATTTTGAAGATAAAAACCACCCCGTCACCATCGAGTTCAATTTCGATACCAACTATCTGACCCGTGATGAAGTTGTAGCCATTCAGTCGCGCTTAGCCATGTTAGTCGACGCCGCCATCACATCGTTGGATATGCAGGTTGAGAACGCGCCTATCCTACCACCAACGGAATGTCGGCAGGTGTTAGTGGATTTCAATGCCACCGACGCCAAGTTCCCACAACACACCTTGATACACAAGCGTTTCGAACAACAGGTAAAACGTACTCCCGATGCCATCGCTGTCGTATTTGAGGAACAGTCGCTCACGTATGCGGAGCTCAATCGTCGTGCCAATCAATTAGCGCACCGTCTGCTTGCGCTAGGCGTTCAGCCTGATGATCGGGTAGTCCTCTGCATCAAGCGCGGTCTAGAGATGATAATTGGCCTGATGGGGATCTTGAAAGCAGGTGCCGCCTATGTGCCACTCGATCCGTCCTATCCGGTAGAACGCTTGACCTATATGATTGATGATGCCAAACCTGTGGCGCTGCTTACCCAGACCAACCAGGTAGAAATACCCACCGGCGACATTCCGGTGATCATGCTCGATACCGATAGGCTTGACACTTATCCAGAGAAAAATCCTGATGCCCGGGCGCTGGGGCTGAGCTCACACCATCTGGCCTATGTTATCTATACCTCCGGCTCCACCGGCAAACCCAAAGGCGTCATGGTCGCCCACCGCAACGTGCTCAACCTCGCCTGCGCACTACAGCCGCTGCTGGCACTCGAACGGCCCAGCCGCATCGCCCTTAACGCCAGCATCGTGTTCGATGCCTCAGTCCAAAACTGGCTCCAACTGCTGTCGGGACACACGCTGGTCATTGTCCCTGAAGCCCTCCGCGCCGATGCGCAACAGCTCTGGCGCTACTTTTCCCGTCACGCCGTCGATTGGTTCGACTGCACCCCCGTGCAGTTGCACTGGCTGCTCAATGCCGGTCTCGGCGCCGACCCGGCCTACCAGCCCGCTGGGGTATTAATCGGCGGAGAGGCCATCCCGCCGCACACCTGGTCAAGCCTGGCCACGCTCACCGCCACCCGCTTTATCAACGTTTACGGCCCCACCGAATGTACCGTCGATGCCACCGCCTGCGTCATCGACCATGTACACCCGCTGCCGGTCATCGGTAAACCGCTCGCCAACACCAAAATCTATATTCTGGATGCGCAAGGGCAGCTTGCCCCGCTCGGCGTGGCGGGGGAGATCCATATCGGCGGCGTCGGCGTGGCGCGCGGCTACCTCCACCGCCCCGAGCTGACCGCCGAACGCTTTATCCCCGACCCGTTCTCAAGCTCACCCGGCGCTCGGCTGTACAAGACCGGCGACCTCGGCCGCTGGCTGCCCGACGGCAATATTGAGTATCTGGGGCGTAACGACTTCCAGGTCAAGCTGCGCGGTTTCCGTATTGAACCCGGTGAAATCGAAGCCCGGCTGACGCAGTGCCCCGGCGTACAGGAAGCGGTGGTGGTCGCCCGTGAAGATACCCCGGGAGAGAAACGACTGGTGGCCTATTTTCGCGCCCGCTCCGACGCCCAACCGACGCCCGCCGACCTGCGCCGGCAGCTCAGCCGACATCTGGCCGAGTACATGGTGCCGAGCGCCTTTGTCATCCTTGACGCCTTCCCGCTCACCCCGAACGGCAAACTCGACCGCAAGGCGCTGCCCGCCCCCGACCAGACGGCGGTGGTCAGCCGGGGCTATGACGCGCCGCAGGGCGAGGTGGAAAGCGCGTTGGCTGAGATCTGGCAAGATCTGTTGGGCGTCACGCGCGTCGGCCGCCACGACAATTTTTTCGAACTCGGCGGCCATTCCCTGATGGCCGTTCAATGCACGACACGCGTACGTCAGCGTCTGGCATTGGACATGACCATCCAGCAGCTTTTCGCTCATCCGGTGCTGGCCGAACTGACTCAGACGCTGACGGCAACCGCACCGGCCGCTCAGACGACCCTCCCTGCCGCCGATCGCCGCCGTCCACTCCCTATTTCATTTGCCCAGCAGCGGCTGTGGTTCCTTGCACAACTCAATCCTGCCGCCAGCCTGGCCTACCATATCCCGACGATACTACGGATCGCCGGGCCGCTTGATCATCAGGCGCTGACGTCCGCGCTTGATGGCCTTGTGGCGCGTCACGAAAGCCTGCGTACCCACTTTACGCAAATTGACGGACAGCCCTGCCAGCAGATTTCCCCCGACGGCACCGGCTTCAGTTTGTCCTGTCTCGATTTACGTACGCTCGATGCCGCCGCCTGCCCCCAACGCGTGGCCGAGCTCACCGCGCACGAGGCGCGCGAACCGTTCGATTTGACGCAAGGCCCGCTCATTCGCGGCCAGTTGCTGCAACTCAGCGACGAGGAGCACCTGCTGTTGCTCACCCAACACCATATCATCTCCGATGGCTGGTCTCTCGGCATCCTGGTACGCGAACTCGCGGCGCTCTACCGTGCCGCCTTTAATGGAGAAAAAGCACATTTACCCCCGCTGCCTATCCAGTACGCCGACTATGCCGTCTGGCAGCGCAATCGGCTGCAAGGCGAGGCGCTTGAAGAACTGCGCCGCTTCTGGCAAAGCCAGCTTCAGGGCGCGCCGGCGCTGCTGGAACTCCCTACGGACAAACCTCGTCCCTCAGTACAGCGCTATGCCGGCGATGTCGTCCCTTTCCATATTGATACCGCGGCGCTCGCCGCACTCAAGGCGCTTGGTAAACAACAGGGAACAACCCTGTTTATGACGCTGCTCGCCGCCTGGACGCTGGTCCTCGCCCGTCTCAGCGGCCAGGACGATATTGTTATCGGCACCCCGATTGCCAACCGGCAGCATCGCGAAACGGAAGGACTTATTGGTTTCTTCGTCAATACGTTGGCGCTGCGCGTCGAGCCAGGGCGCTGCCGTACGCTGGATGAACTGCTTTCCCAGGTTCGTGAACGGACTATTGCGGCCTACGCCCACCAGACATTGCCTTTTGAGCAGGTGGTGGAAACGCTGCAACCCGTGCGCAGCCTGAGCTATAGCCCGATTGTCCAGGTGATGCTGGCGTTGAACAACACGCCGGCACAGGAACTGACGATCCCCGGGCTGGCGCTCTCTCTGGTTGAACCCACGCTGAGCGCCACCCAATTTGACCTGACGCTGTCGCTCACTGAAACCGAGGCGGGTCTGGCGGGCGGACTGATCTATGCGACCGACCTGTTCGAACGAGAAACCATCGTCCGTCTGGTCGGCTACGTGAAAAATGTTCTGACCGCGATGGCCGCCGACGCGACACAACCGGTTGCCACTCTGCCGATGCTGCCGGACGCCGAGCGTCGGCAGGTACTGGTGGAGTTCAACGCCACCGACGCCGACTTCCCGCAGCATGCCCTGATCCATCAGTTATTCGAACTACAGGCTGAACGCACCCCCGACGCCATCGCCGTGGCGTTTGAAGCGCACGTTCTCACCTATGCCGAACTCAACCGCCGCGCCAATCGCCTCGCCCACCATCTGCTGACGCTCGGCGTCCGGCCCGATGACCGCGTCGCCCTCTGCGTCGAACGCTGCCCGGAGATGGTCGTCGCTCTGCTCGGTATCCTCAAGGCCGGCGCCGCCTATGTCCCGCTCGACCCCGGCTACCCCGCCGAGCGCCTTGCCGCTATGCTCGACGATGCCCAACCCGTCGCCCTGCTTACCCAGTCCGCGCTGGTGGACCGATTGGGCGTCACTCTGCCTACCGTCATTCTCGACAATCCGCACACCGTCGGTGAGAAAACCCCGGACAGCAATCCCGATGCCCGGGCGCTGGGGGTGACGCCACGCCATCTGGCCTACGTTATCTACACCTCCGGCTCCACCGGCAAGCCCAAAGGCGTGATGATTGAACATCGCGGCCTGTGCAATCTGGCCCGCGCGCAGGCTGACATCCTGCACGTGACGCCCGCTTGCCGCCTGTTGCAATTCGCCTCTTTCAGCTTTGACGCCTGCTTCTTTGAAGTGGCCGCCGCGCTCACTCAGGGAGCGTGCCTGGTGCTGGCGGCCCGTGACGCCCTGTTGCCCGGTCCCGCCCTGCTCAACACCTTGCAAACCCAGGCCATCACCCATGTGACCTTGCCGCCGGTGGCGGCCGGCGCGCTGGACCCCAATGCGGAATTGCCCGACCTGAAGACCCTGGCTCTGGCAGGCGAAGCCTGCCCGCCGGCGCTGGTCAAACGCTGGGCCGCCGGACGCCGGGTGATCAACGCCTATGGCCCGACGGAAGGCACCATCTGCGCCACCGTCTACTTCTGTGATGCACAGGATGAGCAGATCCCGCCCATCGGCCGCCCGATTGCCAACACCCGGATTTATATTCTCGATACACAGGGCCAGCTTGCCCCGCTCGGCGTGGCGGGGGAGATCCATATCGGCGGCGTCGGCGTGGCGCGCGGCTACCTCCACCGCCCCGAGCTGACCGCCGAGCGCTTTATTCCCGACCCGTTTTCAAGCTCACCCGGCGCTCGGCTGTACAAGACCGGCGACCTCGGCCGCTGGCTGCCCGACGGCAATATTGAGTATCTGGGGCGTAACGACTTCCAGGTCAAGCTGCGCGGCTTCCGTATCGAACTTGGCGAAATCGAAGCCCGGCTGGCGCAGTGTCCGGGTATCCTGGAAGCGGTGGTGGTCGCCCGTGAAGATACCCCGGGAGAGAAACGACTGGTGGCCTATTTTCGCGCCCGCTCCGACGCCCAACCGACGCCCGCCGACCTGCGCCGGCAGCTCAGCCAACATCTGGCCGAGTACATGGTGCCGAGCGCCTTTGTCATCCTTGACGCCTTCCCGCTCACCCCGAACGGCAAGCTCGACCGCAAGGCGCTGCCCGCCCCCGACCAGACGGCGGTGGTCAGCCGGGGTTATGACGCGCCGCAGGGCGAGGTGGAAAGCGCGTTGGCTGAGATCTGGCAAGATCTGTTGGGCGTCACGCGCGTCGGCCGCCACGACAATTTTTTCGAACTCGGCGGCCATTCGCTGATGGCCGTTCAATGCACGACACGCGTACGCCAGCGTCTGGCATTGGACATGACCATCCAGCAGCTTTTCGCTCATCCGGTGCTGACCGAACTGGCTCAGACGCTGACGGCAACCGCACCGGCCGCTCAGACGACCCTCCCTGCCGCCGATCGCCGCCGTCCACTCCCTATTTCATTTGCCCAGCAGCGCCTGTGGTTCCTTGCACAACTCAATCCTGCCGCCAGCCTGGCCTACCATATCCCGACGATACTACGGATCGCCGGGCCGCTTGATCATCAGGCGCTGACGTCCGCGCTTGATGGCCTTGTGGCGCGTCACGAAAGCCTGCGTACCCACTTTACGCAAATTGACGGACAGCCCTGCCAGCAGATTTCCCCCGACGGCACCGGCTTCAGTTTGTCCTGTCTCGATTTACGTACGCTCGATGCCGCCGCCTGCCCCCAACGCGTGGCCGAGCTCACCGCGCACGAGGCGCGCGAACCGTTCGATTTGACGCAAGGCCCGCTCATTCGCGGCCAGTTGCTGCAACTCAGCGACGAGGAGCACCTGCTGTTGCTCACCCAACACCATATCATCTCCGATGGCTGGTCTCTCGGCATCCTGGTACGCGAACTCGCGGCGCTCTACCGTGCCGCCTTTAATGGAGAAAAAGCACATTTACCCCCGCTGCCTATCCAGTACGCCGACTATGCCGTCTGGCAGCGCAATCGGCTGCAAGGCGAGGCGCTTGAAGAACTGCGCCGCTTCTGGCAAAGCCAGCTTCAGGGCGCGCCGGCGCTGCTGGAACTCCCTACGGACAAACCTCGTCCCTCAGTACAGCGCTATGCCGGCGATGTCGTCCCTTTCCATATTGATACCGCGGCGCTCGCCGCACTCAAGGCGCTTGGTAAACAACAGGGAACAACCCTGTTTATGACGCTGCTCGCCGCCTGGACGCTGGTCCTCGCCCGTCTCAGCGGCCAGGACGATATTGTTATCGGCACCCCGATTGCCAACCGGCAGCATCGCGAAACGGAAGGACTTATTGGTTTCTTCGTCAATACGTTGGCGCTGCGCGTCGAGCCAGGGCGCTGCCGTACGCTGGATGAACTGCTTTCCCAGGTTCGTGAACGGACTATTGCGGCCTACGCCCACCAGACATTGCCTTTTGAGCAGGTGGTGGAAACGCTGCAACCCGTGCGCAGCCTGAGCTATAGCCCGATTGTCCAGGTGATGCTGGCGTTGAACAACACGCCGGCACAGGAACTGACGATCCCCGGGCTGGCGCTCTCTCTGGTTGAACCCACGCTGAGCGCCACCCAATTTGACCTGACGCTGTCGCTCACTGAAACCGAGGCGGGTCTGGCGGGCGGACTGATCTATGCGACCGACCTGTTCGAACGAGAAACCATCGTCCGTCTGGTCGGCTACGTGAAAAATGTTCTGACCGCGATGGCCGCCGACGCGACACAACCGGTTGCCACTCTGCCGATGCTGCCGGACGCCGAGCGTCGGCAGGTACTGGTGGAGTTCAACGCCACCGACGCCGACTTCCCGCAGCATGCCCTGATCCATCAACTGTTCGAACTACAGGCTGAACGCTCCCCCGACGCCATCGCCGTGGCGTTTGAAGCGCACGTTCTCACCTATGCCGAACTCAACCGCCGCGCCAATCGCCTCGCCCACCATCTGCTGACGCTCGGCGTCCGGCCCGATGACCGCGTCGCCCTCTGCGTTGAACGCTGCCCGGAGATGGTCGTCGCTCTGCTCGGTATCCTCAAGGCCGGCGCCGCCTATGTCCCGCTCGACCCCGGCTACCCCGCCGAGCGCCTTGCCGCTATGCTCGACGATGCCCAACCCGTCGCCCTGCTTACCCAGTCCGCACAGACGGCCGTCCACACCGATACCGTTCCCGTGGTCCTGCTGGATACCGGGGATTTCGACGCCTGTCAAGACAGCAACCCAGACCCGCGGGCGCTGGGGCTGAGCGCCGCTAATCTGGCCTACGTTATCTACACCTCCGGCTCCACCGGCAAGCCCAAAGGCGTGATGAACCATCATCGCGGTCTCTGCAACCGTCTGGTCTGGATGCAGCATGCCTATCACCTCACCCCCGACGACCGCGTGCTGCAAAAAACGCCGTTCAGTTTCGACGTCTCCGTCTGGGAGTTCTTCTGGCCGCTGCTCTACGGCGCCCGTCTGGTGATGGCCCGTCCCGACGGCCACAAGGATTCCGGCTATCTCACTCAACTGATTGAGGACGCCGGCATCACCACCCTTCACTTTGTGCCTTCCATGCTGCAACAGTTCGTGCAATGGGCCGATTCTCCCTGCGACTCGCTTAAACGCGTCATCTGTAGCGGCGAGGCCCTGCCATCTGACCTGCAACAGCGTTTCTTTGCCCGCTTCAACGCCGAATTGCACAACCTGTATGGCCCCACCGAGGCCGCTATCGACGTCACCTACTGGGCCTGCCGCCGCGACGATACGCGCAGCTTTGTGCCCATCGGCCGTCCCATCGCCAACACCCGAATCTATATTCTGGATACGCAGGGCCAGCCTGCGCCGCTTGGCGTGGCCGGGGAAATCCATATCGCCGGCGTCGGCGTGGCGCGCGGTTATCTCAACCGCCCCGAACTGACCGCCGAGCGCTTTATCCCCGACCCGTTCTCAACAACCTCTGACGCCCGCCTCTACAAGACCGGCGACCTCGGCCGCTGGCTGCCCGACGGCAGCATCGAATACCTCGGCCGTAATGACTTCCAGGTCAAGCTGCGCGGCTTCCGTATCGAACTCGGCGAAATCGAAGCCCGGCTGACGCAGTGCCCCGGCGTACAGGAAGCGGTGGTGGTCGCCCGCGAAGACAGCCCCGGCGACACCCGGCTGGTGGCCTACCTCTGCCCGCAGGCCGACGCCGTACTAGACCCCGCCGACCTGCGCCGGCAACTCAGCCAACATCTGGCCGAGTATATGGTGCCGAGCGCCTTTGTCATCCTTGACGCCTTCCCACTCACCCCGAACGGCAAGCTCGACCGCAAGGCGCTGCCTGTCCCCGACCAGACGGCGGTGGTCAGCCGAGGCTATGAAGCGCCGCAGGGCGAGGTGGAAACCGCGCTGGCCGATATCTGGCAAGATCTGCTGGGCGTCACGCGCGTCGGCCGCCACGACCACTTTTTCGAACTCGGCGGCCATTCGCTGATGGCGGTCAGCCTGATTGAACGACTGCGCAACCGGGGCCTGACGCTTGATGTCCGTAGTATTTTCACCACCCCGGTACTTCATGAGATGGCGACGACGATACACGACCGTCAGGGTGAAGCGGCCTTCGTCGTCCCGCCCAACCGCATCCCCGAAGGCTGTACCGTCATTACCCCGGATCTGCTGCCGCTGGTGGCGCTCACCCAGGCGGAGATCGATACCGTTGTCGATACCGTATCCGGCGGCGCCGCCAATGTGCAGGATATCTACCCGCTTTCTCCGTTGCAGGAAGGCATTCTGTTCCATCATCAGTTACAGACGCAGGGCGATACCTATCTGCTAAGCAATCTGGCGACCTTTAATACTCACGATCGCCTCAATACTTTCCTTACTGCGCTACAACAGGTTATCGATCGTCACGATATCCTGCGTACCGCCGTTTGCTGGCAGGGACTGAGCCAACCGGTGCAGGTGGTCTGGCGTCGGGCCGTCCTGCCGATCAACACCTTTGTTCCCGCATCGCCGAACGATGTTACGCGTCAGTTGCAGACGCATACCGACCCACGCACCCGGCGTCTTAATCTGAATCAGGCGCCGCTGCTCTCCGCCGACATCGCCCACGATCCGGTACACGACGAATGGTTGCTGGCGCTGGGCTTGCACCATCTGGTCTGCGACCATATGACGCTGGTGCTTATCGTGAGTGAAATCGGTTTATTGTTGCAACATCGCGCCGATGCGTTACCGGCTCCTCTGCCGTACCGCAACTTTATCGCCCAGATCCTGAACTTACCGCTCTCGGTGCATGAAGCCTATTTCCGCCAACGGCTGGCGGACGTCGATACCCCGACCGCGCCTTTCGGCCTGCTTGATGTGCGGGGCAACGGCGAGGCGATCAGCGAAGCACATCTGTCGCTGGATACCGCGCTGGCCGCGACGATCCGGACGCAGGCTCGCCGTCTGGGCGTCAGCCCGAGCGTACTGTTCCACGTGGCCTGCGCGCTGGTGCTGGCGCACACCAGCGGTCGTGATGATGTGGTCTTCGGCTCGGTGCTGTCCGGGCGTTTGCAGGGCAACGCCGGGGCTGACCGGGTGATGGGGATGTTTATCAATACCCTGCCGCTGCGCATCGTCCTCGGCAGGCAGAGTGCGCAGGAAGTCGTACAAACCGCCTCGCATGCGTTGACGGCCCTGCTGGAGCACGAGCAGGCGCCGCTGACGCTGGCCCAGCGCTGTAGCGGGGTGGCTCAACCCATGCCGCTGTTCAGCGCATTATTCAACTACCGCCACAGCCTGTCCGATCCCGGCGCTGAAAGCTGGGACGGCATACGTATCCTGGCCTCGGAAGAGCGCACCAACTACCCGCTCACCCTGTCGGTGGACGATCTCGGCGAGGCTTTCCGTTTGACGGCCAAAACCGTCGCCGGCGTCGACCCGGTACGCATGGTTCGCTATATGGTCACCGCAATACGTGGGCTGTCCGCCGCGCTGGAGAGCGCCGCTCAGCAACCGGCGCTCAACCTGCCGGTGCTGCCGGACGCCGAGCGCCGGCAACTGCTGGAGGACTTTAACGCCACCGACGTCGACTTCCCGCAACAGACGTTGATCCACCCACAGTTTGAAGCACAGGCGGCGCGCACCCCTGACGCCATCGCCGTGCTGTTCGGGGACAACGCGCTTACCTATGACGAACTCAATCGCCGGGCCAACCAACTGGCGCATCATCTGATCTCGCTGGGCGTCCGGCCCGATGACCGCATCGCCATCTGCGTCGAGCGCGGACTGGACATGATGGTCGGTTTGCTCGCCATTCTCAAAGCCGGCGCCGCCTATCTACCGCTCGATCCCGCTTACCCCGCCGAACGCCTGCGCTATATGCTCGACGACGCCCAACCCGTCGCCCTGCTTACCCAGACCGCACAGCGGGAAACATTCGACGATACCCGGCCTATTCTGCTGCTGGATACCCCGGCGTCCGCCGCCTATGCGGAGAGTAATCCCGATGCCCGGACGCTGGGGCTGAACTCACGCCATCTGGCCTATGTCATCTACACCTCCGGCTCCACCGGCAAACCCAAAGGCGTCATGGTCGCCCACCGCAACGTGCTCAACCTCGCCTGCGCACTACAGCCGCTGCTGGCACTCGAACGGCCCAGCCGCATCGCCCTCAACGCCAGTATCGTGTTCGATGCCTCGGTTAAAAACTGGCTCCAACTGCTGTCGGGACACACGCTGGTCATTATCCCTGAAGCCCTCCGCGCCGATGCGCAACAGCTCTGGCGCTACTTTTCCCGTCACGCCGTCGATTGGTTCGACTGCACCCCCGTGCAGTTGCACTGGCTGCTCAATGCCGGTCTCGGCGCCGACCCGGCCTACCAGCCCGCTGGGGTATTAATCGGCGGAGAGGCCATCCCGCCGCACACCTGGTCAAGCCTGGCCACGCTCACCGCCACCCGCTTTATCAACGTTTACGGCCCCACCGAATGTACCGTCGATGCCACCGCCTGCGTCATCGACCATGCACACCCGCTGCCGGTCATCGGTAAACCGCTCGCCAACACCAAAATCTATATTCTGGATGCGCAAGGGCAGCTTGCCCCGCTCGGCGTGGCGGGAGAAATCCATATCGGCGGCGTCGGCGTGGCGCGCGGCTACCTCCACCGCCCCGAACTGACCGCCGAACGCTTTATCCCCGACCCGTTCTCAACGGCGTCTGACGCCCGCCTCTACAAGACCGGCGACCTCGGCCGCTGGCTGCCCGACGGCAATATTGAGTATCTGGGACGTAACGACTTCCAGGTCAAAGTGCGCGGTTTCCGTATTGAACCCGGTGAAATCGAAGCCCGGCTGACGCAGTGCCCCGGCGTACAGGAAGCGGTGGTGGTCGCCCGCGAAGAAAACCCCGGCGATACCCGGCTGGTGGCTTATCTCTGCCCGCAGGCCGGCGCTAAATTACTCCCCGCCGACCTGCGCCGGCAGCTTAACGAGTCTCTGGCCGAGTATATGGTGCCGAGCGCCTTTGTCACCCTCGACGCCTTCCCGCTCACCCCGAACGGCAAGCTCGACCGCAAGGCGCTGCCCGCCCCCGACCAGACGGCGGTGGTCAGCCGCAGTTATGACGCGCCGCAGGGCGAGGTGGAAACCGCGTTGGCTGAGATCTGGCAAGATCTGCTGGGGTTAGCGCGCGTCGGCCGCCACGACCATTTCTTCGAACTCGGCGGTCATTCGCTGATGGCGGTCAGCCTGATTGAACGACTGCGCAGCCGGGGTTATCAGCTTGAAGTACGCGGCGTTTTCACCACCCCGGTACTGCATGAGATGGCGGCGACGATACAGGATCATCAGGGTGAAGCGGCCTTTGTCGTCCCGCCCAATCGCATCCCCGAGGGCTGTACCGCCCTTACCCCGGAACTGCTGCCGCTGGTGACGCTCACTCAGCACGAAATCGACACGATTATCGACACCGTGCCTGGCGGCGCCGCCAATGTGCAGGATATTTATCCGCTCGCGCCGCTACAGGAAGGCATTCTGTTCCATTATCAATTACAGGAAAAAGGGGATGCCTACCTATTAAGCAGCATACTGGCTTTTGATACGCGTGAATATCTTGATGCGTTTCTGGAGGCGCTGCAACAGATCATTGACCGTCACGATATTCTGCGTACCGCTATCTGCTGGCAGGGGCTAAATCAGCCCGTTCAGGTAGTCTGGCGACAGGCCGCCCTGCCGATCAACACCTTTGCTCCCGCCTCGCCAGACGATGTTGCGGGCCAATTGCAGGCGCATACCGATCCACGCTCACACCGCCTTAATCTTAATCAGGCACCGCTGTTTGCCGCGGATATTGCTCTCGACCCCGAGAATGATGAATGGCTGCTGGCGCTGCGTTTCCATCATCTGGTCAGTGACCATGTGACGCTGGCGCTGATTGTTAACGAGATCCGTCTGCTGGTTCAAGGACGTAAAGAGGCGTTACCGACGCCGTTGCCATACCGCAACTTTATCGCCCAGATCCTGAACGTACCGACCTCGGTACATGAGACCTATTTCCGCGATCGGCTGGCTGATGTTGATACTCCTACGACGCCTTTTGATTTATTGGATATACAAGGCGCTAGCGCGGAGATAAGGGAGTGCCGTCTGTCACTGAATATCACTCTGGCTACGGCGATTCGCACTCAGGCGCAACGTTTAGGAGTAAGCGCCGGCGTGCTGTTCCATGTTGCCTGGGCGCTGGTACTGGCACACACCAGCGGTCGCCATGATGTGGTCTTCGGCTCGGTGCTGTCAGGGCGTTTACAGGGGATCGCCGGGGCGGACCGAGTAATGGGGTTGTTTATCAATACCTTACCCGTGCGAATGTCTCTCAGCGACCACAGCATACTGGACGTTGTGCAGGCCACCTACCGCGATCTGACGTCGCTGCTGGAGCACGAACAGGCGCCGCTGACGCTGGCCCAGCGCTGTAGCGGCATTACGCCGCCGGTTCCCTTGTTTAGCGCCCTGCTCAACTACCGCCACAGCCCGTCAGATCCAACGGACGAAAGCTGGGATGGGATACGCACGTTGATCGCGGAAGAGCGCACCAATTATCCGCTCACCCTGTCAGTGGACGATCTGGGGCAGGGCTTCAGTCTGGTGGCTCAAACCGTCGCCACCCTCGACCCCGGCCGGGTGGCTCACTATCTGGAGACCGCCATTTGTGGTCTGGTCGAGGCGCTGGCAGTCGAACCCCAACGTCCTATCATGACGATATCGGTATTGCCGGACACCGAGCGTCGGCAGGTACTGGTGGAGTTCAACGCCACCGACGCCGACTTCCCGCAGCATGCCCTGATCCATCAGTTGTTCGAACTACAGGCTGAACGCTCCCCCGACGCCATCGCCGTGCTGTTCGAACAGCAGTTCCTCCGCTATGACGAACTCAATCGCCGCGCCAACCAGTTGGCGCATTATTTGATTTCTCTCGGCGTCCAGCCCGATGACCGCGTCGCCATTTGCGTCGAACGCAGTCTGGAGATGGTCGTCGCTCTGCTCGGTATCCTCAAGGCCGGCGCCGCCTATGTTCCGCTCGACCCCGGCTACCCCGCCGAGCGCCTTGCCGCTATGCTCGACGATGCCCAACCCGTCGCCCTGCTTACCCAGTCCGCACAGACGGCCGTCCACACCGATACCGTTCCCGTGGTCCTGCTGGATACCGGGGATTTCGACGCCTGTCAAGACAGCAACCCAGACCCGCGGGCGCTGGGGCTGAGCGCCGCTAATCTGGCCTACGTTATCTACACCTCCGGCTCCACCGGCAAGCCCAAAGGCGTGATGAACCATCATCGCGGTCTCTGCAACCGTCTGGTCTGGATGCAAGGTATCGACGCGCTGACCTGCGATGATCGGGTGCTGCAAAAAACGCCGTTCAGTTTCGACGTCTCCGTCGGGGAGTTCTTCTGGCCGCTGCTCTACGGCGCCCGTCTGGTAATGGCCCGTCCCGACGGCCACAAAGATGCCGGCTATCTCACTCAACTGATTGAGGACGCCGGCGTCACCACCCTGCATTTTGTGCCTTCCATGCTGCAACTGTTTTTGCAAACGCTGGAAACACAGCACATCGGCACATCGCTTAAACGGGTTATTTGCAGCGGTGAGGCACTGTCATCAGACTTACAACAGCGCTTCTTTGCCCGCTTTGATAACGTCAGATTGTATAACCTGTATGGTCCTACTGAAGCCTCGATCGAGGTAACCCACTGGACCTGCCGCCGCGACGATGCGCGCAGCTTTGTGCCCATCGGCCGTCCCATCGCCAACACCCGAATCTATATTCTGGATACGCAGGGCCAGCCTGCGCCGCTTGGCGTGGCCGGGGAAATCCATATCGCCGGCGTCGGCGTGGCGCGCGGTTATCTCAACCGCCCCGAACTGACCGCCGAGCGCTTTATCCCCGACCCGTTCTCAACAACCTCTGACGCCCGCCTCTACAAGACCGGCGACCTCGGCCGCTGGCTGCCCGACGGCAGCATCGAATACCTCGGCCGTAATGACTTCCAGGTCAAGCTGCGCGGCTTCCGTATCGAGCTTGGCGAAATCGAAACCCGGCTGACGCAGTGCCCCGGCGTACAGGAAGCGGTGGTGGTCGCCCGCGAAGACAGCCCCGGCGACACCCGGCTGGTGGCCTACCTCTGCCCGCAGGCCGACGCCGTACTAGACCCCGCCGACCTGCGCCGGCAGCTCAGCCAACATCTGGCCGAGTATATGGTGCCGAGCGCCTTTGTCACCCTCGATGCCTTCCCACTCACCCCGAACGGCAAGCTCGACCGCAAGGCGCTGCCCGCCCCCGACCAGACGGCGGTGGTCAGCCGGGGTTATGACGCGCCGCAGGGCGAGGTGGAAACCGCGCTGGCCGATATCTGGCAAGACCTGCTGGGCGTCACGCGCGTCGGCCGCCACGACCACTTTTTCGAACTCGGCGGCCATTCGCTGATGGCGGTCAGCCTGATTGAACGACTGCGCAGCCGGGGTTATCAGCTTGAAGTACGCGGCGTTTTCACCACCCCGGTACTCCATGAGATGGCGGCGACGATACACGACCATCATGGTGAAGCGGCCTTCGTCGTCCCGCCCAACCGCATCCCCGAAGGCTGTACCGTCATTACCCCGGATCTGCTGCCGCTGGTGGCGCTCACCCAGGCGGAGATCGATACCGTTGTCGATACCGTATCCGGCGGCGCCGCCAATGTGCAGGATATTTACCCGCTCGCGCCGCTACAGGAAGGCATTCTGTTCCATCATCAGTTACAAACGCAGGGGGATACCTATCTGTTAAAGAGCCTGGCGGCTTTTGACCGGCGTGAACGTCTTGATGCGTTTCTGGATGCGCTGCAACAGATCATTGACCGCCACGATATCCTGCGTACCGCCGTCTGCTGGCAGGGACTGAGCCAACCGGTGCAGGTGGTCTGGCGTCGGGCCGTCCTGCCAGTCAATACTTTCGTACCTGCTTCGCTGGAGAATATCCCGACTCAGTTGGAAGCACATATCGATCCGCGCCAGCACCGGCTCAACTTGAGTCATGCACCGTTGTTCGCCGCCGACATCGCCCACGATCCGGTTCACGACGAATGGTTGCTGGCGCTGCGTTTCCACCATCTGGTCAGTGACCATGTGACGTTGGCGCTGATTGTTAAGGAGATCCGACTGCTGGTTCAAGGACGTAAAGAGGCGTTACCGACGCCGTTGCCGTACCGCAACTTTATCGCCCAGATCCTGAACGTACCGCTCTCGGTGCATGAAGCCTATTTCCGCCAACGGCTGGCGGACGTCGATACCCCGACCGCGCCTTTCGGCCTGCTTGATGTGCGGGGCAACGGCGAGGCGATCAGCGAAGCACATCTGTCGCTGGATACCGCGCTGGCCGCGACGATCCGGACGCAGGCTCGCCGTCTGGGCGTCAGCCCGAGCGTACTGTTCCACGTGGCCTGCGCGCTGGTGCTGGCGCACACCAGCGGTCGTGATGATGTGGTCTTCGGCTCGGTGCTGTCCGGGCGTTTGCAGGGCAACGCCGGGGCTGACCGGGTGATGGGGATGTTTATCAATACCCTGCCGCTGCGCATCGTCCTCGGCAGGCAGAGTGCGCAGGAAGTCGTACAAACCGCCTCGCATGCGTTGACGGCCCTGCTGGAGCACGAGCAGGCGCCGCTGACGCTGGCCCAGCGCTGTAGCGGGGTGGCTCAACCCATGCCGCTGTTCAGCGCATTATTCAACTACCGCCACAGCCTGTCCGATCCCGGCGCTGAAAGCTGGGACGGCATACGTATCCTGGCCTCGGAAGAGCGCACCAACTACCCGCTCACCCTGTCGGTGGACGATCTCGGCGAGGCTTTCCGTTTGACGGCCAAAACCGTCGCCGGCGTCGACCCGGTACGCATGGTTCGCTATATGGTCACCGCAATACGTGGGCTGTCCGCCGCGCTGGAGAGCGCCGCTCAGCAACCGGCGCTCAACCTGCCGGTGCTGCCGGACGCCGAGCGCCGGCAACTGCTGGAGGACTTTAACGCCACCGACGTCGACTTCCCGCAACAGACGTTGATCCACCCACAGTTTGAAGCACAGGCGGCGCGCACCCCTGACGCCATCGCCGTGCTGTTCGGGGACAACGCGCTTACCTATGACGAACTCAATCGCCGGGCCAACCAACTGGCGCATCATCTGATCTCGCTGGGCGTCCGGCCCGATGACCGCATCGCCATCTGCGTCGAGCGCGGACTGGACATGATGGTCGGTTTGCTCGCCATTCTCAAAGCCGGCGCCGCCTATCTACCGCTCGATCCCGCTTACCCCGCCGAACGCCTGCGCTATATGCTCGACGACGCCCAACCCGTCGCCCTGCTTACCCAGACCGCACAGCGGGAAACATTCGACGATACCCGGCCTATTCTGCTGCTGGATACCCCGGCGTCCGCCGCCTATGCGGAGAGTAATCCCGATGCCCGGACGCTGGGGCTGAACTCACGCCATCTGGCCTATGTCATCTACACCTCCGGCTCCACCGGCAAACCCAAAGGCGTCATGGTCGCCCACCGCAACGTGCTCAACCTCGCCTGCGCACTACAGCCGCTGCTGGCACTCGAACGGCCCAGCCGCATCGCCCTCAACGCCAGTATCGTGTTCGATGCCTCGGTTAAAAACTGGCTCCAACTGCTGTCGGGACACACGCTGGTCATTATCCCTGAAGCCCTCCGCGCCGATGCGCAACAGCTCTGGCGCTACTTTTCCCGTCACGCCGTCGATTGGTTCGACTGCACCCCCGTGCAGTTGCACTGGCTGCTCAATGCCGGTCTCGGCGCCGACCCGGCCTACCAGCCCGCTGGGGTATTAATCGGCGGAGAGGCCATCCCGCCGCACACCTGGTCAAGCCTGGCCACGCTCACCGCCACCCGCTTTATCAACGTTTACGGCCCCACCGAATGTACCGTCGATGCCACCGCCTGCGTCATCGACCATGCACACCCGCTGCCGGTCATCGGTAAACCGCTCGCCAACACCAAAATCTATATTCTGGATGCGCAAGGGCAGCTTGCCCCGCTCGGCGTGGCGGGAGAAATCCATATCGGCGGCGTCGGCGTGGCGCGCGGCTACCTCCACCGCCCCGAACTGACCGCCGAACGCTTTATCCCCGACCCGTTCTCAACGGCGTCTGACGCCCGCCTCTACAAGACCGGCGACCTCGGCCGCTGGCTGCCCGACGGCAATATTGAGTATCTGGGACGTAACGACTTCCAGGTCAAAGTGCGCGGTTTCCGTATTGAACCCGGTGAAATCGAAGCCCGGCTGACGCAGTGCCCCGGCGTACAGGAAGCGGTGGTGGTCGCCCGCGAAGAAAACCCCGGCGATACCCGGCTGGTGGCTTATCTCTGCCCGCAGGCCGGCGCTAAATTACTCCCCGCCGACCTGCGCCGGCAGCTTAACGAGTCTCTGGCCGAGTATATGGTGCCGAGCGCCTTTGTCACCCTCGACGCCTTCCCGCTCACCCCGAACGGCAAGCTCGACCGCAAGGCGCTGCCCGCCCCCGACCAGACGGCGGTGGTCAGCCGCAGTTATGACGCGCCGCAGGGCGAGGTGGAAACCGCGTTGGCTGAGATCTGGCAAGATCTGCTGGGGTTAGCGCGCGTCGGCCGCCACGACCATTTCTTCGAACTCGGCGGCCATTCGCTGATGGCGGTCAGCCTGATTGAACGACTGCGCAACCGGGGTTATCAGCTTGAAGTACGCGGCGTTTTCACCACCCCGGTACTCCATGAGATGGCGACGACGATACAGGATCATCAGGGTGAAGCGGCCTTTGTCGTCCCGCCCAACCTCATCCCCGAGGGCTGTACCGCCCTTACCCCGGAACTGCTGCCGCTGGTGACGCTCACTCAGCACGAAATCGACACGATTATCGACACCGTGCCTGGCGGCGCCGCCAATGTGCAGGATATCTACCCGCTTGGACCGTTGCAGGAGGGGATACTGTTTCATCACCTGTTACAGGCGGAGGGGGATACCTATCTGTTAAGAAGCCTGGTGGCTTTTGATCGGCGTGAATATCTTGATGCGTTTCTGGAGGCGCTGCAACAGATCATTGACCGTCACGATATTCTGCGTACCGCTATCTGCTGGCAGGGGCTAAATCAGCCCGTTCAGGTAGTCTGGCGACAGGCCACCCTGCCGGTCAACACCTTTGCTCCCGCCTCGCCAGACGATGTTGCGGGCCAATTGCAGGCGCATACCGATCCACGCTCACACCTCCTTAATCTTAATCAGGCACCGCTGTTTGCCGCGGATATTGCTCCCGACCCCGAGAATGATGAATGGCTGCTGGCGCTGCGTTTCCACCATCTGGTCAGTGACCATGTGACGCTGGCGCTGATTGTTAACGAGATCCGTCTGCTGGTTCAAGGACGTAAAGAGGCGTTACCGACGCCGTTGCCATACCGCAACTTTATCGCCCAGATCCTGAACGTACCGCTCTCGGTACATGAGACCTATTTCCGCGATCGGCTGGCTGATGTTGATACTCCTACGACGCCTTTTGATTTATTGGATGTACAAGGCGATAGCGCGGAGATAAGGGAGTGCCGTCTGTCACTGAATATCACTCTGGCTACGGCGATTCGCACTCAGGCGCAACGTTTAGGAGTAAGCGCCGGCGTGCTGTTCCACGTGGCCTACGCGCTGGTACTGGCACACACCAGCGGTCGCCATGATGTGGTCTTCGGCTCGGTGCTGTCAGGGCGCTTACAGGGGATCGCCGGATCTGACCGGGTGATGGGGATGTTTATCAATACCTTACCCGTGCGAATGTCTCTCAGCGACCACAGCATACTGGACGTTGTGCAGGCCACCTACCGCGATCTGACGTCGCTGCTGGAGCATGAACAGGCGCCGCTGGCGCTGGCCCAGCGCTGTAGCGGCATTACGCCGCCGGTTCCCTTGTTTAGCGCCCTGCTCAACTATCGTCATAGTCAGTCAGGCCCGGCCGACGAAGGATATATACGCGTAGTCGCTGCCGAGGAACGTACCAATTATCCACTCACCCTGTCGATCGACGATCAGGGGCAAGGCTTCAGTCTGGTGGCTCAAACCGCCGCCCCCCTCGACCCCGGCCGGGTGGCTCACTATCTGGAGACCGCCATTTATGGTCTGGTCGAGGCGCTGGCAGTCGAACCCCAACGCCCGATCATGACGATATCGGTATTGCCGGACACCGAGCGTCGGCAGGTGCTGGTTGATTTCAATGCCACCGACGCCGACTTTCCGCAGCATTTACTGGTTCATGAACTGTTCGAAACGCAGGCTGCGCGAAGCCCTGACGCCATCGCGGTCGTCTTCGGCGAACAGACCCTGAGTTACGCTGAACTCAATCGCCGCGCCAATCAGTTGGCACATCATCTGCTGATGCTTGGCGTTCACCCCGACGATCGCATCGCGATCTGTGTGGCGCGTGGTCTGGAGATGGTTATCGGTCTGCTCGGCATTCTTAAAGCCGGCGCCGCCTATATACCCCTCGACCCAACCTACCCCACCGAGCGCCTGCGCTACATGCTTGATGATGCCAAACCGGTCACGCTGCTCACTCAGCACGCCCTGATCGCCCGGCTGGATAGCGGCCTGCCTACCGTGATACTCGACGCCCCGTACACCGCCGGTAAGGAGACGCCGGACGGCAATCCCGATGCCCGGGCGCTGGGGCTGACGCCGCGCCATCTGGCCTATGTCATTTATACCTCCGGCTCCACCGGCAAGCCCAAGGGCGTCATGATTGAACACGTCAATCTGGTCAACTTCCTGTGTTCAATGAGCAAGGAACCGGGTATGGCGCAAGAAGATGTATTACTTGGCGTTACCTCTCTCTCTTTCGATATTTCCATTCTGGAGCTATTCCTGCCGTTATTATCCGGCGCGCAACTCGTTCTGGCGACGCAGACACAGGCGGCCGATGCGCAGCAACTTGCCGCATTGATTGCTCACCATAAGGTTTCCTTTATGCAGGCCACGCCTTCAACCTGGCGTATTTTATTGCAACTGCCTGATTTTTCCCTGCCCGTCGGCTTCAAGGCGCTGTGCGGCGGAGAGGCGTTGTCTGAAAAGCTGGCCACGCAGTTGCTCCAACAGGTCGTTACGCTGTGGAATATGTACGGCCCGACAGAAACGACGATCTGGTCCGCGCTAAACGGTCTGACCCGGCCTCTTCCCGATATTGGTCACCCGATTGCCAACACCCAAATCTATATTCTGGATACGCAGGGCCAGCCTGCGCCGCTTGGCGTGGCCGGGGAAATCCATATCGGCGGCGTCGGCGTGGCGCGCGGTTATCTCAACCGCCCCGAACTGACCGCCGAGCGCTTTATCCCCGACCCGTTCTCAACAACCTCTGACGCCCGCCTCTACAAGACCGGCGACCTCGGCCGCTGGCTGCCCGACGGCAGCATCGAATACCTCGGCCGTAATGACTTCCAGGTCAAGCTGCGCGGCTTCCGTATCGAACCCGGTGAAATCGAAGCCCGGCTGACGCAGTGCCCCGGCGTACAGGAAGCGGTGGTGGTCGCCCGCGAAGACAGCCCCGGCGACACCCGGCTGGTGGCCTATCTCTGCCCGCAGGCCGACGCCGTGCCTGACCCCGCCGACCTGCGCCGGCAGCTCAGCCAACATCTGGCCGAGTATATGATCCCGAGCGCCTTTGTCACCCTCGATGCCTTCCCGCTCACCCCGAACGGCAAGCTCGACCGCAAGGCGCTGCCCGCCCCCGACCAGACGGCGGTGGTCAGCCGGGGTTATGACGCGCCGCAGGGCGAGTTGGAAATCGCGCTGGCCGACATCTGGCAAGATCTGCTGGGCGTCACGCGCGTCGGCCGCCACGACCATTTCTTCGAACTCGGCGGCCATTCGCTGCTGGCGGTCAGCCTGATTGAACGACTGCGCAACCGGGGTTATCAGCTTGAAGTACGCGGCGTTTTCACCACCCCGGTACTGCATGAGATGGCGGCGACGATACACGACCATCAGGGTGAAGCGGCCTTCGTCGTCCCGCCCAACCGCATCCCCGAAGGCTGTACCGTCATTACCCCGGATCTGCTGCCGCTGGTGACACTCACCCAGGCGGAGATCGATACCGTTGTCGATACCGTATCCGGCGGCGCCGCCAATGTGCAGGATATCTACCCGCTCGCGCCGCTACAGGAAGGCATTCTGTTCCATCATCAATTACAGACGCAGGGGGATACCTATCTGTTAAGAAGCCTGGTGGCTTTTGACCGGCGTGAACGTCTTGATGCGTTTCTGGATGCGCTGCAACAGATCATTGACCGCCACGATATTCTGCGTACCGCTATCTGCTGGCAGGGGCTAAATCAGCCCGTTCAGGTAGTCTGGCGACAGGCCGCCCTGCCGGTCAACACCTTTTCTCCCGCCTCGCCAGACGATGTTCCAGGTCAATTGCAGGCGCATACCGATCCACGCTCACACCGCCTTAATCTCAATCAGGCGCCGCTATTCGCCGCCGATATCGCCCACAACCCAGCTTACGATGAGTGGCTGCTGGCGCTGCGTTTCCACCATCTGGTCAGTGACCATGTGACGCTGGCGCTGATTGTTAAGGAGATCCGACTGCTGGTTCAAGGACGTAAAGAGGCGTTACCGACGCCGTTGCCGTACCGCAACTTTATCGCCCAGATCCTGAACGTACCGCTCTCGGTGCATGAAGCCTATTTCCGCCAACGGCTGGCGGACGTCGATACCCCGACCGCGCCTTTCGGCCTGCTTGATGTGCGGGGTGAGGGTAAAAACATAACCGAAGCGCGTCTGTCGTTAGCGGACTCACTCGTCGACGCCCTCCGCCATCAGACTCGCCGTCTGGGCGTCAGCCCGAGCGTGCTGTTTCACATTGCTTACGCTCAGGTGCTGGCGCACACCAGCGGTTGTGATGATGTGGTCTTCGGCTCGGTGCTGTCCGGGCGTTTGCAGGGCAACGCCGGGGCTGACCGGATGATGGGGATGTTTATCAATACCCTGCCGCTGCGCATCGTCCTCGGCAGGCAGAGTGCGCAGGAAGTCGTGCAAGCCGCCTCGCATGCGCTGACGGCCCTGCTGGAGCATGAGCAGGCGCCGCTGACGCTGGCTCAGCGCTGTAGCGGGGTGGCTCAACCCATGCCGCTGTTCAGCGCATTATTCAACTACCGCCATAGCCTGTCCGATCCCGGCGCTGAAAGCTGGGACGGCATACGTATCCTGGCCTCGGAAGAGCGCACCAACTACCCGCTCATGGTTTCGGTAGACGACCGGGGTGATGAATTTGGTCTGGTGGTTCAGGCTCTCACAGGTATCGACGCTTCCAGAGTCGCTAACTATTTGGTCACGGCAATCAGCGGATTGATCGCCACGCTGAATACCAATCCACAGCGCCCCATCATGACGATATCGGTATTGCCGGATACCGAGCGTCGGCAGGTGCTGGTTGATTTCAATGCCACCGACGCCGACTTTCCGCAGCATTTACTGGTTCATGAACTGTTCGAAACGCAGGCTGCGCGAAGCCCTGACGCCATCGCGGTCGTCTTCGGCGAACAGACCCTGAGTTACGCTGAACTCAATCGCCGCGCCAATCAGTTGGCACATCATCTGCTGATGCTTGGCGTTCACCCCGACGATCGCATCGCGATCTGTGTGGCGCGCGGTCTGGAGATGGTTATCGGTCTGCTCGGCATTCTTAAAGCCGGCGCCGCCTATATACCCCTCGACCCAACCTACCCCACCGAGCGCCTGCGCTACATGCTTGATGATGCCAAACCGGTCACGCTGCTCACTCAGCACGCCCTGATCGCCCGGCTGGATAGCGGCCTGCCTACCGTGATACTCGACGCCCCGTACACCGCCGGTAAGGAGACGCCGGACGGCAATCCCGATGCCCGGGCGCTGGGGCTGACGCCGCGCCATCTGGCCTATGTCATTTATACCTCCGGCTCCACCGGCAAGCCCAAGGGCGTCATGATTGAACACGTCAATCTGGTCAACTTCCTGTGTTCAATGAGCAAGGAACCGGGTATGGCGCAAGAAGATGTATTACTTGGCGTTACCTCTCTCTCTTTCGATATTTCCATTCTGGAGCTATTCCTGCCGTTATTATCCGGCGCGCAACTCGTTCTGGCGACGCAGACACAGGCGGCCGATGCGCAGCAACTTGCCGCATTGATTGCTCACCATAAGGTTTCCTTTATGCAGGCCACGCCTTCAACCTGGCGTATTTTATTGCAACTGCCTGATTTTTCCCTGCCCGTCGGCTTCAAGGCGCTGTGCGGCGGAGAGGCGTTGTCTGAAAAGCTGGCCACGCAGTTGCTCCAACAGGTCGTTACGCTGTGGAATATGTACGGCCCGACAGAAACGACGATCTGGTCCGCGCTAAACGGTCTGACCCGGCCTCTTCCCGATATTGGTCACCCGATTGCCAACACCCAAATCTATATTCTGGATACGCAGGGCCAGCCTGCGCCGCTTGGCGTGGTCGGGGAAATCCATATCGGCGGCGTCGGCGTGGCGCGCGGTTATCTCAACCGCCCCGAACTGACCGCCGAGCGCTTTATCCCCGACCCGTTCTCAACAACCTCTGACGCCCGCCTCTACAAGACCGGCGACCTCGGCCGCTGGCTGCCCGACGGCAGCATCGAATACCTCGGCCGTAATGACTTCCAGGTCAAGCTGCGCGGCTTCCGTATCGAACTCGGCGAAATCGAAGCCCGGCTGACGCAGTGCCCCGGCGTACAGGAAGCGGTGGTGGTCGCCCGCGAAGACAGCCCCGGCGACACCCGGCTGGTGGCCTACCTCTGCCCGCAGGCCGACGCCGTACTAGACCCCGCCGACCTGCGCCGACAACTCAGCCAACATCTGGCCGAGTATATGATCCCGAGCGCCTTTGTCACCCTTGATGCCTTCCCGCTCACCCCGAACGGCAAGCTCGACCGCAAGGCGCTGCCCGCCCCCGACCAGACGGCGGTGGTCAGCCGGGGTTATGACGCGCCGCAGGGCGAGTTGGAAATCGCACTGGCACAGATCTGGCAGCAATTGCTGGGAATTACGCGCGTCGGCCGCCACGACCATTTCTTCGAACTCGGCGGCCATTCGCTGCTGGCGATGCAATTGATCACGCATATCCGCGCCGAATTTTTCGTCGAGATGCCTGTCGTCTCAATTTTTCAATTCCCTGAGTTATCCGCGTTGGCGGAGGTCATTCTCGCTACGCAAATACGCTCGGCGTGGGACAGCGATACGGAATCAATCAAGAACGACCTCGATTCAATGTCCGTAGAAGAGTTAATGGCGATTTTAGATGGAGAACAGATTAATGAGTAAAACCGGCATCGACATTGAGGCGCTAAAACGCGCTGTTTTAGAGAAAAAGGTTAAAGAACAGCTACAAATTCGTGGAAGCCAACAACGCCCCGCGATCAAGAGGGCGGATCGCGATGCTCCGCTCCCTCTTTCTTTTGCTCAACAAAGCCTGTGGTTCATCGGACAACTCGACGCTGCCGCCAGTCAGGCTTATCACCTTCCGGCGGCGCTGCGACTTATCGGTCAGCTCGATAAACCCGCGCTCACCGCCGCGCTTAATCGGCTGGTCGAGCGTCATGAAAGTCTCCGCACCCATTTTACATTGATCAATGGACAGCCTTGCCAGCAGATCGCGCCGGACAGCATCGGCTTTCACTTATCTTGTCTCGACCTGCGTTCACTGGACGCCGCCGCTCGCGCACAGCGTGTGGCCGAGCTAACCGAACGCGAGGCGCGTGAGCCTTTCGACCTTATGCGCGGCCCGCTTATTCGCGGCCAGTTGCTGCAACTCAGCGATGATGAGCATGTATTGCTGTTCACTCAGCACCATATCATTTCCGATGGCTGGTCCCTCGGCATCCTGGTACGCGAACTCGCGGCGTTCTACCGTGCGGTTCTCAATGGCAGTAGCGCGCATTGGCCCGCGCTACCCATCCAATATGCCGATTATGCCGTCTGGCAGCGCAACTGGCTCAAAGAAGACAAACTCGCCGAACAACGCGATTTCTGGCGAAAACACCTACAGGATGCGCCGGCGCTACTGACGCTGCCCACTGATCGCCCCCGACCTTCGGCACAACGCTATGCGGGCAGCCAGGCGCTGTTCCACCTTACCCCAGGCGAACTCAATGCACTCAAGACACTCGGCCAACAGCACAACACCACCCTGTTTATGACGCTGCTTGCCGGCTGGACTCTCGTCCTCTCCCGCCTTAGCGGTCAGGACGATATCGTTGTCGGTACGCCGGTCGCCAACCGCACTCGCAGCGAGCTCGAAGGCGTCGTGGGTTTCTTCGTCAATACGTTGGCTTTACGTATTGAACCCGGTCAGTGCAAGACCGTAGCCGACCTGCTTGCTCAAGTGCGTGAACGGGCGTTGGCGGCCTATGCACATCAGGATCTGCCTTTCGAGCAGGTGGTGGAGGCAGTGCAACCCGTTCGCAGCCTTGGCTACAACCCGATCTTTCAGGTCATGCTGTCGCTGAATAATACGCCGGCACAGCGATTGACGCTGCCCGGCCTCGAACTATCCAGCATTGAGAAACCGCAGCACAGCACTCATTTTGATCTGACGTTGGCGCTCACCGAGACCGATGCGGGACTGGCGGGCAAGATCAATTATGCGATCGACCTGTTCGATCATGAAACCATTGTCCGCGTTATCGATTACCTCAAAAATGTCCTTACGGCAATGACCACCGAGATAACCCAACCTATTACATCGCTGACAATGCTGCCGGACAACGAGCGCCGGCAACTGCTGGGGGACTTTAACGCCACCGACGTCGACTTCCCGCAACAGACGTTGATCCACCCACAGTTTGAAGCACAGGCGGCGCGCACCCCTGACGCCATCGCCGTGCTGTTCGGGGACAACGCGCTTACCTATGACGAACTCAATCGCCGCGCCAACCAACTGGCGCATCATCTGATCTCGCTGGGCGTCCGGCCCGACGACCGCATCGCCATCTGCGTCGAGCGCGGACTGGATATGATGGTCGGTTTGCTCGCCATTCTCAAAGCCGGCGCCGCCTATCTGCCGCTCGATCCCGCTTACCCCGCCGAACGCCTTGCCTCTATGCTCGACGACGCCCAACCCGTCGCCCTGCTTACCCAGACCGCGCGGCGGGAAACATTCGACGATACCCGGCCCATTCTGCTGCTGGATACCCCGGCGTCCGCCGCCTATGCGGAGAGTAATCCCGATGCCCGGGCGCTGGGGCTGAGCTCACACCATCTGGCCTATGTTATCTATACCTCCGGCTCCACCGGCAAACCCAAAGGCGTCATGGTCGCCCACCGCAACGTGCTCAACCTCGCCTGCGCACTACAGCCGCTGCTGGCACTCGAACGGCCCAGCCGCATCGCCCTTAACGCCAGCATCGTGTTCGATGCCTCAGTCCAAAACTGGCTCCAACTGCTGTCGGGACACACGCTGGTCATTGTCCCTGAAGCCCTCCGCGCCGATGCGCAACAGCTCTGGCGCTACTTTTCCCGTCACGCCGTCGATTGGTTCGACTGCACCCCCGTGCAGTTGCACTGGCTGCTCAATGCCGGTCTCGGCGCCGACCCGGCCTACCAGCCCGCTGGGGTATTAATCGGCGGAGAGGCCATCCCGCCGCACACCTGGTCAAGTTTGGCCACGCTCACCGCCACCCGCTTTATCAACGTTTACGGCCCCACCGAATGTACCGTCGATGCCACCGCCTGCGTCATCGACCATGCACACCCGCTGCCGGTCATCGGTAAACCGCTCGCCAACACCAAAATCTATATTCTGGATGCGCAAGGGCAGCTTGCCCCGCTCGGCGTGGCGGGAGAAATCCATATCGGCGGCGTCGGCGTGGCGCGCGGCTACCTCCACCGCCCCGAACTGACCGCCGAACGCTTTATCCCCGACCCGTTCTCAACGGCGTCTGACGCCCGCCTCTACAAGACCGGCGACCTCGGCCGCTGGCTGCCCGACGGCAATATTGAGTATCTGGGGCGTAACGACTTCCAGGTCAAAGTGCGCGGTTTCCGTATTGAACCCGGTGAAATCGAAGCCCGGCTGACGCAGTGCCCCGGCGTACAGGAAGCGGTGGTGGTCGCCCGCGAAGAAAACCCCGGCGATACCCGGCTGGTGGCTTATCTCTGCCCGCAGGCCGGCGCTAAATTACTCCCCGCCGACCTGCGCCGGCAGCTTAACGAGTCTCTGGCCGAGTATATGGTGCCGAGCGCCTTTGTCACCCTCGACGCCTTCCCGCTCACCCCGAACGGCAAGCTCGACCGCAAGGCGCTGCCGGCGCCAGACCAGACGGCGGTGGTTACCCGAGACTATGAAGCGCCGCAGGGCGAGGTGGAAAGCGCGTTGGCTGAGATCTGGCAAGACCTGCTGGGGTTAGCGCGCGTCGGCCGCCACGACCACTTTTTCGAACTCGGCGGTCATTCGCTGATGGCCGTACAATTAATCAATCACCTGCGAGTGCAAGGTATGGACGCGACGCTCGCAGCTTTATTCTCTCATCCAACGCTGTGCGATCTGGCTTCGGTGCTAACGCGCGCGTCGTTTACCGAGCCATCCCGCATCCCGGTAGCCGAGCGAAACACGCCGCTTCCGCTCTCTTTTGCCCAACAGAGGCTGTGGTTTATCGGGCATCTCGACCCAGTGGCCAGTCAAGCCTATCATCTCCCCGCGGCGTTGCGGCTTGTCGGTCAGCTTAATAAATCGGCGCTCACCGCGGCTCTCGATAGTCTGGTCGCACGCCACGAAAGCCTGCGTACTCACTTTACGCTGGTCGACGGACAGCCCTGCCAGCAGATTTCCCCCGACAGCACCGGCTTCAGTTTGTCCTGTCTCGATTTGCGTTCGCTTGACGCCGCCGCCTGTCCCCAACGCGTGGCCGAACTCACCGCGCACGAGGCGCGCGACCCGTTCGATTTGACGCAAGACCCGCTTGTTCGCGGACAGTTGCTGCAACTCAGCGACGAGGAGCATATATTGCTGCTCACCCAACACCACATCATCTCCGATGGCTGGTCCCTCGGCATCCTGGTACGCGAACTCGCGGCGCTCTACCGCGCCGCTATTAATGGAGAAAATGCACATTTACCCCCGCTGCCCATCCAGTACGCCGACTATGCCGTCTGGCAGCGTAATTGGCTTAGGGGAGAGACGCTCGCCAGCCTGCACGACTTCTGGCATAACCAGCTACAAGGCGCACCGGCGCTGCTGAGGCTGCCCTCTGACCGGCCACGTCCGTCGGTGCAACGTTACGTGGGTAGCCTGGTGCCGATACATATCGATAGCACAGAATTAACCGCTCTCCGCGCACTGGGTCAGCAACAGGGAACCACCCTGTTTATGACGCTGCTCGCCGCCTGGACGCTGGTCCTCTCTCGTCTTAGCGGTCAAGACGATATCGTTGTTGGTACGCCGGTCGCCAACCGCACACGCAGCGAGCTCGAAGGCATCGTGGGTTTCTTCGTCAATACGCTGGCTTTACGTATTGAACCCGGACAGTGCAAGACTGTAGCCGACCTGCTTGCTCAGGTGCGCGAACGGGCGCTGGCGGCCTATGCGCATCAGGATTTGCCTTTTGAACAGGTGGTGGAAGCGCTACAACCTGTGCGCAGTCTCAGTTATAGCCCGATCTTTCAGGTCATGCTGTCGCTGAATAACACCCCGGCGCAAACCCTGACGCTTCCAGGCCTCGAACTTTCCGCCATTAAACAGACAGGGCACAGCGCCCATTTTGATCTGACGCTGTCACTCACTGAAACTGAATCAGGTCTGAAAGGCGGGCTGGAATATGCAACCGATCTATTCGATAGGCAAACCATCGTCCGTCTGGCCGGCTACCTCAGAAATGTCCTGACGGCAATGGCGACGAATGTGACGCGGCCTCTCGCCTCCCTACCGATGCTGCCGGACGCCGAGCGCCGGCAACTGCTGGTCGATTTCAACGCCACCGACGCCGACTTTCCGCAACATGCCTTGATTCATCAGTTATTCGAAAATCAGGTTGAACGCACCCCTGACGCCATCGCCGCGCTGTTCGAGGAGCGCTCGCTCACCTATGACGAACTTAACCGCCGAGCCAACCGACTGGCGCATCATTTAATTTCGCTGGGGGTACGGCCCGACGATCGTATCGCCATCTGTGTGGAGCGCGGTCTGGAGATGATCGTCGGTTTGCTGGGCATCCTTAAGGCGGGCGCGGCCTATGTGCCGCTTGACCCCGCTTACCCAGCCGAACGTTTGGCCTACATGCTCGACGACGCCGCACCGGTGGCCTTGCTCACTCAAGCTCCCCTGCTGGATGCGCTGAACAGCAATCTGCCCGCCGTGTTGCTGGATGAACCAAGGTCCACGCTCTTCGGCGACCTACCGGACAATAATCCTGACGGTCGGCGTTTAGGATTAACGCCACGCCATCTGGCGTACGTGATTTATACCTCCGGATCGACCGGCCGACCTAAAGGCGTGATGATCGAACACCATAGCCTGTGCAATCTGGCCTATGCGCAGATTGACGCATTCCGCATCACGGCGAATAGCCGCCTGTTGCAGTTTGCCTCTTTCAGTTTTGACGCCTGTCTGTCTGAAGTGACGACAGCGCTGTGTCAAGGCGCCTGCCTTGTCCTGGCGTCCCGTGAGGCGCTATTGCCCGGCGATGCCCTGCTTAACACGCTGCAAGCGCAGGCTATCACTCATGTGACCCTCCCGCCGGTGGCGGCCGGCGCGCTGGACCCCAATGCGGAATTGCCCGACCTGAAGACCCTGGTTCTGGCGGGCGAAGCCTGCCCGCCGGCGCTGGTCAAACGCTGGGCCGCCGGACGCCGGATGATCAACGCCTATGGCCCGACGGAAGGCACTGTCTGCGCCACGCTCTATGTCTGTGATGCGCAGAATGAACAGATCCCGCCCATCGGCCGTCCGATTGCGAATACTCGGATCTACATCCTTGACGCCCAAGGACAACCTGTCCCCCTCGGCGTCGCCGGCGAGATCCATATCGGCGGCGCCGGCGTGGCGCGCGGCTACCTCAACCGCCCTGAACTGACCGCCGGACGTTTTATCCCCGACCCGTTCACCGACTGTCCCGACGCCCGACTCTATAAAACCGGCGACCTCGGTCGCTGGCTGCCCGACGGTAATATTGAGTATCTGGGGCGTAACGATTTTCAGGTCAAAGTGCGCGGCTTCCGTATCGAACTTGGCGAAATCGAAACCCGGCTGGCGCAGTGTCCGGGTATCCGGGAGGCGGTAGTGATTGCCCGCGAAGATACGCCGGGAGAGAAACGGCTGGTGGCCTATCTCCAACCCCAGCCCGGCGTTGAATTGATTCCCGCCGACCTGCGCCGGCAGCTTAGCCGGCATCTGGCCGAGTATATGCTCCCGGCGGCATTTGTGACATTGGCAAGCTTTCCGGTTACCCCGAACGGCAAGATCGACCGTAAGGCGCTGCCGGCGCCAGATCAGACGGCGGTGGTTACCCGGAGTTATGAAGCCCTGCAGAACCAGGTGGAAACCGCGCTGGCCGGGATCTGGCAAGATCTTCTGGGGCTGGCGCGCGTCGGCCGTCACGATCATTTCTTTGAGCTGGGCGGCCATTCGCTGATGATCGTTAGTCTGATCGAACAATTACGCAAGCTCGGGTTCAGGCTTGATGTACGTAACGTTTTCGCCGCGCCGATACTCAGCGAAATGGCGCTGACGATACAGGAAACCCAGACGTCGACGGTTTTCGCTGTGCCGCCCAACCGCATCCCCGCAGGTTGTACCGCCATTACCCCGGATATGCTGCCGCTGGTGACGCTTACCCAGACGGAGATCGATGCGATGATGGATACCGTACCCGGCGGCGGCGCCAATGTGCAGGATATCTACCCGCTTTCTCCATTACAGGAAGGCATTCTGTTTCACCACCGCATGCAGGAGCAAGGGGATACTTATCTGCTCAATTATTTGCTGGCCTTCGAGAACCGCAACCGTCTTGATGCGTTTCTGGAGGCGCTACAGCAAGTTATCAACCGCCACGATATTTTACGTACCGCTGTCTGCTGGCAGGGACTTAACCAACCGGTACAAGTGGTTTGGCGCCATGCGCCGCTGCCGGTGAATATCTTTAAGGCCGCCTCGCAGGAGAATATATCGGCTCAATTACAGGCGCACACCGACCCGCGTCAGCGCCGTCTTAATCTGAATCAAGCCCCGTTGCTCTCTGCCGATATCACCTTCGATCCAGCCGCTAACGAGTGGGTATTGGCTCTCGGTTTCCACCACCTGGTCGGCGACCATGTGACGCTGGATCTCATCATTGCCGAAATCACGCTATTGTTACAGGATAGCGCGGAGGCACTGCCCGTCCCACTGCCTTACCGTAACTTTATTGCCCAGATCCTGAGCATGCCGGCTTCGGAACATGAAGACTATTTTCGCACGCGACTTGCCGATATTGACGCGCCCACCGCCCCATTCGGTCTGCTAAAAACGCAAGAGGGCAATCAGCCTGTTAACGAAGTACGTCTTTCATTGGATACGGCGTTAGCTAAAGCCACCCGCCATCAGGCTCGTCAGTTCGGTATCAGTCCGAGCGTACTGTTCCATGTTGCCTGGGCGCAGGTGCTGGCGCACACCTGCGGTCGCGATGATGTGGTTTTCGGCTCGGTGCTGTCCGGGCGTTTGCAGGGCGTCGTCGGGGCTGACCAGGTGATGGGGATGTTTATCAACACCCTGCCGGTACGGATTTCCCTTAGAGACCGTAGCGTACTGGACGTCGTGCAGGCCACCTACCGCGATCTGACGGCGCTGCTGGCCCACGAACAGGCGCCGCTGACGCTGGCTCAGCGGTGCAGCGGCGTCATCCCCCCTATACCGCTGTTCAGTACATTGTTTAATTATCGCCATAGCCAACCCAAAATGACTGACAACCCAGTCTGGAATGGCATGCGCCGACTCGCCGCAGACGAGCGCACCAATTATCCGCTCACCCTGTCAGTGGACGATCTGGGGCAGGGCTTCAGTCTGGTGGCTCAAACCGTCGCCACCCTCGACCCCGGCCGAGTGGCTCACTATCTGGAAACCGCCATTTATGGTCTGGTCGAGGCACTGGCAGTCGAACCCCAACGTCCTATCATGACGATATCGGTATTGCCGGACACCGAGCGTCGGCAGGTACTGGTGGAGTTCAACGCCACCGACGCCGACTTCCCGCAGCATGCCCTGATCCATCAACTGTTCGAACTACAGGCTGAACGCACCCCCGACGCCATCGCCGTGGCGTTTGAAGCGCACGTTCTCACCTATGCCGAACTCAATCGCCGCGCCAATCAGTTGGCGCATTATTTGGTTTCTCTCGGCGTCCGGCCCGATGACCGCGTCGCCCTCTGCGTCGAACGCTGCCCGGAGATGGTCGTCGCTCTGCTCGGTATCCTCAAGGCCGGCGCCGCCTATGTCCCGCTCGACCCCGGCTACCCCGCCGAGCGCCTTGCCGCTATGCTCGACGATGCCCAACCCGTCGCCCTGCTTACCCAGTCCGCACAGACGGCCGTCCACACCGATACCGTTCCCGTGGTCCTGCTGGATACCGGGGATTTCGACGCCTGTCAAGACAGCAACCCAGACCCGCGGGCGCTGGGGCTGAGCGCCGCTAATCTGGCCTACGTTATCTACACCTCCGGCTCCACCGGCAAGCCCAAAGGCGTGATGAACCATCATCGCGGTCTCTGCAACCGTCTGGTCTGGATGCAGCATGCCTATCACCTCACCCCCGACGACCGCGTGCTGCAAAAAACGCCGTTCAGTTTCGACGTCTCCGTCTGGGAGTTCTTCTGGCCGCTGCTCTACGGCGCCCGTCTGGTGATGGCCCGTCCCGACGGCCACAAGGATTCCGGCTATCTCACTCAACTGATTGAGGACGCCGGCATCACCACCCTTCACTTTGTGCCTTCCATGCTGCAACAGTTCGTGCAATGGGCCGATTCTCCCTGCGACTCGCTTAAACGCGTCATCTGTAGCGGCGAGGCCCTGCCATCTGACCTGCAACAGCGTTTCTTTGCCCGCTTCAACGCCGAATTGCACAACCTGTATGGCCCCACCGAGGCCGCTATCGACGTCACCTACTGGGCCTGCCGCCGCGACGATACGCGCAGCTTTGTGCCCATCGGCCGTCCCATCGCCAACACCCGAATCTATATTCTGGATACGCAGGGCCAGCCTGCGCCGCTTGGCGTGGCCGGGGAAATCCATATCGCCGGCGTCGGCGTGGCGCGCGGTTATCTCAACCGCCCCGAACTGACCGCCGAGCGCTTTATCCCCGACCCGTTCTCAACGGCGTCTGACGCCCGCCTCTACAAGACCGGCGACCTCGGCCGCTGGCTGCCCGACGGCAGCATCGAATACCTCGGCCGTAATGACTTCCAGGTCAAGCTGCGCGGCTTCCGTATCGAACTCGGCGAAATCGAAGCCCGGCTGACGCAGTGCCCCGGCGTACAGGAAGCGGTGGTGGTCGCCCGCGAAGACAGCCCCGGCGACACCCGGCTGGTGGCCTACCTCTGCCCGCAGGCCGACGCCGTACTAGACCCCGCCGACCTGCGCCGGCAACTCAGCCAACATCTGGCCGAGTATATGGTGCCGAGCGCCTTTGTCATCCTTGACGCCTTCCCACTCACCCCGAACGGCAAGCTCGACCGCAAGGCGCTGCCTGTCCCCGACCAGACGGCGGTGGTCAGCCGAGGCTATGAAGCGCCGCAGGGCGAGGTGGAAACCGCGCTGGCCGATATCTGGCAAGATCTGCTGGGCGTCACGCGCGTCGGCCGCCACGACCACTTTTTCGAACTCGGCGGCCATTCGCTGATGGCGGTCAGCCTGATTGAACGACTGCGCAACCGGGGCCTGACGCTTGATGTCCGTAGTATTTTCACCACCCCGGTACTTCATGAGATGGCGACGACGATACACGACCGTCAGGGTGAAGCGGCCTTCGTCGTCCCGCCCAACCGTATTCCCGAAGGTTGTACCGCCATTACCCCGGATCTGCTGTCGCTGGTGACACTCACCCAGGCGGAGATCGATACCGTTGTCGATACCGTATCCGGCGGCGCCGCCAATGTGCAGGATATCTACCCGCTTTCTCCGTTGCAGGAGGGGATGCTGTTCCATTATCGCTCTCAGGCGCAAGGCGATACCTATCTGCTATACCATTTAATCGCTTTTCAGACCCGCGAGCGCCTTGACGCCTTTCTGGATGCGCTGCAACAGATCATTGACCGTCACGATATTCTGCGTACCGCCGTTTGCTGGCAGGGACTGAGCCAACCGGTACAGGTGGTCTGGCGTCGGGCCGTCCTGCCGATCAACACCTTTGTTCCCGCATCGCCGAACGATGTTACGCGTCAGTTGCAGACGCATACCGATCCGCGCACCCGGCGTCTTAATCTGAATCAGGCACCGCTGCTCTCCGCCGACATCGCCCGCGATCCGGTACACGACGAATGGCTGCTGGCGCTGGGCTTGCACCATCTGGTCTGCGACCATATGACGTTGGCGCTTATCATCGGCGAAATTGACTTATTGTTGAAAAACCGCGCCGATGCGTTACCGGTTCCCCTGCCGTACCGTAACTTTATCGCCCAGACGCTGAGCGTACCCGTTGCGGAACATGAAGCCTATTTCCGCGACCAGTTGGCCGATGTTGATGCGCCGACCCTTCCTTTTGATCTGCTTGATATACAGGGCAAGGGCGAAAACATAGCCGTGATCCGCGTACCGCTTCCGCTCTCGTTATCCAGCGCGATATACCATCAGTCCCGACAGTTGGGGATTAGCCCCGGCGTACTGTTCCATGTTGCCTGGGCGCAAGTATTGGCGCACACCAGCCGTCGTGATGACGTGGTTTTCGGCTCCGTGCTGCTTGGTCGTCTACAGGGCTCTGCCGGCGCCGATCGGGTGATGGGGATGTTTATCAACACCCTGCCGCTGCGCGTTCCCCTGGCGGGCCGCAGCGTACTCGACGTCGTACAAGCCACCTATCGCGGCCTGACTACGCTACTTGAACACGAGCAGACGCCACTGGCGCTGGCCCAGCGTTGCAGCGGCGTGGCGTCGCCGATGCCGCTGTTCAGCGCCTTGCTCAACTATCGCCATACGCCGAAAAGCCAATATGTCACAACGTGGGACGGCATGCGTATGCTGGCAGAGAATGTACGTACCAACTATCCGTTTACCCTTTCAGTGGATGATAAGGGAGACGACGTCAGCCTACTTGTTCAAACCACCGCGGAAATTGATCCCGCGCGAATAGCACACTATCTGCTGACGGCGATCGACGGTCTGGTCGGCGCATTGGAAACGGAACCACAGCGCTCTATTCTCTCACTGTCGGTTCTGCCGCCGGCTGAGCGCCGGCAACTACTGGTGGAGTTCAACGCCACCGACGCCGACTTCCCGCAGCATGCCCTGATCCATCAGTTATTCGAACTACAGGCTGAACGCACCCCCGACGCCATCGCCGTGGCGTTTGAAGCGCACGTTCTCACCTATGCCGAACTCAACCGCCGCGCCAATCGCCTCGCCCACCATCTGCTGACGCTCGGCGTCCGGCCCGATGACCGCGTCGCCCTCTGCGTCGAACGCAGTCTGGAGATGGTCGTCGCTCTGCTCGGTATCCTCAAGGCCGGCGCCGCCTATGTCCCGCTCGACCCCGGCTACCCCGCCGAGCGCCTTGCCGCTATGCTCGACGATGCCCAACCCGTCGCCCTGCTTACCCAGTCCGCGCTGGTGGACCGATTGGGCGTCACTCTGCCTACCGTCATTCTCGACAATCCGCACACCGTCGGTGAGAAAACCCCGGACAGCAATCCCGATGCCCGGGCGCTGGGGGTGACGCCACGCCATCTGGCCTACGTTATCTACACCTCCGGCTCCACCGGCAAGCCCAAAGGCGTGATGATTGAACATCGCGGCCTGTGCAATCTGGCCCGCGCGCAGGCTGACATCCTGCACGTGACGCCCGCTTGCCGCCTGTTGCAATTCGCCTCTTTCAGCTTTGACGCCTGCTTCTTTGAAGTGGCCGCCGCGCTCACTCAGGGAGCGTGCCTGGTGCTGGCGGCCCGTGACGCCCTGTTGCCCGGTCCCGCCCTGCTCAACACCTTGCAAACCCAGGCCATCACCCATGTGACCTTGCCGCCGGTGGCGGCCGGCGCGCTGGACCCCAATGCGGAATTGCCCGACCTGAAGACCCTGGCTCTGGCAGGCGAAGCCTGCCCGCCGGCGCTGGTCAAACGCTGGGCCGCCGGACGCCGGGTGATCAACGCCTATGGCCCGACGGAAGGCACCATCTGCGCCACCGTCTACTTCTGTGATGCACAGGATGAGCAGATCCCGCCCATCGGCCGCCCGATTGCCAACACCCGGATTTATATTCTCGATACACAGGGCCAGCTTGCCCCGCTCGGCGTGGCGGGGGAGATCCATATCGGCGGCGTCGGCGTGGCGCGCGGCTACCTCCACCGCCCCGAGCTGACCGCCGAGCGCTTTATTCCCGACCCGTTTTCAAGCTCACCCGGCGCTCGGCTGTACAAGACCGGCGACCTCGGCCGCTGGCTGCCCGACGGCAATATTGAGTATCTGGGGCGTAACGACTTCCAGGTCAAAGTGCGCGGTTTCCGTATCGAACTTGGCGAAATCGAAGCCCGGCTGGCGCAGTGTCCGGGTATCCTGGAAGCGGTGGTGGTCGCCCGTGAAGATACCCCGGGAGAGAAACGACTGGTGGCCTATTTTCGCGCCCGCTCCGACGCCCAACCGACGCCCGCCGACCTGCGCCGACAGCTCAGCCAACATCTGGCCGAGTACATGGTGCCGAGCGCCTTTGTCACCCTCGACGCCTTCCCGCTCACCCCGAACGGCAAGCTCGACCGCAAGGCGCTGCCCGCCCCCGACCAGACGGCGGTGGTCAGCCGGGGTTATGACGCGCCGCAGGGCGAGGTGGAAAGCGCGTTGGCTGAGATCTGGCAAGATCTGTTGGGCGTCACGCGCGTCGGCCGCCACGACAATTTTTTCGAACTCGGCGGCCATTCGCTGATGGCGGTCAGCCTGATTGAACGGCTGAATGACCGGGGCTGGACGCTTGATGTACGCGGCATTTTCTCCACGCCGGTGCTCCATGAGATGGCGGCGGCGATACAGGATCATCAGGATAAGCCGGCTTTCGTCATACCGCCCAATCGCATTCCCAAGGGGTGTAGCGCCATTACCCCGGATCTGCTGACGCTGGTGACGCTCACCCAGGCGGAGATCGATACCCTCGTCGATACCGTATCCGGCGGCGCCGCTAATGTGCAGGATATCTATCCGCTCGCCCCATTACAGGAAGGGATCTTGTTCCACCATCTGTTGCAGGCGCGAGGCGACACTTATCTGCTTACCGCCCTCAGCGCCTTTGATAGCAGGGAACGGCTGAACGCCTTTCTAGACGCGCTGCAACAAGTCATTGATCGTCACGATATCCTGCGTACCGCCATCTGCTGGCAGGCGCTTAGCCAGCCCGTGCAGGTGGTTTGGCGGCACGCAACGCTGTCGGTGAACACGTTCATACCGAGTGGGGAAGACGCTGTTCCGGCTCAGCTACGGGCGCATATCGACCCGCGTCGACATCGGATCGACCTGCGTCAGGCGCCGCTATTAGCCGCCGATATCGCCTACGACCCGGATCACGATGAGTGGCTGTTGGCGCTGCGCCTTCATCATCTGGTCAGCGACCACATAACGCTGGTGCTTATTACCGAGGAGATCCGATTGCTGTTGCAGAAACGTACCGATGCGTTGCCCGTTCCGCCGCCTTATCGAAACTTTATTGCCCGGATACGCAGTGCGCCGACCGAGGCTCATGAGGCCTACTTCCACACCCAGTTGGCGGATGTGGATGCCCCTACCGCTCCCTTTGGTTTACTGAACGTACAGGGCAATGGCGACAATGTGCTCGAATCACGCCTGAAGCTGGATACGACACTGGCTTCGGCGATACGCGCTCAGGCCAGTCGTCTGAACGTCAGTCCGGGCGTACTGTTCCACGCGGCATACGCGCTGGTGCTGGCGCACACCAGCGGTCGTGATGATGTGGTCTTCGGTTCGGTGCTGTCCGGGCGTTTTCATGGCGTCTCCGGGGCTGATCGAGTAATGGGGTTTTTTATCAATACATTACCGGTACGAATTTCCCTCCATGACCGCAGCGTACTGGATCTTGTTCCGGATACCTACCGCAACTTGATGGCGCTGTTGGAGCATGAACAAGCCCCGCTGGCGCTGGCCCAGCGCTGTAGCAGCATCGAGCCGCCCATACCGCTGTTCAGCGCGCTGCTTAACTACCGGCATAGCAGGTCTGATTCAAGCGATGGGGATGCCGGGGGATACGGTATGCGCTTGTTAGCCGTAGAAGAACGCACCAACTATCCACTCTCGCTGTCGGTGGACGATCTGGGGGAAAGCTTCCGTCTCACCGCCCGAAGCGATGCAGAGATTGATCCTGCTCGTCTGATGCACTATATGCTCACCGCGATAAGTAACCTGATCGCGGCTTTGGAGGACGCGCCTCATCAGGCAGCGCTAAGCCTGCCGATAATCCCGGACAACGAGCGCCGGCAACTGCTGGGGGACTTTAACGCCACCGACGTCGACTTCTCGCAACAGACGTTGATCCACCCACAGTTTGAAGCACAGGCGGCGCGCACCCCTGACGCCATCGCCGTGCTGTTCGGGGACAACGCGCTTACCTATGACGAACTCAATCGCCGGGCCAACCAACTGGCGCATCATCTGATCTCGCTGGGCGTCCGGCCTGACGACCGCATCGCCATCTGCGTCGAGCGCGGACTGGACATGATGGTCGGTTTGCTCGCCATTCTCAAAGCCGGCGCCGCCTATCTACCGCTCGATCCCGCTTACCCCGCCGAACGCCTGCGCTATATGCTCGACGACGCCCAACCCGTCGCCCTGCTTACCCAGACCGCACAGCGGGAAACATTCGACGATACCCGGCCTATTCTGCTGCTGGATACCCCGGCGTCCGCCGCCTATGCGGAGAGTAATCCCGATGCCCGGACGCTGGGGCTGAACTCACGCCATCTGGCCTATGTCATCTACACCTCCGGCTCCACCGGCAAACCCAAAGGCGTCATGGTCGCCCACCGCAACGTGCTCAACCTCGCCTGCGCACTACAGCCGCTGCTGGCACTCGAACGGCCCAGCCGCATCGCCCTCAACGCCAGTATCGTGTTCGATGCCTCGGTTAAAAACTGGCTCCAACTGCTGTCGGGACACACGCTGGTCATTATCCCTGAAGCCCTCCGCGCCGATGCGCAACAGCTCTGGCGCTACTTTTCCCGTCACGCCGTCGATTGGTTCGACTGCACCCCCGTGCAGTTGCACTGGCTGCTCAATGCCGGTCTCGGCGCCGACCCGGCCTACCAGCCCGCTGGGGTATTAATCGGCGGAGAGGCCATCCCGCCGCACACCTGGTCAAGCCTGGCCACGCTCACCGCCACCCGCTTTATCAACGTTTACGGCCCCACCGAATGTACCGTCGATGCCACCGCCTGCGTCATCGACCATGCACACCCGCTGCCGGTCATCGGTAAACCGCTCGCCAACACCAAAATCTATATTCTGGATGCGCAAGGGCAGCTTGCCCCGCTCGGCGTGGCGGGAGAAATCCATATCGGCGGCGTCGGCGTGGCGCGCGGCTACCTCCACCGCCCCGAACTGACCGCCGAACGCTTTATCCCCGACCCGTTCTCAACGGCGTCTGACGCCCGCCTCTACAAGACCGGCGACCTCGGCCGCTGGCTGCCCGACGGCAATATTGAGTATCTGGGACGTAACGACTTCCAGGTCAAAGTGCGCGGTTTCCGTATTGAACCCGGTGAAATCGAAGCCCGGCTGACGCAGTGCCCCGGCGTACAGGAAGCGGTGGTGGTCGCCCGCGAAGAAAACCCCGGCGATACCCGGCTGGTGGCTTATCTCTGCCCGCAGGCCGGCGCTAAATTACTCCCCGCCGACCTGCGCCGGCAGCTTAACGAGTCTCTGGCCGAGTATATGGTGCCGAGCGCCTTTGTCACCCTCGACGCCTTCCCGCTCACCCCGAACGGCAAGCTCGACCGCAAGGCGCTGCCCGCCCCCGACCAGACGGCGGTGGTCAGCCGCAGTTATGACGCGCCGCAGGGCGAGGTGGAAACCGCGTTGGCACAAATCTGGCAAGATATACTGGGGCTGACGCGAGTGGGGCGTCATGATCGCTTTTTTGAAATTGGCGGGCATTCGCTGTTAGCCGTGAAATTGTTAAACGCCATGCGCCAACAAGGTATAGAGCTAGCGTTGTCCACCTTATTCGCTCATCCAACGCTATGCGATCTCGCGCTGGAGATTAATGACGACATCATCAAACCCAGTTTCCCCATCGCTGAAAACCCTGTGCCATTGAGTCCTGACGGAGATCTGCCGCCATTGTTCCTGGTACACGAAACAACAGGCGATCCGGTAGTTTATTCGCAGCTAGCCGCCTTGCTGCCATCGTCGCTACCGGTCTACGGACTGCACGCGCTTGGCATCCATACGGCGGATAATCCGCCGACGTCTATTGAGGAACTGGCCGATTATCACATTCAGGCCATTCGCCGCATTCAGGCTCACGGCCCCTATCGTCTCGCCGGGTGGTCAATGGGGGGCACCCTAGCCTATGAAATCGCAATCCAGTTGATTGACAGCGGTGAATACGTTGATTTCCTTGGCATGATCGATTCCTACAACTTTAGTGGGATCAATCGCGATACGGAAAATAAACCGCGCGTTGCGCCGGTAAATGATGAGCGAGAAAGTATTACCACGATTATTAAATATCTACGTAACTCTTTGAAAATAACCGATGAAGAGGAGTTGGATAAACTATGTAAGATCAAAAAGTTAAACTTCGCCGTCGCGTTTTGCCAAAGTCGGGGATGGCTACCAGCCGGGGTGACCAAAGAGGACATTCTGCTGCGAATATCCTCCAGGAAAACCATTTTGCAATGTGTTCGAGATCATATCCCCCCGGCATCACCCCTGGCGATTCATCTTTATACCGCGGGTGATTTATCGGTCAGCGACGATCCGTGGCGCGGCTGGCAAGGCACTGTCGGCAAGGATTCCGTGATTCATCCTGTAGGCGGAACGCACTATACGATCATGCAGTCGCCCTTGCTGAATCAGGTAGTCGATTCGTTTAGCGAGTATCTCTTATCCGGCAACTATACCCCGAATATCGTTATCCAAAACGGCACCCCAGGGACACCGCCGCTGCTATGTATTCCTGGCGCCGGCGCCAACGCATCCAGTTTTATTGAGCTGGCGCTATCATTGCCGACTCAACAGCCCTTGAACGCTCTGCAAGCGCGAGGTCTGACAGAAAGCGGTCTGCCGCCTTATGTCAGCGTCGAAGGCGCGGCCCGAACCTACCTTGAGGCGATCCGCCAAACGCAGCCTTATGGACCGTATCACCTCTTAGGCCATTCTTTCGGCGGATGGATAGCGTTTGAAATCGCCTTGCAGTTGCAGGCGCGGGGTGAATCGGTCGCCAATCTGATACTGGTCGATACCGATGCGCCCGACGCACAGAACTGCCCGCCGAAGTCTATCGATCGTATCGAGACGCTGCTGAAGTTAATCGCTATCTACAACATGCTACTGACTCACCCCTTGGCCCTGACACGTTCTGATTTCGACGAGATGACGCCGGATGAGCAGATTAAGAAGTTGCATGGCGCTTTGGTGAGCGCGGGTATTTTCTCGCCCCAGATGACGACATCGGTGCTGTTGGGCATCGTTCAGGTCATGCAGGCAAATCTCAACACGGTGTATACGCCGCGCGCGCGCTATGAGGGGCTAGTCCATTTGATCAGCGCCAAAGAGGGGGACGCCGTTGAGAGAGAAACCAATGAAAAGCAATGGCGCTCGCATGCCGCTCAATTTGAGATGCTGCTCATGCCAGGCAATCACATGACGATGTTGTCCGCTCCGCAGGTCGAAAAGTTGGCCGCTTGGCTGCGGGTAAATCTGTCCCTTGTGAGGTGAGTTACGCCGCTGCCGCCACTTTACCAGCCCTTACGGGCTGGCGTTTGCGCCTTCATTATGCAGGCGTTCTGATTTGGCGATATGACATAACGGTTGGACGATCCGACAGGGTAATCATCCGCGCGATTACCCTGCATTGAAAAAATCGCTGTTTTTACCGCTGCTTACATCATCACGGATGGACATTACATGAGTAATTCAATTGCTAAAAATCCAGCCTCGCGGCTTTTACTTTCACTCTTGCGTGGTTCGCGCGGGGTACTTGCCATTGCCACTTTCGCCAGCGTCGTCAATGGGATTTCCAGCGTCTTACTGATTACAGTAATCAACAAAGCGTTGCTTACCGACAAAGAAAACTACGCCCCGCTCGCCTGCTACTTTAGTGTATTGATTGTCGTCGCCATTGTCTGCCGCATACTCAGCGGCGTCATTTTCGCCAAACTGAGCCAGGGAACCATGGCCCAAATGCGCAAGCTCATTTCGGATCGCGTCGCCCGTGCGCCTTTTCGCCAGATTGAAACGCTGGGCGCATCCCGCGCGCAGTCGATCATCACCGATGATTCAACCAGCGTATCCATGCTATTTTTCACGCTACCCAATATCGTGATGCAGGGTTCGATCGTCCTCGGCTGTCTGGGATACCTTGCCTGGCTGTCGTTGCCCATCTTCTTTCTGGCGCTAGCGGTGGTGATTATCGGCTCGCTCGGTTACAGCTTCGGCGGCTCTACGGCGATCGCCTCGCTTAGAGCGGCAGGTCAGGCACAAGATCGCTTGTTCTCCCATTTCAATGCGCTATTCTCCGGCGCCAAAGAACTGAAACTGCACGTTTCCCGCGCTCATACGTTCCTCAACCAATCGCTCGGTCGTGAAATTGAAGCCGTACGCAAAAACCGCACTCGCGCTTTCGGTGTTTACGCTTTCGGCGTCGGCTGGATCTTGTTTTTATTTTATGCATTCCTGGGACTGGTCATCTTCTCACCGACGGTGATACCCGGTCTCGAATCAACAAAACTGGCTGGCTACGTGATCGTGTTCCTTTTTATGCTGATGCCTTTGGAAGGTTTGCTCAACAGCATACCCACGCTAAATTCGGCTCGCGTCTCGCTCAGGCGGATTGGCGCAATACTTTCCGAACTCGACGAGCGGGAGAATATCGATAAAGCGATTTCGGCCAGCGAATTCGGTGAAGCCGCAACGCTCCGTTTGTCAGGCGTGACCCACAGCTATTACCGTGAGAAAGAGGATGGCGTATTTCAGCTCGGCCCCATTGACATGACGCTTAAGCGAGGAGAAATCACCTTTCTGATCGGCGGCAATGGCTGTGGTAAAACGACGCTGGCCAAATTGCTGATCGGGCTATATACGCCGGAGAAGGGAACCATTACCGTCGACGGTCACGGGATCACCGACGGCAATCGGGCGAACTATCGACAACTTTTCTCCGCCATCTTCTCAGACTTTCATCTGTTTGAATCGCTGATTGGCCTGAATGACGCCGGTTCTACATTGGATGCCCGCGCGAATGCGCTCCTCGCCAAACTGCATCTGGATCACAAGGTAAAAATTGAGAATGGCTATTTTTCCACCCGCGACCTGTCGCAGGGGCAGCGCAAACGCCTCGCGCTGGTCGTGGCCTATTTGGAAGACCGACCGTTTTATCTATTCGATGAATGGGCGGCCGATCAGGATCCGCTCTTTAAACGAGTATTTTATCAGGAGCTTCTGCCTGAGTTAGCAGTGCGTGGTAAAGCCGTATTGGCAATCACTCATGACGATCGTTTTTTCCACCTGGCCGATCATTGCCTTAAACTGGAAAGCGGCCGCCTTATTGCTCATGTCGACATCGCTGTTCAGTAATATTGCCGCCCGCGATCGACCGAACGATAGCGGGCAACATCCGTTTGACTGTTTTTGTTGATGCTGAAAATGATAGACCACGGACAACTCGTCCGCGCCATAGCCGGCATCAACCGCCTGGCGTCATAGCGATGCCGCTTTCCGCAGGCAAGTCAGAGTCTGACCGCCGGATACGGATGAGAGCGCCAGCCGGGCGTCTTTAAGCGCCCAGTTCAACTGCATCTGCGGCGCATAATTTCCAGATTTAATCATCTCCATTTTCGCGTTAGCATAAGGCACGGCAAGCGGCCCTCCGTCCAGAACGGACCACAAGTCATCTTCTGAAAAGCCGAATTGGTCGACCAATAACAAGCTTTCCGATAGCCCTTGCATCAACAGAATCAGCCAGGTATTACCACACGTTTCATGCGCGATCCCCTACCGGCCTCGCCCAGCCAAAGCGTACCCTTGCCGATTGCGGCGAACACCGGTTCCGCATTTGCGGCCCGTTCTCTGTCGCCACTGGCAAGGAGCAAAATCTGGGCATTTTCAGCAGGCGCCTTGGTGCCGGATACCGGCGCATCAAGAAACGTAATTTCCTGTCAATAAGCGACCAGCGCTTGCGCCGGCTTGTCCGTCGACTCAACGCCGATGGTTCCCATCTCCCTTGCAGGGGGCGCAATCGTAACATGCAGCGGGAGCGCTTGAACCAGTATTATGTAACCAGAGACTATTGGTCGTCGTTCTGGTGGTCATGACAGAAATGCCCTTACCATTTAGCCTCTTAAAAGCAAAGGCGATCCCAGTCAGAGAGCCATTTCCCTGTTTTCATGCATCCTGGCGAGCCCCTACTTGTATATCGATTCAACAAGTTAGCGTGAAAAACCTTCCCGATGCGTTTCTGGTTTTCCCTCCGCCTCGGGAAAAAGCGGTGGTCAGATTTGGGGTCTTTCCGCTTCGATAACGGAGTGACCCCCATATGCCCCTTCCCAACGCGCAAACTCGCAGTCTCAAGCCAACATCCAAACCCTGCAAAGTCGCCGATTCTCATGGCCTATATATGCAGAATGATGGGTGTTTTTTTATTAACCCTTAGCATTGATTGCATTACTAATTAGTTAGCATTCAAATCATTCCAATCCGTTCATCTTGCAGATAACGAAATTTTCTAAAGTCCTAGTCTCCCGGTCAGGCTGTTATTCTGATAAGGCCAGCATTAAAAAGTATGATTATACAACAAATTACGTTGAGCCTATCTTATTGCCGAGGCCATTTCAGATGTGGTGTGATAACGCCCGCAGGGTACGATCAACGGCGTATGGGATACCGGATCGTCGATAATTACGCAGTTCATGCCGAACACCTGTCCTATCAGCCCGGTATTGACGACATCGGCAGGCTTGCCAGCCGCCATCACGTTGCCGTCTTGCATGACGATCAGGTGATCGGCGTAGCGGCATGCCTGGTTAAGATCGTGCAGCACCGCCACCAGGGTGCGATCATGATAGCGGTTTAATTCGCGGAACAGGTCCAGCAATTCGATTTGATGGGCGATGTCCAGCCAGGTGGTGGGTTCATCCAGCAGCAGCAGCGGCGTTTGCTGGGCCAGCACCATGGCGATCCATACCCGCTGGCGCTGTCCGCCGGACAGCGAATCCACGCTGCGATCCGCCAGCGCGTCAACGTTGGTTGCCTTCATCGCCTGCTCCACAATCTGCTGGTCTTGCCGACTCCATTGCCGCAACAGACTCTGGTGCGGATAGCGCCCCCGCGCCACCAAGTCGAATACGCTGATGTTATCCGGCGCGATAGCGTGCTGCGGCAGCAATCCCAACAGACGCGCCAACGCTTTGGTGGGGATCTGGTGAATATTCTTGCCGTCGAGCAAAACTTCTCCGCTCTGCGGTTTCAGCAGACGGCATAGCGCGCGCAGCAGGGTCGATTTGCCGCAGGCGTTGGGACCGATAATGACGCTGAACTGATTTGCCGGGATGTCTACGCTCAGTTTCTCGGCGATGATATGACGATCGTATCCCAGCGTGAGGTTCTCGGCGTGCAATTGCGGTTTCATGGCGAATTCACTCTTCATTCAGACGGATTAACAATGCGTTTCACGCATTAACAGAATCATCATCCACAACCCCGTCCTCTATCTTGGCTGACCGTCACGCTCTCTGTCGACAGTGGGCTCGCGTCAAGACGAGATCGTACTCAGAAGCGTCGCATGCGGTTCAACAGCCAAAGCAGATAAACGCCCCCAAGAATGCCGGTCATGCGTCCAACAGGCATGGCGACGGTCAGAGGAAGCAGCAGCGTGATCAAGTCGGCCAGCAAAAGCAGACTGGCGCCCATCAACGCGGCGCCGATCACGGGCAGCGTCCGCGACCGGGTTAAACGCGCCACCAGTTGCGGCGCGGCCAGGGCAACAAACGCGATGGGGCCGGTGGCGCCGGTGGCCAACGCCGCCAGAATGACCGCACACAGGATCATCATTAGGCGAACGCGTTCCACGCGGATACCCAGCAGGCAGGCCATATCATCCCCCATCTCCATCATGGTGAGCTTTCTGGCGGACAGCAGGATCGCAGGCAGCAGCACGGCCACGCCAATCATTACCGGGATCAGATGCATCCAGGTACGAGATTGCACGGTGCCCGCGAGCCATAGATTCGCCATTATCGCATTGTCCAGATCCCCTTTCACCAGCAGGAAGCCATTCAACGCACTGAGCACCGAGCCGATGCCGATGCCGGTCAGGATCAGGCGATATCCCCTGACCGTGCCCGCTTTCACCGACAGCAAATAGACCAGCAGCGAGGCCGCGATACCACCCGTTACCGCGGCAAAGGCGACGGCCATCGGCGCGGGATCGAACAGGATAATCTGAATCAGCGCGCCGGTCGCCGCACCGGTGGTGCAGCCGATAATATCGGGAGAACCGAGCGCATTACGAGAAACGGACTGGAAAATCGCCCCGGAAATGCCTAGCGCCGCGCCGACGAAGATAGCGGTCAGTGTGCGCGGTAGGCGAATATTACGGATAATACGATCGCCGGGGCCGCCATCGCCATTGCCGAAGATCGCATGCAGAATCTGTGCGACGCTGATATCGATCCGCCCCGCCGTCATAGCAAACGCGGCCAGCAATACCAGCAACGCCAGCAGCCCTGCGCACACTGCCAGTTCCCGGGGATAGACCAGCAGCGACACACGTCCGCTGCGCCAGACTGCGCCAGTCGTTCTGCCTGCGTCATGTCTGGCGTTCATAGCTGTATGATTTTCCATTGTTTAACCAGAACCACAAACACCGGTCCACCAATCAGCGCCACCATAATGCCAACGCTGATTTCCCCCGGATAGCCTATCAGTCGGCCGGAAATATCGGCCGCCACCATCAGGATCGCGGAAATCAGCATCGACCAGGGCAAAACCCAGCGGTGGTCCGCTCCGGCGACAACGCGGGCGAAATGCGGCGCGGTCAGCCCGACAAAGCTGATCGGCCCGGCCGCCGCTGTCGCAGCGCCCGCCAGAGCGATAATAGTCAGCGCCGACAGCAGCCATACCCAGACCGCATTAATACCGAGAGACTGTCCCAAATCGTTGCCGAGCGCCATCATATCCAGCGATTTCGCCAGGGTAAGCGACGCCAGCAACCCTGCCGCAACGACAATGGATACCGGCGCCAGTACCGGATAACCGCGTCCCTGCAAGGAGCCGACGACCCAGTGCCGGAACTGATTGAACACTTCATCCTCGCTATTCACGGTAATCAACTGTGCCAGTGCCAACAGCACGACGGTCAGCGCGGCGCCCGCCAGCACCAACCGCACCGGATTGATTCCCCGCCAGCCGCCGCCCAGCAAGTACACGCTCCCACCGACCAGTCCGGCGCCAAAGAGCCCAAACCACATATACCCGGCGACATCGGAAATCCCCAAAAAAGCGATAGCCGCAACAATCGCCACCATCGCCCCGGCATTTACACCGAGAATGCCGGGATCGGCAAGCGGATTACGGGTCAGCGCCTGCATGATGGCCCCGGAGACGCCCAACGCGGCTCCCACCACTATCGCCAGCAAGGTTCGCGGGATTCTCAGGTAGCGTACCAGCAGATGTTCGCTGTCGCTGGCGTCGAACGCCACCAGCGCCTGCCAGGTCACATGCGCCGGGATGGGACGCGTGCCGATGAACACACTCCACACGGTCAGCGCGGCGAGCAGCAACGTACAGAAAATTAGGCCCCGGCGACGAAACCTGAATTTGCCGCTGCGCGAGCGGAGAGCGGCCTGAAGGAGTGGAGACATAGCGAATATCCTGCGTATATAACGAAGCAACTACGGCGACGGCACTGTCTGTTCCACCTTGCCAAACCGTCTGACGATCCCCTCAATAATTTCTTTGGCGCTGAAATAATCTATGCGGAACGAATTGACACCCAAACCATAGACCTGCCTGTTTTTAACCGAAGGTAAGTTGGCCAGCATTGGATCGCCCAGAAACGCCGCAACGTTGTCATCACCCGCGCTGAGCAGAAAGGTGGAGGGCGCACTCAGACGAGTCAGGTTTTCATACTGCGCCCAAACAAAATCCTGCCGGGGGGCCATATTGCTTTGCCACGCCAGGTCGGGCGCTTCAAGGGTAAAGCCGAGCGATCTGAGCAGCCGGGCGTGAACCCCGTCAGGGGTGGCGATTGGGTTGCTGGCACCGGGTCCGTTGTAACTTATAATGTTCACTTTCCCGGCTGGCAACGTGATTTTTTTGCGAGACGCTTCCACCGAGGCATCAAACTCGGCAATGCGTGCGTTCGCTTGCGCTTCAAGACCGGTTGCCGCACCGATTTCCCGCGCCAGATCCTGCCAGGTCTGACCACCGTAATCCAGCACGATGGTCGGCGCGATGGCTTTCAGTTCGTCGATCTGACCTATCGCGGAATCCCCGCCCGTGGCGGCGACCACGATCAGATCCGGCACCACCGCATAGGCCGCTTCCAGATCCACGCTGCCCGCCGGCCATAGTTTTTCCAGATGGCGCGTCTGCGCCACCTTGTCCCACTGAGCAAAAAAACGGCCGTTGGCCGCAGTCGCACTGGCCACCACCGGCGCGTCAACAGCGAGTAATGTACCGGTGATGGTTACCGAGGTGGACAGGATGCGTTTAGGGGGTGAGGTCAGGGTTGTTGTGGTGCCGTCGGCATTGTGAAACTCTCGCGGCCAGCCTGCCGGGTCGGAATCGGCTGGCTGGCTGGCGTTCGCGCCCGGTACGATTAGCCCCGCCATCACCGCCAGCACCATTATCAGGCGGCCAATACCCGCAATACCTTTCCGTCCGTTCATAATCTCCCGACCATTGTCATGATAAATTTGCACTATCCCCGTCTTGCTTTAGGTTGCAGGTGCGTTGGCCCAGGTTACTCGCACCGTCCGTGGGACCGACACCAATAGCCCGCTACGGCCCGAATTGACAAGGATATAACCGCAAAATAGCGCTCAACCGGTACGGTTAACTTCGCAGCAGTATATTATTCACTCGCATATTACCACAATAACCTATCCGCCAATCGCCCTTGAGACGCCAACTGGCAAAACCCGGCGCGAAGTGTGAACGGTATCAGCAAAGGCGTGCGGACCAAATGATAAGCGTCAAATACGCACTTATTTGGGGAAAATGGGGGGGAAACCGGACAATATACCGGCTACTGGTTTTGCGGCGCCGCAGTTCATTATTAACGCTAACGGCAGTACGGAGCATCCGCTCGTTAAAGGTTGGCTATTTGCATCATTGTCTGGAGCCAGCGCAAATAGCCGCCTGAATTAGTTTAAATAATCACGCAGGATGTTATTTAATGCCGGGAATTGATCAAAACCATCACAATCCGCGAAATGTCCACACCCCGTAAAGCGATATAATTTCGCATCCAACTGCTCCCGCAGTTTCATCGTATAATGAGGCGCAACGACCTCATCATTAGACGATAAAATCGTAATTCTATGTTTTATTATTTTACGCAACAGGCTGAAATCAATATTTTTTTCGGTAAAAGCATTAAGTTCAGGGTATTTTTCGACCTGCTCTGAAAAACCGGAAACCAATATAACGCCGCCGACGACAAGTTGCTCATGTAAAGAAGACAAATAACGTAAAACGGTAATACAGCCCAAGCTATGTCCGATAAACCATGTTTTTTCATCAGGCAATGAAACCGTATTACTCAATTGCGCCAGCCATTTATCGGGCTTGGGCGCCCTGGGCATCGGCATTTTGGGGATAAAAACGCGGATATTGTCATCTTCACACTGCTGCCGCAGCCATTGAAACCAATGATGGCGGGGCGTTGATAAAAATCCATGCACGATAATAACATTGTTGACATCGTTCATACTTCCCCCCGATTCACTCAGGAAAGTCCCCGTTGAAAGTGACTATCACTATCGTATGCGTAAACAACGTTTCAATTATGGCCCACCTCTGTGTCAGGGACATGTCAGACTGTCCCTCTCTACGCTTCAGTCATCGCCAGCCAACAGCCGGACGCCACGACGCGTCCCCTCTCCGCTTCAGGGTATGACGCAGGTAAATGTATGAGATAGCCAACGACTATCACAATATTCATATAATTCGATTTTATCTATCACCCCATACTTAATAAGATTGATTGCGAATTTCAGCCGAGAAGACTTACCATCGAAATGTCGGTTATTTGATAACTATCCAATGAAATTCCAAGCATTACGCTAACCATTAGCGCAACACCCAAGGCGAAATTACGAGCAATCTCACGTCAACGGTTCAGCACTCGGACGTCAGGCAGACCGAATGGCCGGGACATACAAGCAGAGGTAGAGCACGCATGACAACTGAAAGTAAGTGCCCATTTTCGGGCGGCGGGAACAAAGTAACGACCAACAGCGGCACCTCGAACCAAGATTGGTGGCCAAATCAACTGAATCTGAAACTCCTGCACCAGCATTCCTCCTTATCCAACCCGATGGATGAAGCGTTCGACTACGCCGAAGCATTCAACAGCCTCGATCTGGCTGCCGTTAAAGAAGACCTCCATTCCCTGATGACCCATTCGCAAGATTGGTGGCCGGCAGACTTCGGTCACTACGGGCCGTTGTTCATCCGTATGGCCTGGCACAGCGCGGGAACCTATCGCATGGGCGATGGACGCGGCGGCGCCGGTGCGGGTCAGCAACGTTTCGCACCGCTCAACAGCTGGCCCGATAACGCCAACCTCGATAAAGCGCGCCGGCTGCTGTGGCCGATCAAACAGAAATATGGCCGTAAAATTTCATGGGCCGACCTGATGATCCTTACCGGCAACGTCGCACTGGAGTCCATGGGATTCAAAACCTTCGGTTTTGCAGGCGGACGCCCTGACGTGTGGGAGCCGGAAGAAGATGTTTACTGGGGTTCTGAAACCACCTGGCTGGGTGGCGAAAAACGCTATTCCGGCGAGCGGGATCTCGAAAACCCGCTGGCCGCCGTGCAGATGGGGCTGATTTACGTGAACCCGGAAGGCCCGAACGGGAACCCTGACCCGCTGGCCGCCGCCAAAGATATTCGCGAAACCTTCAAGCGCATGGCGATGAACGACGTTGAAACCGTCGCGCTGATCGCAGGCGGGCATACCTTCGGTAAAACCCATGGCGCGGGCGATGCAGCGCTGGTCGGCCCAGAACCGGAAGCCGCAGGAATTGAGGAACAAGGGCTGGGCTGGAAGAGCAGTTTTGGCAGCGGCAAGGGCGGGGATACCATCACCAGCGGTCTGGAAGTCACCTGGACCCAAACGCCGACCCGCTGGAGTAACTACTTCTTCGATAACCTGTTCGGTTTCGAGTGGGAACTGACCCGAAGCCCTGCCGGCGCTCATCAGTGGCAGCCGATAGATGGCGCGGGCACGGGTGAAATACCGGATGCGCACGATCCGTCGAAACGTCATGTGCCGACCATGCTAACCACAGACCTCTCTTTACGTGTTGATCCGATCTACGAGAAAATTTCCCGCCGATTCCACGAACATCCAGAGGAGTTTGCCGACGCCTTTGCCCGTGCGTGGTTCAAGCTGACGCACCGTGACATGGGGCCGCGCGCCCGTTATCTCGGCCCGGAAGTCCCTGCGGAAGAACTGATTTGGCAGGACCCTATCCCCCCGGTCGATCATGAACGGGTTAACGAACAGGATATCGCCGACCTCAAAGGCAACATTCTGGCATCCGGCCTGTCTGTCTCGCAGTTGGTGACCACCGCCTGGGCATCAGCCTCGACCTTCCGTGGCTCCGACAAACGCGGCGGCGCAAACGGCGCCCGTATCCGTCTGGCGCCGCAGAAAGATTGGGCAGTCAATCAGCCGGAGCAACTGTCTCTTGTGCTGAATACGCTGGAAGGCATACAGCATGCGTTTAACCGTACCCAGTCCGGCAACAAAAAAGTGTCATTAGCTGACCTGATCGTGCTGGCAGGCTGCGCCGGGGTGGAACAGGCGGCGAAAAACGCCGGTCACCCGGTATCCGTTCCTTTTACGCCAGGCCGTATGGACGCGTCTCTGGAGCAAACCGATGTCGAATCATTTGAGGTACTGGAGCCGATCGCAGATGGTTTCCGCAACTACCTTAAAGGCCGCTACACGCTCTCCGCCGAGGCGTTACTGGTGGATAAAGCGCAGTTACTCACCCTGAGCGCGCCGGAAATGACGGTTCTGTTAGGCGGTATGCGCGTTCTGGACACCAATGTTGATCAAAGCCAGCACGGTGTGTTTACCAAACGTCCGATGGCGCTGACCAATGACTTCTTCATGAACCTGCTTGATATGGACACAACATGGAAAGCAACCGGTAACGAAGGCGTGTTCGAAGGCCGCGATTACGTGACGGGCGAGATCAAGTGGACAGCGACACGCGTCGATTTGATCTTCGGTTCGCACTCTCAGTTGCGTGCGCTGGCCGAAGTTTACGGCAGCGCGGATGCGCAGGCGAAATTCGTGCAGGACTTTGTCGCGGTCTGGAACAAAGTTATGAACCTCGATCGCTTCGATCTCGCATGATTGTAATGCGTGGTTTTTAACGTACGGCTACTCACATGCCTCGGCCCGCTCAAGCAGGCCGAGGCAAACTTATCGGGTAGGTTTTGACAAAGTGAGCGAGAACAGCGCTCAGCACCGTTCGCCACAATATTAGCCGGGGAGTGTCGCAGGACATTCTCCGCTAAGGTCAAAGGGGAGCGTACCCGCTGTGATTTTAAGCCGAACCGGAGGCGTTCACATTTATCATCACGGAAGTTTGGCTCTATTTGCATTCAGCGACGGCATAACATCATGATTTCACCTGGTATAAAATCATTTGTGCGGCTAACGAATCGCCGGATGTCTTTCCGCTTTGATATCAGAGGACGTCGTACCCGCACTCGCCTGTTTTTGCAGTCGAAACTTTAGCGTGCCTTATAGGGGGCCTATGAAGTCCCATCCAGCAGATTATTTTGCCAGTATTGGTGAAACGGTAATCAAGCATCCCGATAGACGTTCTGACATACATTATGAACGGGTACGGCAGTGAGCTCATTGAATTTTAGGTAAAAATAGTAGATTACATCACGCGACGCCTGTCTCGTTTGCACTCTTTTTATGAAGGGCCCTTTGGACATGAAGGGGCTTTTGTTGAAAATAATTTCCCTGGGTTGGCAAATACCCCATACAATAACGTAACGCCAATTAAGCTTGATTTTTAAAACTTATTTTAAGCACTATGCTGTCTGTGAGAAAATTATAGGAGATATCATGATGTGACAAAAGCTGGACTTAAGTATAGTTTTACACTGTGTATTTATACAAACTCTATCTTACCCATCCATAAAACTTTTTGAGGCTGTAAATGTCTTTTTTTTGGTCTGAAAACGAAATCATCAACAACACGATAAAAAACTACCTCAATCGAAAGCTAAAGCATTATGGCGATCTGAAATATGCCTACATAATTTTGAGTAAAAAGAACCCTTCATTGGTCTCGATTATCTCAAACTATCCTCAGGAATGGGTAGAAACCTACAAAGAAAATAATTACCAGCACATTGACCCGGTCATTTTGACGGCGATAAACAAGATATCGCCTTTCTCCTGGGACGATAATCTGGTTATCAATTCAAAATTAAGATTCTCGAAGATTTTCAATCTCTCCAGAGAGTATGATATCGTTAATGGTTACACCTTTGTGCTTCATGACCACCTCCAAAATCTGGCGGCGCTCTCGATTATGCTCGAAGAATCAGAAAGCGCCGACGTTGAAACCGCCATCGAAGACAATAAAGACAAAATACAGATGCTGCTTATCTCAATCCATGAAAAAATCATCTCTCTGTACAGAGAGATGAACCAGGGAAATAGTCACCGATGGGGTGATAAAGATATCTTCTCTGATCGAGAGAATGAGATTTTATACTGGGCCAGTATGGGTAAAACCTATCCTGAAATTGCACTGATTTTAGGTATAAAAATAAGTACGGTAAAATTTCATATCGGCAACGTCGTCAAAAAGCTGGGCGTCTTAAATGCTAAACACGCCATACGGCTTGGCGTCGAATTGCAGCTAATCAAGCCTCTTCCTTTTTGATCGGGAACACCAAAGGCCAGTTTTCAAAACTCTCCGGTTCGGTTTTCTTTGACTTCACGATACGCTCAATGAGCGCATGTTGGCTTGCGCAATCAATTGGTAAGAATAGCAGATAAATATTTTCATTTTTCTCTGACAAACCTTCCCCCACCACAGAAAGACGCCACCCCGAACGTTTCAATATCGTGAGCATTGAGCGGCTGACAATCGTGTATATACCGTCGTAATGGTAATTTCTGGCATAGTTGATCATAGACAGAAACAGCATTAAACAGACTGGATTGTTATTCCCTATTAATGCTCTTGCACGTTCCCGGTCGACAAAAAAACGACTGGACTCGATATAATTCCCTTCTGGGATTTTTATTTCATTAAAATAATTAAAAAATGTTCCCGTAATCATATTGGGATATTTCATTTCTATCATTCGCACACTACAGACGATAGTTTTATTTTTTACACCCAATATATAATTGGTATTCTCTCCGTCATATTCATCAAACTCCATCCCATTAATACAATTCACCGACCAGTTTAATCGATCCTTGAACGTTTCTTTGCGTAGAGTAAACAGTTCATCTATTTCTTTATTAGAAATCAGATTGAAACTGACATCGAATATTTCTAACATTCACCCTCCTATAAGCGTTTGTTATATCGCAACAGCATCGAATGCGCCCATCCGTCCATTATATTAGCGTCTTTATCACGGATTTTTCCAGCACCACTATACTCGATTGTTTTCATTTCAATGCGAACAAATAAGGCAGAACGCGACAGCATAACGCGCTATAGGCCGGGAGATTGGTCTAAAAGTAAGATGAAACTCGCAGGTTGAAGATGGGGCCTAGATTCAGCGATGAAAAATCCGCTGCCTTTCACGGAGAGCAACCCAGTCGGCAGGAGACTGCCGACTGGTCAGTATTAGTGAACCTTCGCCAGTTCTGTGGTTCTTTTTACCGCCGCTAATACACTACGCTGCAAACCCGCGGCAAAATCGCTGTTGTTCAATTCATAAAGCCCATGCATGCCCACCCCGGCAGGTGAGTTATTGATGTCCAGCAACTGACGGGGATGTTTCTTACTGATCTTGAGCATTTCAGCCGCGCCAACCAGATTTTCCAACACCACCTGAGTGGCTTGCGCACGCGGCAATCCCGCCAGTACGCCCGCGTCCGTCAAGGACTCGATAAAATAGTAAATGTAGTTTGGCCCTGCCACGCCAAAACCGGTAAAGACGTCGATTAACCGCTCGTCCAGATACAAAAATTTGCCGAAACCGGACAGAAACGTCTCAATACTCTCCGCACGGGCATGGGCATTGAGCGTCACGCCGCTGTAGCCATAGCCAGTATCCGTCAGGGTATTGGGTATCACCCGCGCGATGGCCCGCGCCGAACCCAGTAACGACGCCAACTGTTCCAGCGTGACCCCAGCCACAATCGACACCACCGTGCCGTGAGGCGCGGCTTCCCGCTGAATGCGTTTCGTCACGCCGACAAGATCATCCTGAGGACGCACGCCAATCACCACTAAATCGGCCTGTCTCAGCGCATCCGTCACATCACGCTGCGCGGGCAGTTGATAGGTTTGGTTTACCGTTTCAATGCGGCCTGCATCGATATCCTCAATACTGATTTGCCCGGCAGTCAGCGTTTTTCGCGTCAGCGAGGCACGAATAATGGCTTCCGCCATTTGTCCGGCGCCAATAAAATGAACGTTTGCCATGTAGGTCTCCCGTTAATATTTTATGTGAAATTAACATTAAATAAATATCAAACAAACTGATACTCACCGTCACCAATAATCAGGCTGCGCTGTTTTAATTCAGGGTTGTCAACCTGCAACTGAATCGACGCCAGCCGATTTAATTCGCCAAGCTGAAAAATAAACTGCTGCTCGCCAATCAGCAGGTGAGCCGGGTTCTGTTCACTGCTCTGTAAATTAAAGAGATGCTGCCAGTGCGCGGCAACCTGGCGCGGTTGTTTGACCGAGAACTGCGCGGATTGGAGGGTCACGCGGCCAGCCGGATGAGGCCGATCGATACCACGCTGCCGGAGTGACCGCAAACGTTCGACGTCCGTCTCGCCCCACTGAATAATGAAAGGGTACGCAACACCCTGAAAGTCTCCCGTAATGGTGAATATGCGCCATTCAATGAGATTGCCCTGCGCATCTCGGCGTTGTCCCGTCACGATTGGGGAAAGCGCCAGATCGTACTGCCGGAGCGCGGCGTAGCTGGCGTCAATATCATCACTGCGCAGGGCGATGCGATGCAATATCTGCTGTTGCGGCAAGAAGGTTTGCGCGTCCCGTGACAACAAGAAGCTGTCCCGGGCGGCGGCCAGTTCATCCGCATCGCGGATGCCCAAAAACTCAATATAGGTCAGACCGAAATAGCTCAGCGCATTATGGGTTCCCCACCCCGGATGGGCGCCGCCGGGAAACGCCGCCAGTTGGCGGTCGGTAAACGCCGACACAGCATCATCCAGATTATTCACATAATGAACCACGTGATCCCACAGTAGATTTGCCATAAAAAACCCTTAGATACGGATATATTAAGGTCTACCTCTTAATTCAGCAGCCGATGTTGCGCCTGCGCTCTCGAAATAGACAAGACGGCGACATTAGAAATTTAATTACCGCTTTTGGTTAGTGATTTATTTATATTAGCTTTACCGGAAAATAGATATATCAAACTCTCACTTTACATATATCAATAATACAATGTGATAGAATAAATCATCATTTTACTCATATTTATCTCTGACATTATTCTTTTGCCCTTATTGGCTTATTCGCCTTTCACCGGGGTCTTTATGAATATTTCACGCAGACAATTGCTAATCTCTTCCGCGGCTATGACGGCCACTTTGCCTTTCACCTCTTTTCTCTCAGCCGCGCAAGGCAAGACGGCTTCCAACGTCCTGCCCGGCACGCCCATCAAAGGCGGCACGCTTGGGGTTCATTTGGCCTCGGAACAACGCATTCTCAACCCGGCTCTGCGGGCGTCCACCGGCGTTTATATCGTTACCAGCAAAATCATCGAGTCGCTGGTCGATTTAGATGCGCATGGCAACGTCGTTCCGCAACTGGCAACCGAATGGCACGCCACGCCGGATGGCAAGACCATTACGTTCAAACTGCGCGAGCAGGTGAAATGGCACGACGGCAGGCCGTTTACCGCCAAAGACGTGCAGTACAATGCGCTGGTGTTATGGAAGCGGCAGCTTAATTACAGCACCGCGCTGCAACAGTATCTGGACGCGGTGGATACGCCGGACGAACATACCGCCGTGTTCCGTTACTCACGCCCGATGCCGATTGAACTGCTGCTGCGGGCGCTGGCCGATCTCGGCTATGTCGTCCCCCGTCATCTCTATGAAAATACCAACATTCTGGAAAACCCGGCCAATACCGCCCCTATCGGCACCGGGCCGTTCAAATTCGTCCAATATGAACGGGGTCAGTACATCATCGCCACCCGCAACCCGGATTACTGGCGTCAGGATCAGCCCTATGTTGAACGGATTGTCTGGCGCATTATCACCGATAAATCCGCCGCGGCCGCCGCGCTGGAGACCGGGCAACTCCAGCTCAGCGCTTACTCTCAGCTTTCACTGGCGGATCTGGATCGGCTGAAGAAACACCCGGATTTTGACGTCACCACGCAAGGTTCAGAAGCGAACGTCTTTAATAACACGCTGGAATTCAATTTTCGACGCAAGGAGATCGCGGACGTGCGGGTCAGACGCGCCATCGCCCATGCCATTGATGTAGCGTTCTTTATCGAAAACTTTTTATATGGTCAGGGTAAACCGGCGACCGGGATGATTCCCTCCACCTCCACGCCGTTTTACCCGGTCGACAGCAAACCGCCCTACCCGTTCGATCGTAAGAGATCGCAAGCCCTGCTGGACGAAGCCGGCTATCCGCGTCAGGCCAACGGCGAGCGTTTTAAGCTGACACTGGTTCCCATTACCAACGGGGAAGACGTCACGCTGTTCGCGACCTTTATCCAACAGGCGCTGTCGGAAGTGGGTATCCGAGTGGATATCACCAACTTCGACTATGCGGGCTCGCTGTCTGCGGTTTACAAGGAGCATAACTTTGATATCGCCACCGGCTGGCATCAATACCGGGGCGATCCGGCGGTATCGACTACCGTTTGGTTACGTTCGGGCAGCCCGGAAGGATCGCCGTGGACCAACCAGTACGGCTGGCAATCCGACGTGGTGGATAAACTGATCGACGATGCCGCTTCGGAAATCGATCCCGTCAAGCGCCGCGCACTGTACGCGCAACTGGTGGCGGAAGCGAACGAACAATTCCCGGTGTGGTTCGTAACCGAACGCCAGTTTTACAGTGTCGTGAACAAAAAACTGAAAAATGCGCTCAACACATCGCGCTGGCCATCCGGCAGTTGGCATGACGCCTGGCTGGAGGCTTGAGCGGGATGAAATCATTACTGCTCGCGGGCCGTCGGCTGGCGTCGGCGATCCCGGCCTTGCTGATTATTCTGACCGGACTGTTTCTGCTGTTACAGTTGGCGCCAGGAGATACGGTGGATGCGCTGGTGGCGCAGATGGGCGGCGGCGATCCCACCATGATTGAGGCGTTACGTCGTTATTATGCGCTCGATCAGTCTACCGCTCTGCGGTTGGGCGATTACCTGTGGCGGCTGACGCATCTGGATTTGGGGCAGTCGGCCATTTATGGCAAACCCGTTGCGGACGTCATTCTGGCGCGTCTGCCCGTCACGCTGCTGCTGATGGCAACCTCGCTGGCGCTGGCGGTTGCCGCAGGTATGGCGTTGGGGATTATCGCCGCACGGCAGGTCAATCGCTGGCCGGATACGCTGATTTCGCTGCTGGGGCTGATTTTTTACTCCACGCCTTCTTTTTGGTTTGGTCTGATGGGGATTTTCCTGTTCTCCATCTATCTCGACTGGCTGCCTTCGGGCGGCTTTGAAACCCTCGCCAGCGGCTTGACCGGTATCGACCGCATTCTGGATATCGCCCGGCACCTGATACTCCCGACCTTGACGCTGGCGCTGATTTTTCTCGCTGTCTATCTGCGCATCATGCGCGCCTCCATGCTGGAAGTCGCCACGCTGGATTTCGTGCGTACCGCCCGAGCTAAAGGGCTTAGCGAATACCGCATTGTAGTGAGACATATTCTGCGCAACGCGCTACTGCCGCTGATCACGCTGATTGGGTTACAGGCTGGCACCATGTTGGGCGGCTCGGTGGTGGTGGAAAGCGTTTTCGCCCTGCCCGGACTTGGCCGACTGGCCTACGAATCCGTGATGCAACGCGATCTCAATACGCTGTTAGGCGTGGTGTTTGTCTCCGCGTTGCTGGTGATTGGGATCAATTTTTTGGTGGACCTGCTTTATGCCAGGCTCGACCCGCGTATTTCAAGTGAGCAGTTCAGGTGAACAGTCATGCGCCATTTTTTTAAACGTTACGCCCGCAATCCCGCGGCCCTTTTTGGCCTGATGCTGCTACTGGTGGTTATCGGCATGGCACTCAGCGCCAATTTCTTTTTCCCTGAAAATCCGCTGCGGCTGGCCGGCAGGCCGCTTCAGTGGCCGTTGAATAACCCGCGCTTCCTGCTTGGCACCGACCATTCGGGACGTGACATCGCCGCACAGATTTTCCACGGCGCCCGCATCTCGCTGACCCTCGGCCTGGTCGCTACCGTCATCGCCATTATTATCGGTATCGTGGTCGGCGCACTGTCAGGGTTCTACGGCGGGATCATTGACGATATTCTGATGCGGCTAACCGAAGCGTTCCAGATCCTGCCTAATTTCCTGCTGTTGCTGGTATTGGTGGCGGTGTTCGGCTCGACGCTGCCTACTGTGATACTGGCGATTGGCATTGTCTCGTGGCCGCCCGCCGCCCGTCTGACCCGCGCCGAATTCATGTCGCTGCGACAACGTGAATTCGTCCAGGCCGCGCGCGTGCTGGGCATGCGCGATATGCCGATCGTCTTTCGTGAAATTCTGCCCAACGCGCTCCCCCCCATCGTGGTGTACGCCAGCGTGATTATGGCGGTCGCCATTCTGCTGGAAAGCGCGTTGGCATTTCTCAATTTATCCGATCCCAACGTCCCCTCCTGGGGCAATCTGATTGGCGGCGGGCGGAGCGTACTCCGTCAGGAGTGGTACGTTTCCGCCATTCCCGGCATTGCCATTCTCCTGACTGTGCTGTCCGTCTCGCTGGTTGGACAGGGACTCAATGACGCGCTGAACCCGAGGCTGAAAAACCGATGAACCCCGTGCTGATGAACCCATTGTTATCGATTAACCATCTCAGCGTCGCTTTGCCGGCCGACGCCGATCGGCAGTGGGCGCTGCGCCACGTCTCACTCGACCTGTATGCCAACGAAATCCTGTGCGTGGTGGGGGAAAGCGGTTCGGGGAAATCCATGACCGCCAGCGCCATCATGGGGCTATTACCCGATCGGGTGCGACCGGCGGAAGGGAGTATTGAGTTTGAAGGACGCGACTTGTTGCGTCTAACGGAACACGATCTGCGACAGTTGCGCGGCGCGCGCATCGGGATGATTTTTCAAGATCCGATGACGGCCCTGAATCCGTTGCACAGGGTGGGCGACCAGATTGCCGAAATGTTTCTCGCCCATCAGCCCGGGCTGGCGCGGCGCGACCTGAACGCCAAAGTGAATCAGCTACTGGCCGATGTCCGCCTCCCCGATCCGCTGACCGCCGCGCGAGCATATCCTCATCAACTCTCCGGGGGACAGCGTCAGCGCGTGATGATCGCAATGGCGCTGGCGCTTGAACCACAAGTGTTGATCGCCGACGAACCGACCACCGCGCTTGATGTCACGACGCAGGCGCAGATTCTCCAACTGATTCGCGAGTTGCAACAGCGCAAGGGCACCGCGGTGTTGTTTATCACCCATGACTTTGGGGTGGTGGCCGATATTGCCGATCGGGTGGCGGTGATGCAGCATGGTCAACTGGTGGAACAAGGGCCGGCCAGCCGCGTGCTCTATGCGCCACAACATGACTATACCCGCGCGTTGATCGCCGCCGTGCCCGCGTTGCATCCGGCCGCGCCGCGCCATGCCGCGAACCATCCGCCGATTCTGAAGTTGAAAAACCTGACCAAAACCTTCCGCCAGTCGGAATGGTTCAGTCGCAATAAACGCGTCGTCAACGCCGTGCAGGATGTCAGCCTTGAGTTGCCGCAAGGCAGCACGCTGGGCATAGTCGGGGAAAGCGGCTCAGGAAAATCAACGCTGGCGCGCTGTATCGTGCGGCTGTACCAGCCTGACGCGGGCGAAATGCATTTTGCCGATCGTGAACTGACGACCATGCCTCCTCAGAGGCTGCGGGAATACCGCCGCCATATTCAGATGGTGTTTCAGGACCCTTTCGCCTCCCTGAACCCCAGACAGAAAGTGGGCGAAATTGTCGCCAAAGGCTTGCTGATACAGGGCGTCCCGCGCAATAAGGCGCAAGAAAAGGTCAACGCGTTATTTGCCCTGGTCGGCCTTGATCCCGCCGCCGTTCATCGCTACCCGCACGAATTCTCCGGCGGTCAGCGTCAGCGTATCGGGCTGGCGCGCGCGTTGGCTGTGGAACCGAAGATTCTGGTGGCCGACGAACCCGTTTCCGCGCTGGACGTATCGGTACAGGCACAGGTACTGGCGCTATTGGCGGAATTGCGTGAACGCCTGGGGCTGTCTTTGATATTCATTACCCATGATTTGCGCGTTGCGGCTCAGGTTTGCGACCGCATTATTGTGATGAAGTCAGGCCGCATCGTGGAGCAAGGTCTTACCCAACAGGTGTTCCAGCACCCACGGCACGCCTACACACAACAGTTAATTGCGGCTATCCCTGGGCGGGAATGGCAGGCTCCCGCCCCCTGATTTTTCTGCCGCGGTTCGGGGAGGTGCCGCCGCCCGGAAAAAGCGGCCGGGATAAAGGGTTTAGCATTGTGTAAACCGATAAAAGCATTGCTTATACAGGCCGCCTGGCAAAATAATAGAGAGCTGTTGATAGTGCGGGTCTGTGCGACCGCACATTGGTCAAGGATGGCGGTGGCGTTATTGAGTCCCCGATCGCGGCACACCGCCCGGCAATCACCCGTCATGCCTTCGTAAGCCACTCGCTTTAACGGATAACATGTTATGTCAGACCCGATCGCCTCTCGCCCTTTACGGCTCTATCCGCCGTTGTTACTGGGCAGCCAATTGGTTTTCAACATCGGTTTTTATGCCGTGGTGCCGTTTCTGGCTATCTTCCTGCGTGACGACATGCGGCTGTCCGGCTGGGCGATCGGTTTGGTCATTGGCCTGAGAACCTTTTCACAACAGGGCATGTTTCTGGTCGGCGGGGCGCTGGCCGATCGCTTTGGCGCGCGCGGCGTGATTTTGTGTGGCTGCGTGGTGCGGATCGCCGGCTACCTGCTGCTGGCGCTGGGCGGTTCCCTCTGGCCGATTATTCTTGGCGCCTGTCTGACCGGCGTTGGCGGCGCGCTGTTCTCGCCCGCCATTGAAGCGCTGGTGGCGCAAGCCGGTACGCAGAGTGAAGAAGAAGGCAAACGCAGCCGTTCAGAATGGTTCGCCCTGTTTGCCATTTGCGGCGAGTTGGGCGCGGTGCTGGGGCCGTTGCTCGGCTCTCTGCTGGTGGGATACGGTTTTCAGCGGGTCGCGCTGATTGGCGCCGGAGTGTTTTTACTGGCACTGTTCATTCTGTTTTTCAGCCTGCCGGCCACGCCGCGACATCAGGGTGCGTTGCACATCGCACCCTGGTGGCAAACCTTCCGCCAGCGCCGCTTTGTGGCATTTATCATCGCCTATAGCGCCTATTTATTCAGCTACAACCAGCTTTATCTGGCGTTGCCCGTAGAACTGCACCGCGCCGGCGGCGATGAAAAAGACCTCGGGCCGCTGTTTGTGCTGGCTTCGCTGCTGGTGATTTGTCTGCAACTGCCGCTCGCACGTTTTGCCCGTCGTCACGGCGCAGCCCGTATGCTGCCGCTGGGGTTCACGCTGCTGGCGCTGTCTTTCGTCAGCGTGGCCTTGTTTGCCCACACCACGCCGCCGGACGGCTGGCAGCGCCTGTTGCCGGCGGTTTCGCTGATTACGCTGCTGACGCTGGGGCAGATGCTGATTGTTCCCGTGGGCATGGATCTCGTTCCCCGTTTTGCCCATAACCACAATCTGGGCGCGCATTACGGCGCGCTGGCATCAATGGGCGGCGCGGCGGTGCTGGCCGGGAATTTCCTGCTCGGCGGACAGCTCGATCGGGCGCTGACGCCGTCGCCGCTGGCGGCGATCCCCTGGCTGCTGCTGGCGGCGGTGCCCTTGTGCAGCGCGATAGCCATGACGCTGATTTGCCGTCCGTTTACCTCCTCCGCCCTGAACGGATGAAAGGCGATCCGATGAACATGCGGGCCTACTCCTGGTTCGCTTCCTGCCGCCGTTTATCTCTCTTTTATTGAGCTTTCATCGCATATTCGGTTAGCCTACGGGATAACCGAATCATATGCTTCACCCTAACGCAGCGAGATAATACTTGTACCAAGGAGAGAATATGCATGACAGCGTTTCCGGCGAAAACCTCACCGTGTCTCAGGCAATTGATAAACTGGAGGCGATGTACGACAAAGCCGTCTCCGAGTTGCGCGACGCCATCGGGGAGTTCGTCAGCAACAGTAGCCCGCCCGATGCAAACGCGCGCGCGGCAGGACTCTTCTCCTACCCCGAACTGCGGGTGAAATGGGACGGTGAGCCCGCCGAGCATGCGCGGCACCGCGCCTATGGCCGTTTCACCCATCCCGGTTGCTTTTCCACCACCATTACCCGTCCGCAAGTCTTTCGCCAGTATCTGACCGAACAGCTCACCCTGCTGGCAAAGGATTATGCCGCCCATATTGAAGTAGGGCCCTCACAGCAGGAGATTCCATTCCCTTACGTGCTGGACGGCTCCGACCTGCTGCTGGATCGGTCGATGAGCGCCAGTATCGCCAAGTGTTTTCCAACAACGGAACTCTCGAAAATCGGCGATGAAACCGCCGATGGCCTGTTTCACGCGACAACGACTTCACCGCTGTCGCACTTTGACGCACTGAGGACTGATTTCTCGTTGGCGCGTCTGCGCCACTATACCGGCACGCCGGTAGAACACGTGCAGTCTTTCATTCTCTTTACCAATTACACCCGCTATGTGGATGAGTTTGTCCGTTGGGCCTGTAGTCAGATTGCCGATCCCGCCAGCCCGTATGAAGCCTTATCCTGTGCCGGCGGTATCTACATCACGGCGGAAACGCCCAATCCTGAGCAGAAGGTGTCCGATTTGGCTTGGAAAAAACACCAGATGCCGGCCTATCATCTGATCTCCCGCAACGGCGAGGGCATTACGCTGGTCAATATCGGCGTCGGCCCATCCAACGCCAAAACCATCTGCGATCACCTCGCGGTATTGCGCCCCCACGCCTGGCTGATGATTGGACACTGCGGCGGCCTACGGGAAAGTCAGACGATTGGCGACTATGTGCTGGCGCACGCTTATCTGCGCGATGACCACGTACTGGATGCGGTGCTGCCTCCCGATATACCGATCCCCAGCATCGCCGAGGTGCAGCGCGCGCTTTATGACGCCACCAAAATGGTGAGCGGGATGCCGGGCGAGCAGGTAAAACAGCGCCTGCGTACCGGTACGGTCGTCACCACGGACGACCGCAACTGGGAACTGCGCTATTCCGCTTCCGCCCTGCGTTTCAATCTCAGCCGCGCGGTGGCCGTCGACATGGAAAGCGCCACCATCGCCGCACAGGGTTACCGTTTTCGGGTGCCGTACGGCACGCTGTTGTGCGTCTCCGACAAACCGCTGCATGGTGAAATTAAATTGCCCGGCCAGGCAAACCGCTTTTATGAAGGGGCGATTTCAGAACATCTGCAAATTGGCATTTGCACCATCGATTTGCTGCGCGCGCAAGCCGATCAATTGCACTCCCGCAAGTTGCGCACGTTCAATGAGCCACCGTTCCGGTGATCCCGGCGGCGGAGCAATGCGTTTAGCGCTCCGCCATTTTCTTAATTTATTTCGGGATGCTGATCGACGAGCGCTTTTCTTTTCTGCTCCAGCGTTGCAATCTGTTCGTCAATGTCTTCTATTTTCTGCTCAATATCATCGAACCGTTCTTGCAACAGCGCTTTTGCTTCGACCCGATCGGATGCCGCGGGCGTCGCCCCTTTTAACGGCTGGTTCGCGGTTTCCCTCATCGCCATTCCCGTGATCAATCCAATAATGCCGACAACCATCAAATAGTAAGCGGGCATATAGAGATTGCTTGTCGACTCAACCAGCCACGCCGTAGCGGTTGGCGTAAAACCGGCAATCAGCACGGATATGTTGAAGGCGAGCGCCAACGCGCTATAGCGGATGTGAGTTGGAAACATTGCCGGCAGCGTCGACGCCATCACGCCGGTAAACGCGTTCAGCAACACCGCCAGAATCAGTAAACCACAGAAAATAAGCCCGATGACATCGCTGTTGATCAAAATGAAACTGGGCACCGACAACAGTAACAGGCCGATACTGCCGCAGATAACAAACGGCTTACGCCCGTATCTGTCGCTCATCAACCCTATTACCGGCTGCACGAACAGCATGCCGATCATGACGGCAATAATAATCATAACGCCATGATCTTCTGAATAATTCAGACTATGCGAGAGATAGCTCGGCATATAGGTCAATAACATGTAGTAAGTGACGTTGGTAGTAATCACCAGCCCCACGCAAACCAGTAAACTCCGCCACTGTTTGGTGGCGATTTCACGGAAAGAAATCTTGGGCGGCGACTGAAGGCTATCTTTAGATTCTTTATCAATCTTATCCACATGTTGCTGAAAGGTCGGCGTTTCCTCCAGCGCGTGACGGAGGTAAATTCCAATCAACCCTAATGGCGCAGCGATAAAGAAAGGAATACGCCATCCCCAATCCAGGAAATTCGGTTCTCCAACAATCGAGGAGATCAAAACCACAACGCCGGCCCCCATGACGAAACCGGCAATCGAACCAAAATCCAGCCAACTGCCTAAAAAGCCCCGTTTTCTGTCTGGTGAATATTCCGCCACAAAAACGGCCGCCCCGGTATATTCCCCGCCAACGGAAAAGCCCTGCGCCAGTTTTGCCAACAACAGTAATATCGGCGCCCAGATGCCAATGGCGTCATAAGAGGGGATGAGCCCGATACAGAAGGTGCTCACCGCCATGATAATAATGGTTATCGACAGGACTTTCTGGCGACCGAACTTATCTCCCATTGCGCCAAAAAATATCCCGCCCAGCGGCCTGACAAGAAAAGGTACTGAGAACGTTGCCAGTGCCGCAATCATTTGTAAACCGGGATCGGCGCCGGGAAAAAATACCTGGCCCAGCGCAAACGCCACAAATCCATAAACACCGAAATCGAACCATTCCATCGCATTGCCAAGCGCGGCTGCGGTGATCGCCTTTTTCAGCTTGGTGTCATCGATGATGGTGATATCCTGTATTTTCATCGGCTCATTGCGTTTATTTTTTGATCTCATACCTCATTTCCTTTTGTTTGCAGGATGACAATGTTGGTCGATCCCCTCAGGATTTCAACGCGCAGGCCGCAGCGTTCAAGACATGCCCCAATGATCAGCTACTCCAGGAGTAGCTGGGCGCTAAAACTCAACACGCCTGCAAGTTTGAAGTCGACGGGTATAAGACGAAATAGGCCACTCGCTACAGTAGGCATTTAAAAATGCTATCTGATTATAGAAGATTTTAAAAAAACGAGGAAAATGACACCCGATGATTGAAAATAATGATTGAAAATAATGATTGAAAATCATGGAAAATATAACTAACAAGATAATAGTTTACGTTGAAAAATATAAACATTAACTCCTCGCGTAGGGTGTGACGACTGCTGTAAAAAAAAAAAGCCAGTCAGGTTTATCTGACTGGCCTTCGGTGTGACGGCAATCTTATGCTGCATGTCTGTCGCGCACGTTTCACTCTACCGCATATTCCTTCAGTTTTTTTCCGTCAGTCATCATGCCTCCGAGCTTTTTGAGCACTTCGCCGGCGTCGTTCAGCACGCGCTCGCACTGCGTGCGTGTGATGGTGAGCGGCGGCTCGATTCTGACTGATTTCGCGTTATTCAGCGTTCCCGCAACCAGCACCTTGCGCTGGAAAAGTTCTTTCGCAAACGCATAACCGATCTCGTTCTGGCTGAACTCGATTGCCTGCAATAAACCGACACCGCGAGCTTCAATAATCAACTCGGGATAATCAGTTGCAAGCCGTTTCAACCCTTTTAATAAAAACGCACCTTGCGACGCCGCTTGATCCGGCAGTTCTTCGCTCAACAAGACGTTGATCGTCGCCAGCGCAGCCGCGCACGCCAATGGGTTGCCGCCAAACGTCGTAGTATGCAGGAACGGATTTTCAAACAGCACGGAAAAGACTTTCTCCGTGGCCACCGTCGCGCCAATCGGCATCACGCCGCCCCCCAATGCCTTCGCCAGACACAGGATATCGGGCTGAACCCCATAATGCTCACAGGCGAACATTTTCCCGGTCCGTCCCATACCGGTTTGGACTTCGTCCAGAATCAGCAATGCGCCAACCTCATCGCACAACGCTCTGACCGCAGGCAAGTAATTATCCGGCGGCACTATTACGCCGCCTTCTCCCTGAATAGGCTCAAGGATAATGGCAGCCACATCATCCCCGGTCTTCCCGCATTGATGAACCTGCTTATGCATAGCGCTGATATCGCCAAAGGGGACATGGTGGAAACCGGGAAGTAACGGCATAAAAGGACGGCGAAACGTGGACTTGGCGGTCGCGGATAATGCCCCTAATGACTTACCGTGAAACGCGCCCGTTGCGGCAATAAACCTATATTTACCCCGCGGGGACTGATAAGCCTTGGCCAGCTTCAGCGCCGCCTCAACCGATTCCGTTCCGCTATTGCTAAAGAAGCTGTATTTCAGATCGCCCGGCGTTAATGCCGCCAGCGTTTTCGCCAACAAAGCGCGTAATGGGTCAAGCAGTTCCTGGCTGTGCAAGGGTTGTCTGGCAAGCTGTCGCTCTACCGCCGCGATAACTTTGGGGTTGCGATGCCCAACGTTGAAAATACCGTAACCGCCGAGGCAGTCGAGATATTCATTTCCCAGCGTATCGACTAACGTATTCGGGCCACTCGCGCGCCATTCGACCGCGCCGTAATCGCCTCCTGAGGTGACAGATTTTCGGTATTCCAGAAAACCCGGATTGACATATTCACGAAAACAACTCAACACTTCCCGATTCAATGAGACGGTTTCATCGTGGGTTAACGTCTCACTGTTGATCCAATCCAGCGCCTGCTGAGTACACTCTAGCGGGTTGAGGTGTGCGTGTAATCTGGACAAAATGAACTCCTTGTTAACGGATATCACGCGATATCCATTTAATTAATGCACATAACACGCCAATTGACCGCTAAAATTAAGAATTAAATATTAAAATCTGGCTTAACCGGTAAAACTGAAACAAAAATCAAAATAAATCTTTACATATAGAATGAAAAATTTAGCGATACCGGTGAATTGGGGAAGACAGAAGGCTAGAAAGGAAAAACGCCCTTTGGCTGCATGCGTTGTGCCAAAATAGGGCAATAAATCGATTATCGAAGGTGAATCACCTCATCGGGTATCAAAACAAATCCGATATTGTCTCTTTCAGCGTAAGAAACGGCGCTGCGTCTGACTTGACCGGCACGAATACCGGTCAAGCCAGCAAAATGATGAAAACAATATCGCCGCCCGGTTAATGCTTAATCATCACGTGCCGCACGACAGTGTAATCCTCTAACCCGTACATCGACATATCTTTCCCGTAGCCAGACAGTTTCTGTCCACCATGCGGCATTTCGCTGACCAGCATAAAGTGCGTGTTGACCCAGGTGCAACCGTATTGCAGGCTCGCGGCCAGACGGTGCGCCCGGCCGATATCCCGCGTCCAGACGGATGAAGCCAGCCCGTAATTCGAGGCATTGGCCCAGCCGACCACCTGCGTTTCATCATCAAATGGCGTGATGGAAATTACCGGCCCGAACACCTCTTTCTGCACGATCTCATCTTCCTGACGCGCCCCCGCCAGCACCGTCGGCTGGAAGTAATATCCCGCGCCTTTTACCCGTTCGCCGCCGGTGACCACGGTAATATGCGGCAATGCCCTGGCCCGCTCGACAAACCCCGCCACCCTTTCCAACTGCGCTTCGGTGATCAACGGGCCAAGCTCGGTGGCTTCGTCCTGCGGATCGCCCATATTCAGCGTGGCGACCGCTTTACCCAACGCAACAACCACATCGTCATAAACGGCGCGATGCACATACAAACGACAGGCCGCGGTACAGTCCTGCCCGGCATTATAGAAACCAAAACTTCGAATACCATCGACCACCTGATCGATATCCGCATCATCAAATACAATCACCGGCGCTTTCCCACCCAGCTCCATATGGGTGCGCTTCACGCCGCAAGCCGTATGGGAAAGGATGTGCGCGCCGGTGGCAATCGACCCCGTCAGCGACACCATACGCACCCGTTCATGACCGGTCAGGGCATCGCCGATATCCGCCCCGCGTCCGAACAGGATATTGACGACCCCGGCAGGCAGAATCTCCGCCAGCAAGTGCGCCAAATAAAAGGTTGTGAGCGGGGTTTGTTCCGCCGGCTTCAGCACCACGCAGTTCCCTGCCGCCAGCGCCGGCGCCAGTTTCCATGACGCCATCATCAGCGGGTAGTTCCACGGCGCAATTGACGCGACCACCCCTACCGGATCGCGCCGAATCATTGACGTATGCCCTTCCAGGTATTCACCCGCCGCCGAACCGTTCAGGCAGCGCGCCGCACCTGCAAAAAAACGGAACACATCCGCCACCGCGGGGATCTCATCGTTCAGCGCCGCATGATAGGGCTTACCGCAGTTGAGCGATTCAAGCCGGGCAAATTCCTCAGCATGCGCGTCGATAGCATCGGCAATTTGCAGTAACAAAATGGAACGCGTTTTGGGCGTGGTCTGCCCCCACTGCGCAAACGCCGCATCCGCCGCTTGTACGGCTGCATCAACCTGGTGCAGATTCGCCTGCGCAATCGAGGCAATCTCCTCGCCATTCGCCGGATTAAACACGGCCAGCGCTTCGCCCTGCCCCACAACCAGCTTCCCCTCTATGAGCAATTTATCGTGCATAACACTTTCCTTATATATAGAAAATCACGGGTTTTTCACTTATATAAAAGAGGTGTGCAAAATATCTGCCACTTTGCCGGATCGACGAAAACGCTAGCAACAAGTTTGGCTATGGGGTTTTTCCCGCCGCTTTCTCCTTTTGTATCCGAATGGCTTTTTGTGTCTCGATTGCGGCCTGCTTCGCTTCTTCGGCCAGCGCGTCAATCTCTTCTTCCGTCAGTTGATCGGCGGCTTCACGCACTTTGGCAAGCCCTTCGCCGACTGTCACGTCTTTTGGGTCGGGTTTAGTCATGTTATTTCGTCTCCAGAAAATTATGACGGGTCAACATATAAGTGTAGCCGAACCAGACGGACTACCAATCTGAAGAATATTTAACTCTCTATTGCCCCGCTCATATGTGATAATAATTATCAATTACACTGCTTTTATGACTCAGGTCGAATTAGCCTGGCGGGAAGTTGTGATGTCAGCGTCTGAACTCAGAATCCTTTTTCATCATTATGCTCAACAGTTGGAAAGGTATCTCAATCATAAACTGCACGATCCCCAGACAGCGGCAGATCTGGTCCAGGAAAGTTTTCTGCGACTGGCTCAGCGGCTGGAACAGAATAACGATGTCGCCGATAAGAAGGCTTATCTGTTTAAAACCGCCAATAATCTGCTGTTTGATCATCTCCGCCACCAACAGCGCTGGCAGTCGACCTCATCGGCCAACACCACGGAACACCCATTGGATGAAGTAGCGGATCACACCCCGCAGCTTGATCAAATGGCGATCGCCCAACAGGAACTGGAATTGCTGGCGATCATTCTGTCAACCTTGCCCGAACGTACCCAACAGATATTCCGCTTACATCGTCTGGAACACATGACGCAGAAGCAAATCGCCCAACATCTGAAGATTTCACTCAGCACGGTTGAAAAACATCTTGCCAACACCCTGGATGCCATGATGAACATTCGCCTGTCCTGAAAATAATCACAAATTTTTTACGGCTTTACCGCCATCAAACGTCTACATCATTAGAGACCCTATTAAAATCAGGCCCATCAGATGAAAGATTATCCACCCGAAATCAGACAGCAGGCGGCATTTTGGGCAGTCCGGCTGGCTGAATCCCCACTGGGGGATAAGCAAGAACAGGCGTTGCAACAATGGTTGCGACAAGATCCCCGCCATCAATTCGTCCTGCAACAGACGCGGCAGCTCTGGCAAGAACTCGGCTCGCTCAGCGCTGAACAAAAACAGGCGTTTCAGCCTGCGGTGACGCCGAAAAAACGTGTTGCCTACTGGCGGGTGGCCGCCCTGTTATTGCTGGGGTTAAGTTTCGCCACCGCGTGGCTATCTGACGGATTTCTCATGCTGCGAGCAGATTACCGCGCCGAACATCAGGTTCGCCACGTAACGCTGCCTGATGGCAGCCGGGTCGATCTGGATGCGGGCAGCGCCATTGCCCTCGACTACAGTTCGGGCCAGCGCCGGGTAAAACTTTTACAAGGTAACGCCAGGTTCAGCGCCGCCCCGGTTGACGCACAGGAAAAGCGTCCTTTTCTGGTCGCAGCGGCCGCGGGCACCACACAGGCACTGGGAACCCAGTTTATTATTCAAAATACCCCGAAGATGACCACCGTCGGTGTCATCGAACACCGTGTTCAAGTGACGGCGGGCGGCCAGACGTTGACCCTGGATGAACAACAGGCGGCAGGTTATAACCCACAGGGAATGGTCCGGTTATCTGACTGGAATAGCGCGACTGACGGCGACTGGACTCGGGGTTTGCTGATTTTTGAGCAACGGCCGCTATCGGAGGTGATTAACCGTATCAACCGCTATCACGACAAGGTGCTTATCGTTTCCGGGAAGCCGCTGCGACAGCGCAAAGTCAGTGGTATTTTCTCTCTCTCCGGGCTGGATGACGCATTGAAAATCATCACCGCCGAACTGGGCGCCAAAACGCTGTCATTGCCCGGCGTCACCATCCTGTACTGATATCAACCCGCGCCTGGGGCTTGCCATCGGGCGCGGGTTTCTCCCTCTTCCCACGCCTGATAAAAAACCACGCCGGGTGATTTCCGGCGTCGCCTGGCGGCGGCTTACCAGATAAATTTAATTTTTTTTTACGGGTTACGCGCGACCGGCCGTCTATATATTTAGGTAATGATTTTTATTATCATTTCCATTAATAAACAAAGAGCGCATATCCGACTGTTTTTTAAGGATTAATGCTAAATTCATTGACGGAAGAACAGGTGAAATGAACAAAAAATCACAATTTCAAGAAATCCGTTTATTACCGTTTAGTAAGCTATTCCTGGTCGTTGGCACCGCGTTTTCATTACTCACCCCGCTGGATAATGCACTGGCGGCCCCCCCTGCCGCGTCGGTAGGTCAGGCGCCCTCCGGCCAGGAGAGAGCATTTTCCATCAACGCACAACCACTGCACATGGCCTTGCTGCGTTTTGCCGAACAAGCTGGACTACAAGTTTTTTTCGCCGACGTAAAACTGGAGAACATGCAGGCCACTTCACTTCATGGGCGCGTTGCCCCGGAACAAGGGTTACGCCGGTTAATTGGCAATAACCCGGTTGATTTTCAAATCAGCGCGGCTGGCGTCATTACGCTGCGTCCCCGCCCGGTTAATGTCGACGGCGCCTCGGTCAACGACATCATGGTGGTACGGGCGGTGAGCGTGGCCAATCCGGGGGACTGGATTTACGAGCAGCCGCGCGCCATCAGCGTGATCTCCCGCGAGCAGATGGACAATCGTCCCGCCCGCCACGCCGCCGATATGCTGGAGCAATCGGCCGGGGTCTATTCCAGCGTCAGCCAGCAAGATCCGGCATTATCAGTCAATATCCGCGGTATTCAGGACTTCGGCCGCGTCAATATGAACATTGACGGCATACGTCAGAACTATCAGAAAACCGGCTACGGCCAGCGTAACGGCCAGACATATATCGATTCCGAGCTGCTCTCCGGCGTTACCGTTGAGAAAGGCGCCACCAACATGATGGGCAGCGCGGGCACATTAGGCGGGGTCGCCACGTTTAATACCGCCAGCGCCAGCGACTTTCTGGCGCCCGGCAAGGAAATCGGCGGCAAACTGCACGCCAGCACCGGCGACAACGGCACCCGGTTTATCGGCAGCGGCATTCTGGCGCTGGGCAACGAAAGCGGGGGTATTCTGGTTGGCGCCAGCGAACGTCACTTAGGGGACTACTGGCCGGGCAACGACGGTAGCATCGGCGGCGTCCGCATCAACGATAACGCGGGCCGCTACGATGAACTGGCCGATCAGTTGAAACACAGTAAGGTCGACTATTCCGGCTATACCATGCGCTCGCGGTTGGCTAAAATCGGCTGGAATCTCCCCGCTAATCAACGCATCCAACTCAGCTATATGCAAACCCAGACCTCGACGGACAATGCCGGTACGCTGACCAACCTGAGCAATACCTGGCCTTATGAAATGGGCTGGAACAGAACCAGCCATAGCGACATCATGGCGCGCAACACGGCGCTGGACTATAGCCTGAAACCGGACGACCAGAACTGGCTGGATTTTAAGGCCAAGATCTATTACGCGGATACCGATAACGATACCTATAACTATGCCACCGCCAGAAACGATGCCTACAGCGACCGCACCCGGTTGCGCACTTACGGTTTGCAGGCGCAGAACACCGCCAAACTGTGGCAAAGCGGCGCCCACGACCTGAGCGCCGACGCCGGGCTGGAACTCTACTATGACAAGATAACGGCGGACAGCAATAGCAGCAGCACTGCCGGCGCCACGCCCGCGGGCAACCGCACGATGGCCAGCCTGTTCGCCAACCTGAACTACGCTTATGACTATTGGCTCACCCTGCAAGGGGGAATGCGCTATGACCGTTACCGACTGCGCGGCACCACCAGTCTCAGCTATAGAGAATTACCCTTTACTGTTGAGAATCCTTGCACGGAGCGATCGATAGCACGCTGCCCCGGCACAACCACCGTAACAGAGTATTGGGATGTGAACGACGAACACGGCAAGCTGTCGCCCACCCTGTTTGCCGGCGTCAGGCCGGGCCTGGACTGGCTGCAACTGTTCACCAGCTACGGCCTTTCCTGGCGTCCGCCCTCGGTGAGTGAGACTTTCGCCAACGGCACCTACAGCGCCGGCAACTATTACGTCTACCCCAATCCCTACCTGAAGCCGGAACGCTCCCGCGCCTGGGAAGTGGGTTTCAATATCCAGCAGCCCGACCTGCTACTCAAAGGCGACCGGCTGGTGGCCAAAATGTCCTATTTCGATACCAAGATCAGCAACTATATCAGCCTCAATGCGGCCAGACAGAAACCGGGCTACAACGGTTATTCATTAAGCAACGCCGTATTCCAGAACAACCTGGCAAAGAGCCGCTTCCGCGGCCTGGAGTATCAGCTCAATTACGACGCAGGTTTTCTCTATATCGACGCAACCTTCACCCGGATGCTCGGCAATAACGATTTCTGTGCGCCGATCGCCTGGCTAGGAGGTGTAACAACAGTCGGCGGATCACGGGGTAACTATTATTCAATCCCCGTAGATACCTCAGCCAGCAATTTCTACTGCGAAAAAACATTGCTATTCAGCAATGCCGCCTATCTGCCGGGCGACCGTGGTTCGGTAACCCTGGGCGGACGCGCTTTCGATCGCAAGCTGGATATGGGCATTACCCTGCGTTTCGCCCCCGGCTATCAGGATACTTCTGCGCCCACCAACTCCGCTTATCTGGCTGACTGGCCCAAATACCAGGTGTATGACCTGTACGCCAGCTACCGGCTGACCGACAGCCTGACGCTGCGCGGCTCGGTGGAAAATATCGCCAATCGCGCCTACGTGGTTAGCTACGGCGAATCGCTGAGCTATACGCTAAGCCGGGGCAGAACCGTGCAGGCCGGAGTGGAATATAGATTCTGATTTCTCCGTTATCTGAGGAATACCGATTCAGGTGATGGGAAAACAAAGACCGGCGATAACGCTTCCCGGTCTTTAGCGGCATACACGGCCTGCCCGTGTATATCAATCGTGTGTTAATGAGGAATCTGCTATGAGTTTTGCAATTACTTACGATGCCTACTACGCCGACTACAGCATTACCGATTATCTGACCGAATGGTCGAACGCATTTGGCGACGTTAACCATACCGCAGGAAATACCGAGGTCGGGGGTAACAACACCGGCGGCTTCTACGGCGGCGATACCTTTATAGACGGCACGCAGTATGCCATTACCAGCACCGAAAATGATTATTCCGCGCTAATCGCCGGAGGCGATCTGACCTATACTCTGTTCGCAGAGCCGGCGCATACCCTGTATGGCTCGCTGGATAGTCTGGCCTTTGGCAATAGTTTGCAGGGTGGTTCGGCGGTCGGAACCGAATATTATCTCGCAGCGCCTGAAGTCACCTTCAGTGGGTTGGATCTGTCCAGCACCATAGATGAAGGACAGGACGGCACGGTGCATAAAGTGGTCTACGGCCTGATGAGCGGCGACGTACAGCCGCTGCTGGACGCGCTGGCCTCCGCCGGCATCGATCTGACCTCCAGCCTCGACAGCCTGAGCTTTGCCGCCGAAAGTACGGCTGACGCGGCCATAACAGCAGAAAGCGCAGAGGTGGACGTCGTCGGCGTCGCCGAAACGACGGACACGCTGTTGGCGGCATAAGAAAACGGCTAAAAGATGAGACTTTCAGCCGTTTGAGCAAATACCGCTACGGCACAGAGAGAACCGGCGCCGTAGCGGTGACTGGCGTGTGAACGCCGGGAATAGCCGTGAATAGCGGTACGGCGAATGTCTCGCTTATTGCAGAAGGAACATTGCATGTCCTCTCCCCGTTCAGCCACATCAGGCAGAGAAATCATCGACGCGCTGGCGACGTACCGTCAGGGATTCTGGGGTATCGGCGTGTTCAGCGCCGTCATTAATCTGCTGATGCTGGTTCCCGCTATTTATATGTTGCAGGTTTATGATCGCGTCCTGCCTTCCGGTAATACCATGACGCTGGCGATGCTCACGGCCATTATGCTGGGACTGTTTTTATTGATGGGATTGCTGGAATGGGTACGCAGCGCCGTGGTGATCCGCCTCGGTACGCAAATGGATATGCAACTCAACCAGCGTATCTACAACGCCGCGTTTGAAAGCAGCCTGAAAAGTGGTTCGGCCAGGGCCGGACAGACGCTGAACGATCTCACCACGTTACGCCAATTCGCGACCGGCAACGCGCTGTTCGCTTTTTTCGACGCGCCGTGGTTCCCGGTTTATCTGCTGGTGATTTTTTTATTGCATCCGTGGCTGGGGCTGATGGCGCTTGGCGGCGGCGGCGTATTGATTCTGCTGGCATGGCTGAACCAGCGGCTGACGCGCGCGCCTTTGGCGCAGGCGGCGAAAGTTACCGCCCAGGCCACCCAACAGGCCAACGCCAACCTGCGCAACGCCGATGCCATTGAAGCCATGGGCATGTTGAGCGCTCTGCGTCAGCGCTGGCTGACGCAGCATCATCAATTTCTGCACTACCAAAATGTGGCCAGTGAAAAAAGCGCGACGATGACCTCACTGGCGAAAAGCACCCGGCTGGCCCTTCAGTCGCTGATGCTGGGGCTGGGCGCGTTGCTGGCCGTCAACGGTGAAATTACCCCCGGCATGATGATTGCGGGTTCAATTCTGATTGGTCGGGTGCTTAGCCCTATCGATCAGCTTATCGCCGTCTGGAAACAGTGGATGCAGGCGCGGCTGGCCTGGCAGCGTCTGAACGACGTGCTGGATCAAAACCCGGCGCGAGTCGCCGGTATGACGTTACCCGCCCCGCAGGGAAAATTGCAGGTGGAGCAGTTAAGCGCCAGCTTGCCGCACTCCCGTACGCCGATACTGGCTAACCTGACGTTTGAACTCTCCCCCGGCGATGTACTGGGCGTTCTGGGACATTCGGGTTCGGGTAAATCAACGCTGGCGCGGCTGTTGGTTGCCGCGCTCTCACCGCTCGGCGGCAAAGTCCGGCTGGATGGCGCAGACCTGCACCAATGGGATAAAGAACACCTCGGCCACTTCATTGGCTATCTGCCGCAGGATGTCCAACTGTTCACCGGCACCATTGCCGAGAACATTGCCCGTTTCAGCCAGCCGGATGCTGAAAAAATCGTCGCGGCGGCCATAACCGCGGGCGTGCACGACATGATTTTGCGCTTGCCGCAAGGCTACGATACGCCGCTGGGTGAAGACGGCGCCGGGCTTTCCGGCGGGCAGAAACAGCGAGTGGCGTTGGCGCGGGCCATTTACGGCCAACCTAAACTGATCGTGCTGGATGAACCCAACGCCAGTCTGGATGAAGATGGCGAAAAAGCGCTGCTGGCTTCCATCGCAGCGCAGCAGCAAGCCCTGAGCACCCAAATTCTGATTACCCATAAATCCAGCCTGCTCTCCTGCGCCAACAAACTGTTGGTGCTGCAAGCCGGGCAAATCCAGTATTTCGGCGCGGCCGATCAGGTACTGAAAGAGCGACCGCGCCCCCAGACGGCTAAACAGCAGGCGACCCCGGTGAAGAGCACCAAAGCGGCTAATGCGTTCAGCCCATCCCTGCCCGGTTCGTTCGGGCTGAGTATGGTTTACAACGCGTCAGGCCCGCGTAAAACCGTACCGGATCAGTAACGAAGTTTGCCCACGAGGATAGCGATGTCTGCCTTACCCGAATTGAAACATCAACCGAACCCGTCATGCTCCGAGGCCACGGCAAACGACCAGGTGCTGCCCCTTCACGCCGATGCCGGTCGCTATTTGAAATGGGGAATGCTGCTGGTACTGCTCGGATTCGGCGGCGTGCTGCTCTGGGCCGGATTCGCCCCGTTGGATAAAGGCGTGCCGGTATCCGGGCAGGTTATCGTTGCCGACAACCGAAAAGCCGTGCAACCCGTCAGCGGCGGACGCATTGCGACACTCGCGGTGCGTGACGGCCAGCGGGTACAGGCCGGCCAGCCGCTCGCGACGCTGGATCAAACCCCGGCGCTGGCTCAGCGCGATAATCTGTCCACCCAGCGGTTGGAAGCCCTGACCAGCGAAGCCCGCTTGATGGCCGAGCGCGACAATCTGGATGCGATCACTTTCCCCGACGCCCCCGCCTCACCGCCGCAGATTGCACAGCAGATCCGCACCTCACAGCAGCAACTGTTCACAAGCCGCCGGGCGGCGCTGCAACAGGAGATCGCGGCGATGCGGGCGGCAATCATCGGCGCAAAGGCGCAGTCGCAGGGCGCTCTGGCGTTACTCAACAGTAACCAAACGCAATACCGCCTCATCAACGAACAGCTACAGGGATTACGCCCGCTGGCGCGGGAGGGCTATATCGCCCGTAACCGTCTGCTTGATGTGGAACGTCAGGCGGCACAGTTGGCCGGCGCCATCGCGCAGGAGCGCAACAATGTGGTGCAAATTCAGCAGCAGATCATCGAACTGGAACAAAAAATCGACCAGCGTCAGAACGAGTATCAGAAAGAGGTGCGAACCCAGCTTGCGGATATCCAGCTTTCGATTCAGGACATCACGCATCGGCTAAAATCCGCCGAATATGAATTACAAAATACGCAAATTCGCGCGCCCGTCAGCGGTACGGTTGTCGGGCTGGCGCTGCATACCGAAGGCGGCGTGGTCAGCGCCGGGCAAATGCTGATGGAAATTGTGCCTGACGGACAACCGCTACTGATCGACGCTCAGTTACCCATCGAACTGGTCGACAGGGTGAAAGAAGGTTTGCCGGTCGAGTTGCTGTTTTCCGCATTCAATCAGGCCACGACGCCGCGTATTTCAGGCGTGGTGGCGCTGATTGGCGCCGACCGGCTGCTCGACCAACAAACCGGAACCCCCTACTACGCCCTGCGTATCCGTGTTGATGAGCAGGGAAAACAGCAGTTGGCCGGGTTGGATATTCGTCCCGGCATGCCGGTGGAAGCCTTTGTGCGAACCGGGGAGCGGTCATTGCTCAATTACCTGTTCAAACCGTTATTCGATCGTTTGCATATTGCCTTGACCGAGGAGTAATCATGCCCCGCTCTTTACGCACCGGCCACGCCGTGATCCGTCATTGTTATCTGCTGTTAGGGGTTTTCACACTGAGCTACAGCCTACCGGGTCAGGCGCTGGGATTAATCGAAGCCTGGCAGCGGGCCTTGATTCATGATCCCACTTTTCAGAAGGCGATTCATGCGCGTAACGCCGACAGGGAGGAAAGGAATATCGGCCGCGCCGCGCTATTGCCAAAAATCAGCTACGACTACAGTCATTCGCGCAATGACTCCACGGTTACCGCCAGCGGGCGCAAGGCAGAACGCGACTATAACAGCCACGCCTCCAGCCTTTCGCTACAGCAGCCCCTGCTGGACTACGACGCCTGGGCGCGCTACCAGCAGGGCGATGCGACGGCGGTGCTGGCCGATGAGCAGTTGCGCGATGCCAGCCAGCAGCTCCTGGTACGTCTGTTTCAGGCCTACAGCAATGTGCTGTTCAGTCATGAACAGATTGCGCTGGTTCAGGCGCAACAACGGGCATATCGGGAACAGTTTCAACTCAATCAGCGTCTGTTTCAGCAAGGAGAAGGCACCCGCACCGACCTGCTGGAAACCGAGGCCAGAATGAATTTAACGCAAGCCCAGTTGATTGAAGCGCAGGATAATCTGGATATCAGCCTGCGGGAGCTGGAAACCTTGCTGGGGATGCCCGTCACGGCAGAACAGCTCGCGCCGCTGGCCCCCCGCTTCACCCCGCGCCGGCTTCAGCCGGCGAACTATCAGCACTGGCAGGCGCTGGCGGTGCGCCACAACGCCCAACTGATGGCGTTGAGCCAATCGCTGGCAGTGGCTAAATACGACATCGCCCGCAACCGGGCGGGTCATCTGCCACAGGTCACGCTGGTTGCCAGTACGCGGAACACTCAGTCAGAGACGGAAAGCAGCTATAACCAAAAATATGATACGCGTTCAATCGGCATTCGGGTCAGCGTACCGATCTTTGCCGGCGGCGGCATCTCCGCCGCTACGCGCCAGGCGAAAGAACGCTATCAGCAAACCGCGCAGCAGAAGGATGAACAGACTGCGGCGATTCAGATTGAACTGCGCCGCCAGTTCAATCTGGTCACCAGCAGTCAGGCCAAAATCCGGGCGTTCGAGTTAGCGGAACAGTCAGCGTTGGCGCTGGTGGACGCGACGCGTAAAAGCGTTCAGGGTGGAGAGCGCGTCAATCTGGACGTGTTAAATGCGGAACAACAGCTCTACGGGGCCCGGCGCGATCTAAGCGAAGCCCGCTACGCCTGGCTGACATCCTGGCTCCAGCTACGCTATTATGCGGGCACTCTGGATGACGCCATGCTGCGTCAATTGGCAGGTTATTTTCATTCTGCCTGACGAATATACCCTGAATAATTCACCTTGCAGACTTGTCGGCTTTTCCCCTTGCGGTTGCCCCGCCGCCAGAAGATTTCTTTCGCTTTCGGTCGGTATTTTAGAAGCCATTAGATATATAATGGCATTATTTATATAACTTATGAAACTATATATTAACGCGCAACGCGTTTGGGTAAAAAATAAAAATTAGGCTATACAAATCTTATTAGATAAAAAATCATAGTGATGAACAGATTATTATCATTTATTGGAATATTAAAATGATGTGATAATTGACATTTGATCCCGAAAAGCATACCGCCAAAAAAACAAAATATTTATCCCTTTTAATCATGAAGATAACAAATTTCAATCATTGAACACTGATTGACCTCACAGAATGAATGGTTTTTTTGGCAAAAAATTAAACCTGATAAATTCAAAATTAAAACCTATTAACAACATAAATAGAACAATGAAATGATAGGTATGTAATATTTTAAATGTTGGTTAACCGATAATCATAAATTAGTTTTTGATGATTATTAAAAAACTAATTTTATACTTTAAAAACTAAAAAAATCAACATAAAATAATTATTGGGAGCTACTTCTTTTATTTAAAGCAAAAAAAAATAAACATAAAAATTAATAGACTTAGATCAAGAAAATTAATAATAAACAATCCCTATAGTACCAGCGACGAAAGTAAGACAACCGAATTAATTAACTCGTCATTCTGAGCAATGGGGTAGGAAATCTATGGATTTTATCATTCAATTAGTCATTGTCCTGATCTGTCTTTTCTACGGTGCGAGAAAAGGCGGGATCGCGCTGGGATTATTAGGCGGCATAGGACTCGTTATTCTGGTGTTTGTCTTCAAACTTCAACCAGGTAAACCACCGGTCGACGTCATGTTGGTAATTATCGCCGTGGTCGCTGCGTCGGCAACGCTTCAGGCCTCAGGGGGTTTGGACGTGATGTTGCAAATCGCGGAACGACTGCTGCGCCGTAATCCGAAATATGTGTCAATCATCGCGCCGTTCGTGACCTGTATTCTGACCATCCTGTGCGGTACTGGCCATGTGGTTTATACCATTCTGCCGATTATTTATGATGTCGCCATCAAGAATAATATCCGCCCTGAAAGACCCATGGCGGCCAGTTCCATCGGCGCGCAAATGGGGGTCATCGCCAGTCCTGTTTCCGTGGCGGTGGTATCGCTGGTAGCGATGCTGGCGAACTTTACCTTTAACGGTCAGCATCTGGAGTTTCTTGACCTGTTGTCGATTACCATTCCATCTACCCTTATGGGGATTCTGGCAATCGGTATTTTCAGTTGGTTCAGAGGTAAAGATTTGGATAAAGATCCTGATTTCCAGAAATTTATCTCTGTACCGGAAAACAAAGAATATGTTTACGGCGATACCGCGACCCTGCTGGACAAAAAGTTGCCTCGCAGCAACTGGCTTGCCATGTGGATCTTTTTGTGCGCCATTGCCGCCGTCGCCATTCTGGGGGCGGTATCGGAATTACGTCCACAGTTTGGCGGCAAGCCCCTGTCCATGGTACTGGTTATCCAGATGTTTATGCTGTTCGCTGGCGCAGTCATCATTATTGCGACCAAAACCAATCCGGGGTCCATTTCGAAAA